>CAMYYV010000053.1 GCA_947303625.1 uncultured Bacteroidales bacterium | reverse complement strand
AGAACAACTTCGCTGCTATCTACACCGAACCAATGAGCCAAGGCACACGCTGCCGCCAACTGGCTGAATATGTGATTTTTGAGTCACCGTTCAACATGCTTTGCGATAGCCCGAGCAACTACATGAGGGAAGAAGAATGCACCCAATTTATCGCTAGTGTGCCTACCACTTGGGACGAAACCATAGTCTTGGACGGCAAAGTGGGTGAATACCTTGTCATCGCCCGCCGCAAGGACTTCCACTGGTATGTGGGCGCCATCACCAACTGGGAGGAACGCGACATCGAAATCGACCTTGGTGTGCTGCCCAACTTCGGCGCCAAGTCGGGACACATCTTCCGCGACGGTCCCAACGCCAACCGCGTGGCCAAAGACTATGTTTCGGAGCAAGCCCAAGTATGGGGCAACAAGGTGAAAGTGCATCTCGCCAAAGGCGGTGGTGCCGTGATGGTGTTCTAAGATAACAACCATGGACAAGCACTATCGTTTCCTCGCCTTCGACTGTGGTGCCACCAGCGGAAGGGCTATCTTAGGCACCTTTGCTGAGGGAAGATTCTGCATGGAAGAGGTCTATCGTTTCCCCAACCAGACCCTTGAAATCGGAGGAAAGTACTATTGGAATGTCTACGGCATCTACGAGCATTTCCTGAAGTGCCTGAAAGAGTTAGGCCAACGCCATATCCCGCTGGATTCCATCGGCATCGACACCTGGGGCGTCGACTTCGGCTGCATCGGCCATGACGGCACGCTACTGGGCTTGCCCCGCGCCTACCGCGACCCCTATACCGACGGCATTCCTGAGAAGTTCTTCAAGACCGTCTCACGCGAAAAGCTCTATGCCCTCACTGGCACCCAAATCATGAACTTCAACACCGTCTTCCAGATGTATGCCCAAGCCGAAGAAGGTAGTGTGGCCTACAAACATGCCAAGAAGATCCTCTTCATGCCTGACCTTCTCGCCTACCTGCTGACACGTGGCAAGGTGTGCGAATACACCATCGCCTCCACCTCTGGCCTAATGAATCAGAAGACGCAACAATTTGAACCTTCGCTGATGTCGGCAGTGGGTCTAAGCCAAGACCAAATACCCGATAGAGTTCAACCTGAAGAAGTGGTGGGAAGACTGCGTTACAGCATCGCCAACGAAACTGGTTTGGGCGAGGTGCCTGTGGTGGCTGTGGCAGGTCATGACACAGCTTCGGCCGTTGTTGCTGTTCCCGCGGAGAACGAGCGTTTTGCCTACCTTAACAGCGGCACGTGGAGCCTAATGGGCATTGAGACAAACGAGCCTATCATCAACGAGACTTCGGCACGACTCAACTTCACCAACGAAGGCGGCATCGAAGGCACCACGCGTTTCCTGAAAAACATCACTGGGATGTGGCTCGTGGAGCAATGCCGCAAGAAATGGCAGGCCCAAGGAAAAGACTACACCTATGCGGAGATGACCGAAATGGCGCAATCCGCAAAAGCCTATGCAGGCCGCATCAACCCTGACGACCCACGTTTTGCGCATCCCACCGACATGGAGGAAGAAATCCGCAATGTCTTATTTGACAATGGCTTCGCTGCACCTGCCAATGATGCAGAGATTTTAAGCTGCATCTACCACAGCCTTGCCGAGCGTTACAAAGAGGTGCTCGATATGCTGAAAGAGTTGGCACCCTTCCCCATCGAAAAGCTACATATCATCGGTGGCGGCTCGGCCAACGACCTGCTCAACCAATGGACTGCTGATGCCATCGGAATGCCCGTGGTGGCTGGTCCAACCGAAGCCACCGCCATCGGCAACCTGATGGTACAGGCTAAGGCAGCAGGGTTGGTCAGCGACCGCTGGGCGATGCGCCGAATAATAGCAGAGAACGTTGAAGCTAAAACGTTTACCCCCTGTCCCGAAGGGACATAACTTCATTAACCGTAGGTCGCGACCTACGGGCCTAACACAACAGTCATGAACGAAAACAATATCCTAACCTCCTACACCCTAGCCAAAGAACGCTACGCCGCCCTCGGCATCGACACCGACCAAGCCATCGCCACCCTCGAGAAGACCCCCATCTCGCTGCACTGCTGGCAGACCGACGACGTGATGGGCTTCGAGAGCCAAGCTGGCCTCTCGGGCGGCATCCAGACCACGGGCAACTACCCGGGTCGCGCCCGCACCATCGACGAGGTGCGCGCCGACCTCGAGTTCGTCAACACCCTGCTCGCAGGCACGCAACGTGTCAACCTGCATGAGATCTATGGCGACTTCAGCGGCAAGTTCGTCGACCGCGACCAAGTGGACGTGGAACACTTCCAGAGTTGGATCGACTGGGCAAAATCGGTCGACATGAAGCTCGACTTCAACTCCACCTCATTTGGTCACCCCAAGAGTGGAGACTTAAGCCTCGCCCACCCCAACCCTGCTATCCGCGCCTTCTGGATTGAACATACCAAACGCTGTCGTCGCATCGCTGATGCTATGGGCAAGGCGCAAGGCGACCCTTGCATCATGAACATATGGGTGCACGACGGCCTAAAAGACCTCACCGTGGAACGCAAACGTTACCGTGAGCTGCTAGCCGCCGCGTTGGATGAGATCCTCGCTGAAGACCTGCCCGATATGAAATCCTGCGTCGAGGCCAAACTATTTGGCATCGGGTTGGAGAGCTTCACCGTCGGCTCGCACGACTTCTATGCAGGCTATTGCGCCACCCGGAAGGTCATCTACACCCTCGACACAGGTCACTACGAGCCCACCGAGAATGTGTCGGATATGGTCTCTTCGCTGCTCCTCTATGTGCCTGAACTGATGCTGCATGTCAGCCGTCCCATCCGCTGGGACTCCGACCATGTCACCCTGATGAACGACCAAACCCTCGACCTCTTCAAGGAAATCGTCCGCGCTGAAGCCCTCCACCGCGCTCATATCGGTCTCGACTACTTCGACGCGTCCATCAACCGCATTGGCGCTTACCTCATCGGCACCCGCGCCACACAGAAATGCCTGCTGCAAGCCCTGTTGGAGCCGCTGCTACTGTTGCGACAATACGAAGACAACGGTCAAGGCTTCGAGAAACTAGCCTTGCTAGAGGAGATGAAATCATTGCCTTTCGGTGCCGTATATGACTTCTTTAACTTGAAGAACAATGTGCCTGTCGGTGAAGAGTTCATCGCAAAGGTGCAACAATATGAGAAAAAAGTAACATCCAAAAGATAAACCATGAGTAAAGGAAGTCTAAAGAGCACCATCGCCGTCTCGTTGACCAACTACCTGGATGCCGGTGCCATCGTCGCTGGTGCCAGCGGCCTGACGCTATGGCAAAAATACCTGGGCCTTACCGAGGTGCATCTCGGCTGGCTCAACTTCATTAGCGCCAACTGCTTGGGTGCCGCTCTTGGTGCCATCATCGGTGGGTTCTTGGCCGACAAATACGGACGTAAGTTCATCTACACCTATAACCTGCTCGTCTACATGGTGGGCGTTCTGCTCATCATGCTCTCCGTCAGCTTCCCGATGCTGCTAGCTGGATTCCTGGTGACGGGTATCTCGGTAGGCATCGGTGTGCCAGCCTCATGGACCTACATCTCCGAGAGCTCGGAAAACGACAAACGCGGTCGTAACATCTGCATCTCACAGATGTCATGGGGCTTCGGCCCGATGATTATCCTGCTGTTGGGTATGTTCTTTGCCCCCGACGGCTACCTATTCGGTTGGGTGGAACGCATAGCGCACTCTTTTGGCGGTGCCGACTTGTCCCAAGCAGCCGTCAATGTGTTCAGCTCGCGTATCGTCTTCTTCTCGTTGCTGTTTGTGGCCTTCATCGCTTGGAACCTGCAGCGCAAACTGGAAGAAAGCACCGAATGGAAGGCCAGCCAAGAGGTCGCCAAGGCCAAAGGCGAAGACACTGGACTATGGCACGCCTTCAAGGTGTTGTTCTCCAACAAAACCGCCATCAAGACCGCATGCTTTCTTGCTGTCATCTACCTCACTTGGAATCTCGTGGCCTCGGTCTTGGGCTTCTTCCAGCCGCACATCTATGAAACAGCGGGCGGCGTGAGCAACGAACAAGCCAACTGGATGAACTGCATCCAATGGGCCATCATCGTGTTCGTCACCTTCCTGCTCTCCAAAGTCATTGACAAGACCAATCACAAACTGATTTACATTTTAGGCCTGCTCTTCGCTATCAGCGCGTGGGTCATTATTGTGGCCGTCGGCGTGAATGGCACCGCTGGGCTGTGGCTGTTCACCATCTTATGGGGCATCGAAGGCGGTATGTCGGTGCAGATCTTCTACGCTTTGTGGGGCTCAGAGTTGTTCCCCGCCAAGTTTCGCGCCGGCGCACAAGGGCTGATGTTCTTTGTTGTCAGGGGGCTTTCGGCCTTGTGGGGACTCATCTTCACCTTTATCTATGGCGAAAACGGCGAAGGCTTCACCGTGGCCGCCTATTGCATGATCGGGCTACTGCTCATCTCGTTGATCGTGGGCGTCATCGGCTATCCCAACACCCGAGGCAAGTCGCTTAACCAAATAACCAAAGAACGCTATGGAGACGATTACTAAACAAATACAACAAGTCGCGGAGGTGGCCGGCTACCTCTGGCAGAAAGGCTGGGCCGAACGTAACGGCGGCAACATCACCATCAACATCACTGATTGCGTGGATGATGAAATGCGAGCCTTGCCTGCCTTAAGCGAAGCCAAAGCCATTGGTACATCCTTGCCCCACCTGAAAGGCTGCTATTTCTTCTGCAAAGGTACCAACCGCCGCATGCGCGACTTGGCCCGCTGGCCCATGGACAACGGCTCCATAATCCGCATCCTCGACGACTGCGCCCATTACGAAATCATCGCCGACAAACCCATTATGCCTACCTCGGAGCTGCCTTCGCATTTAAGCGTTCACAACTACCTGATTGCCAAAGGTTCACCTTACAAGGCTTCGCTCCACACCCACCCCATAGAGTTGGTGGCCATGACGCACCATAGACCGTTCCTTGAGAAGGACGTACTGACCAAAATCCTTTGGTCGATGATACCCGAAACGCGGGCGTTCTGTCCAAAAGGCTTGGGCATCGTGCCTTATCTATTGCCGTCGAGTGTAGCACTTGGCGAAGCCACTCTCAAGACCCTCGATGAAGGTTATGATGTAGTGATGTGGGAGAAGCATGGTGTATTTGCCGTCGACACCGACATCATGGCCGCCTTCGACCAAGTGGATGTGCTTAACAAGGCCGCGCAAATCTATATGAGTGCCCGTAGCATGGGCTTCGAGCCCGAGGGCATGAGTGAGGTGCAGATGCAGGAGTTGGCGGAGACGTTTGGATTGTGAAAACGAAAAAGATCATATCAACATGATAGAATCATTCTTCGATAAGGAGTATTGGATAGTAGACTTTCTCCCGAAACAAGTGCCAGAGAAAAGCGGTGGAAGGTTCTTCTCCGTAGAGGAATATTATCTGGAGCCATCGCGCTATGTAGTTCTGCGTGAACGTTTTTGCGAAATCCTGTTAAAGTTGTATTGCTACTATGATCTGCGGCTGTTTATTGTTGACGACACGGAAGGCATCGCTAATCCTGAACCTGAACTGCTTGCGAATCATATCAAAGACAACCAAGGCGAATTGTGCATCCTAATCGGTTCGTCCGAAGCCCTCATAACCCTTGGACGCGACGATACCCACATGACTGTTTTTGCTCCTTCCGATGACCTGCTTAAACTAGTTCGAGCGCTTGCTGGGGCGATGGGATTGTTCGTTTGGAAGCCAAAACAAGAATGTAAAGAATAACCTAAACATCAACACTATGGAAATAACTAATTACTTATTCAACGAAGGAATGCCTATTTTCATGGGCATTTTTGTGGCGATCGCCCTTGCCTATTTACTCTTTATCCCCACCTGTGTCGCCTTGGTGGCAAAAAAGAAAGGGAGGCACGGTTTGGTGTGGTTTTTACTCTCCATTTTCATTAATCCTATCGTGGCCTTGTTGCTTCTTATTGCGTTGGGTGATAAGGAAAATAAATAGCTTTTCAAGATTAAATAGGACTTCTATGAAACACTTTCTATACCTATTTGCCTTAATAGGCTTCATTTCTTGTAATGGTTCGCTGGATGTCACCATCACTAACCCCAACGTAGAGCAGCAATTCCACGAGCAAGCGTTGGCCACAAATCAGCCCCGTTTCAGTTGGAACTACGAGACCGCAGAAAACGAAGTGGTCCAACAGAACTACCGCATCATCGTGGCAACTACCGCCGAAAATGCCCAAAACAGCATCGGCGACCTTTGGGATTCGGGCGTAGTTCCATCCAACCAGATGCTTTACATCCCCTACGCGGGCAAAGAACTCCAAAGCCGCGACAAAGCCTATTGGAAAGTCATCACGACAGTCACGGCCAAAGGCGGAAAGAAAGCCAAAATCGAGAGCGAGGTCAAGTTGTTTGAAATCAGTCTGTTGAACCAAGAGGATTGGCAAGCAAAATGGATTGGCCATGAGTTTGAGGACGATGTTTTGGTAGGTCATACCCGTTTGGCAGCCCGTTACCTTCGCAAGGACTTTGCACTCAAAGGTGAAGTTGCCGATGCTAGGCTGTATGTAAGTGGCATGGGCGTCTATAGCGCCTACCTCAATGGCAACGAAATCGCACCCAAGGAACTGCTGAAACCTACCCTTTCTTGGTACTCAAAACGCGTGTATTTCAACACCTACGACGTAACCGAGATGCTCCAGAAAGGCGACAACGCCATAGGCATCATTCTCGAAGGCGGTCGCTACACGACCATCCGCTACGATGTCAAAAACCCCAACTGGGACGGCACTGAAAATGCGTTTGGCTTTGGTACACCACGGCTACTACTGCAATTGGAGGTGACTTACAAGGACGGCCAAAAGGAGACCATCGTCAGCGATGAGACATGGAAAATCACCAACCGAGGCCCCATCCGTACTGCCAATGAATACGACGGTGAGACTTACGACGAGAACTTTGAACTTGGCGAATGGAATAAAACTGGCTATGACGATTCTGCTTGGCTCCAAGCCGAACTTGTCAAGGCACCTGAAGGTCAACTCAGCGCCCAACCCAACCCCAACATCACCGTGATGGAGAAACTGAAACCCGTCAGCCTGTTCCAAAAAGGTGACAAATGGTATCTTGACATGGGCCAAAACATGGTCGGCTTCACTAATATAAAGAATATAAAGGTGCACGGACAGCAACCTGGCGACGTCATCACCCTGCGTTTCGCTGAACTTTTGACACCTGATAGCACGCTTTACACCGCCAACCTCCGTGGTGCAGAATGTACTGACCATTACATCGTTGCCAACAACTCTAAACTCTCAACTCTAAACTCTACACTAAACTGGCATCCAATGTTCATCTACCACGGCTTCCGCTACGTAGAAATCTCAGGCCTGCGCGAAACACCCAATTTGGACGACTTCGAAGGCTGGGTCATCTACGATGAGATGCCTGTCACGGGCTCGTTTGAGACCTCCAACGAAATCATCAACGCGGTGTACCACAACGCCTACTGGGGCATCCGTGGCAACTACCGCTCCATGCCCACCGACTGCCCGCAACGCGACGAGCGCATGGGCTGGACGGGCGACCGCACCACGGGCAACTACGGCGAGTCGTACATCTTCGACAACCATCAGCTCTACGCCAAATGGCTCACCGATGCCGATGACTGCCAATGGGACAATGGCTCACTGCCCAATGTCATCCCACCCTATTGGCGTGGCTACACCGACAACATGACTTGGCCAGGAGCTGTGGTCACCGCCACTGACATGCTCTATACCCGTTTCGGCGACGAAGGGCCTATCCGCGAGCATTACGATGCTCTGAAAAAGTGGATGCTCCACATGAAAAACGACTACATGCGAGGCGGCCTCATGCCGCGCGACACTTACGGCGACTGGTGTATGCCGCCCGAAAGCCTCGAACTCATCCACTCCAGCGACCCAACTCGTATCACCGATGCAACAGTACTCTCTACGCCTTTCTACTGCTACCTCTGCGGCAAGCTGGCCAAGTTCGCCGAGGTGTTAGGTCTTGATGAAGATGTGGCCTTCTTCCAACAGGAAATCACCACCGCTACCGTGGCCTTTAATGATAAGTATTTCAATCGAGTGACGGGCGTTTATGCCAACAACACAGTGACCGCCAACATCTTGCCTTTGTGGTTTGGGATGGTTCCTAAAGGTTTGGAAGACAAGGTACTGGCCAGCATTGTCGACAAGACCGAGAACGAATGTGGCGGTCATGTCTCCACAGGAGTGGTCGGCATCCAGCAGCTGATGCGTTGCTTAACGGAATATGGTCGCGGCGACCTCGCTTTCAAGATTGCCTCCAACGACACTTATCCGAGTTGGGGCTATATGTATCGTAACGGCGCTACCACCATCTGGGAACTTTGGAACGGCAACACCGCTGACCCCTCGATGAACTCAGGAAACCATGTGATGCTGCTCGGTGACCTCATCCTTTGGGAATATGAATACCTCGGCGGCATCCGTGCCTTGGAACCTGGTTACAGCAAGATACAACTCAAGCCCTATCCTATTGAGGGTCTGGGCTTTGTGAATTGCACTTATAATTCCGTTTCAGGCCGCATCGAAAGCAACTGGAAACGTGAAGGCAACCATTTTGAATGGGATTTCGTCATTCCAGCTAATACCACAGCTGAGGTCTGTCTGCCTACTGCAAACGGCTACGAGGTGAAGACCTACGGCAGCGGTAAGTACCACCTGTCTTCAGAGCTTTAAAAGACAAACAAAAATCGCCCGTCTATGTCATTCCTGCGCAGGAAAGTGCAGCGGCAAGGAATCTATAGATGGGCTATTTTGGAGAAAACCATCTTGAAAACAAAAATGCCTGCCTATAGATTCCCAAGGGAATGACATAGGCAGACATTTTTATAATCCGTCAAATTACTCAGCAGGTTCGGCAGTTTGAGCAGTTTCTTCTGGACCAAACCACTGGTTCAAAGTCTCATCCACTTTTGCGTTGATTTCAGGTGTAATCTTATGCTGCACCTTCTTCACCACATAGAGCACGGCCAGACCTTCGTCGAGCAGGCCGAGGATCTTGTGTGCCTTATAAGGAATCAAGCTGAAAGGCAAGATGGTATAGAGGATGGCACCCACGATGAGGGCTTTCTCAAGCGTGGTGGTCTCGCCCATGGTCAGCACATAGTAGAGCTGGAGCAGTGGTTTGGTGGCGACACGTCCTGCCTTTTTGGCATACGTGCCAATCTTGCCCAGCATATTGGAGGTCTTGGATTTCCAATCCACGTTCTTCAGTTTGTCAAGCAAACCGTTGATGTCTTTACCTGCAATGGCGTATGCCAAGATGGTGATACACAGGATGGTAATAATCATTTTACTTTGTTTTTATTGATGAATATTCGAGTTTATAGTGAGTGTTTTTCAACAAATTCTATTCCATTTTGATTACCGCTTCACCCTGTCAGGGTTTTCGGCGATGAATTGGCTCCAGTCGGGGCGGCGGTGTGCTTTAGCTTTTTCGGTGGTATGTTTGGTGTAGTTCACGTCCTTACCTTTCGAGATGGAGTGGCAAACAGCAGCGGCCACGGCATCGGTGGCATCGAAAAACTGCGGGTTCTCTTCAGTCTTCAAGATGAAATGCACCATCTTTGCTACCTGTTCCTTCGAGGCATTACCGTTGCCCGTGATGGTTTGTTTGATGGTCTTTGGCGAATACTCAAAGATGGGAATGTCGCGATAAAGAGCTGCTGCCATAGCTACCCCTTGGGCACGCCCCAGCTTCAGCATCGACTGCACGTTCTTCCCGAAAAACGGTGCCTCAATGGCCAACTCATCGGGATGGTACTCGTTGATGATTTCCAGCACCCGTTCAAAGATCTTCTTCAACTTCAAAGCCTGATTCGCCAACTTCTTCAAGTTGATGACCCCCATCGTGATGAGTTCCAACTTCTTGCCCTGCTCACGGATCACACCGTAGCCCATCACCATTGTACCCGGGTCAATGCCTAATATGATTTTTTCAGTATTAGTGTTTGTGGTCATTACAAAGAATTATGCTGCGGTTCCGACCTCATACAAAAACTCGGGAGCGAAACCGATTTCATTGTTCCAATCTACCGTCCAAGGGTCGAGCGTGAAGTTTTTGAAGTAATCCAAGTCTTTCAGTTTCTGGAAGATGCCTTCTTGAGCTAATGGAAGAAAATCACAAAGTTTCACTATTCCGTCATTAAAAGTAAGACGAAGAATATAATCCTTGATGTATTCCGCTTTGGTTACTTTTATGAATAATGGTTTTTCCTCCATAATGTGATTATTTCAAAGGTTCAATTTTCTGTAATGCCTCTTTACGTTCTGAACGATTCCAGTTTTCCATCAGTTCATCGTAATGCAAATCGAGCCATTCAAAAACCAAACGGGCCGCGCGACGCGGCAATTGGCCTGTAATAATACCATCTTTGATGGTAATCTCGCATTGATACTCATTATACCACACATGAAAATGAGGTGGTTGATGCTCCTTGTAATACATGTAGATAATGATTCCGTAAAAACTGCTAATCTCAGGCATAATTCAGTATTTTTCTGCAAAAATAATCATTTTTTATCATAATGCCATTTTTTACCAGCAAATCACGAAAAATCATAGAATTACAAATTTGCTACAGCTTACCCAAACAACTCCCCACCCAACTCATAAACTGAAGCCACTGGCACAACCTGAATCTTAAACCGCTTTGTATCCAGACCTTTGGCATTATACTTTGAGACAAAAATCTTCTCAAAACCTAACTTGTCGGCTTCGGCGATGCGTGCTTCGATGCGGGTGACGGCGCGGATTTCGCCCGAAAGTCCGACCTCGGCGGCAAAGGCATAACGCGAGGGGATAGGAATATCGGCATTCGAGGATAATATGGCGGCAATGACGGCCAAATCAATGGCAGGGTCATCGACGCGGAGACCACCCGCGATGTTGAGGAACACGTCTTTTATGGAAAGTTTGAAGCCTGCGCGTTTCTCCAACACAGCCAATAGCATGTTCATCCTGCGGATATCGAAACCTGTGGCGGAGCGTTGCGGTGTGCCGTAGGCTGCACTACTCACCAAAGCCTGGGTCTCGATAAGCATGGGGCGTTGACCTTCCATCGTGGCGGCAATGGTGATGCCACTTACCTCTTCGTCACGCTGCGAAAGCAGGATTTCGCTGGGATTGGTCACTTCGCGGAGACCTGTGGCGTTCATCTCGAAGATGCCCAACTCTGAGGCCGAGCCGAAGCGATTCTTGATGGTGCGCAGGATGCGGAAACCATAGTGACGGTCGCCTTCGAACTGCAAGACCGTGTCGACGATGTGCTCTAAAATCTTTGGTCCGGCGATGCTGCCGTCCTTGGTGATGTGGCCGATGAGGAACACCGGCACCTGATAGGCCTTGGCGATTTTGTTCATCTCGGCGGCAGTTTCGCGAATCTGCGAGAGGCTACCCGCTGTGGCGTCCACGTATGGCGATTCGAGTGTCTGTATGGAGTCAATGACCACGATGTCGGGCTGCACGTTCTTGAAGTGCTTCAGAATCTCCTGTGTGTTGGTCTCAGTGAGAATGAGGCAGTCGGTATTGTGGATGCCGATGCGCTCGGCCCGCATCTTGATTTGGCTTTGGCTCTCCTCGCCAGAGATGTAAAGCACCTTTCTTCCAGCGAGTTGCAAGGCCGTCTGCAAGAGCAAAGTCGATTTGCCAATGCCAGGTTCGCCACCCACAAGGGTCAAAGAGCCAAGTACCAAACCACCGCCCAACACGCGATTGAGTTCTTCATAAGGGAGAATGATACGCTGTTCCTTGGCGTTGCCGATTTCCTTGATGGGCACAGGAATGCTTTTGTCCATCTCCAATCCGACGCTTTTCTTTACCGATTGGCTGTCCTTTCCCGTGACGACAGTCTCTTCCACGCAGGTGTTCCACGCACCGCAGGCTGGGCATTTCCCAAACCATTTCGGCGACTCGTTCCCGCATTCCTTACAGAAAAAGGCGGTTTTTTCTTTTGCTGGCATTGTGTTTTGCTTTATGTGAGCCGTGACACAAAATCCGCACCCTTTACCGTCATGGCGGAGGAACATCCGCCATCTCCTTCGCTCGAAGACGTAATCCTTTAGCGCAGGAGATTGCGGGTCAAGCCCGCAATGACGGTTTTGGGTAGGGTTTTGTCCCTAAGCCCAATGTTTGTTTATGCCGCAAAGATAAGAAAATAGCCACTTAAAAGAATAGAGTCTAAGATTTTTCCTATTTTTGTCCCAAAATCAAGAGGTTGGATGAAACATCGTTTACTCACACTGCTTACTATCATTTTCACTTTGCCGCTCTTTGCTCAGCAGGGTGATGTGATGTTGTGTGAGGGCTTTTTCAACCCTTGGCTCGAAGAGGGTTGGGACGCGAAAGGTGACGACTGGGTGGTATGGTACATCTCCAATACCACTTTTGCCGGATGCAAGCCACATGAGATGCAGATGTATCCCGATTTCAACTTTGAAGGTACTACCCGCCTCGTTACGCCTATCGTAGAGTTGGGGAAATACGACTACATCAACTTTCAGTTCAACCATGCCCTTGAAGCGACCAATGGCGAACTGAACGCCCAAATCGGCATTGGCATCTCTGAAAACGGCGAGGATTGGGAAAGCATTTGGGAGGACACTTTGTTGGGCAGTATCGCCCAAAGTCAGTATCTCTTAACCTTCGACATGGAAGAATGGCCGAGCAAGGAGCCTCATTTTTGCCTTTATTTTACTGGACACGGGGCTTATGTCACCAGTTGGTATATCGACAATGTCATCATCTATGCCTCGAAGAAGAACAAATATGGTGGCATCGACGACACTGATGAAAATGGTTTTATTGCCGCACGGTCGTCCATCACCACTCTGAAAGGTCCCTCTGCGGGTTCTGTCACTAAATTCTCCACCCTGCGAAAATCGAGAAATCGCTATGCCCGAGTGGTGGAAGGCCGACAGAAAAAATGGTGGCAATTCTGGAAATAAGTATGGCGATGAAAAAGAACATCATAGCATTTTTGTTGATAGTATTATCGTTGAGGGTCACGGCGCAGACTTTCACCGACAGCAACTTGCCCATCGTGGTCATCGAGACCGACGGTGGTGCCAACATCCCTGACGAACCGAAGGTGCCCGGCACGATGAAAATCATCTGGCATCAGGATGGCTCGCGCAACTACATGAGCGACATCGACAACCCCGAGTTCCTCAACTATGACGGGCGCATCGGCATCGAACGTCGTGGCAGCAGCTCACAGACTATGCTCAACAAGAAGCCATACGCCGTCGAGACCCGTGAGGACGACGACATCACCAACAGAAATGTCAGCATTTTGGGTATGCCGGAAGAGAACGACTGGGTGCTCAACTCCTTGGCTTTCGACCAGACGGGGATGCGCGACGTGTTGGCCTATGACCTCTCGAACCGTCTTGGACAATACGCATCGCGCAGCGTGTATTGCGAAGTGGTGATCAACGGCAACTACAAAGGTCTTTATGCCTTCATGGAAAAGATCAAACCCGACAAAGGGCGCGTCAACATCGAAAAGATGGACCAGACCTGCAACCAATATCCTGAAGTGACGGGCGGCTATATCACCAAAGCTGACAAGACCACTGGCGGCGACCCTGTGGCTTGGACGATGCAAGGCTATGGTGGCGGTTGGTGGGGCAA
>CAMYYV010000052.1 GCA_947303625.1 uncultured Bacteroidales bacterium | reverse complement strand
TGCGGTTGTCGAAGGGGTCTTCGGTGTGCATGGTGCCTTTGTAGACCTTGTACATTTCACCCTTTTCATGGTCGGCGGCTGGTTCCCAGCGCATCCATGTACGGTAACGGCCGTCGCAGGTGTGCGAGGTAATGACGGAGCCGTCGGTGGTGGCTTTCTTGCCCACCATGATACTGGTGCAGCAGGCACCGACACGCTGTTCGTTTTCGTCCTGTGCCATCGTGTTCAGCCCGATGAGCAGCAAGGCGGATAGAAGTAATGATTTGAATTTAAGCATATTGAATTGTTTTATAATGATTGCTCCTTTAGGAGCCCAAAGATAAGAAAGAAAACGGTAAGTTATGGAATTTTGTTGATTAATTATAAAAATACAAGTTTCGCACATCCCTATGGGATGCAAAGGATTATGGTTATTTGTTTTTACCGAGCGTAAATCCCTACGGGATTGGTTGGATTCAATGGCATCCCATCGGGAAGCGCATTCGGTAAAAACAAAACTATGGGACTGAACGCATCCCATCGGGATGCACCACGACTTTATTGATTATTATTCCCAAAACAAAGCCTCTGCCACAGCATCAGCAAAGAGCATCTGCTCATCGTTGAGATAGAGGAATTCTCGTGTCTGAGACATGCGTCCTTGTGCAATCAAAGGCTGGGCTTGTTGCTCGCAGTAGGTCGAAAAACGTTCGCCCATCTCGCGTTTCATGTATTTGAGGTCGATGCCCCAGTGGGTGCGCAGGCGCAGCATGACGTATTCGTTGTAGTGTTGTTCTTGGGTTAGTGTTTCTTTTTCTGACACGAGACGCGGGACTTCGGGACACGGGACTTTTTGGTCTCGCAGTCTCGCAATCTCATGTCTCGCGTCTATATACTTCTCAACACTGTTTACATTCCACTGCCTTGAAGTCCCATCAAAAGAATGCGCCGAAGGCCCGAAACCCGCATAGGGCGTGCCGAACCAATAGCTGGCGTTGTGCTTGGAGTGCATCCCTCGGCGGCAAAAGTTGGAAATCTCATAATGCAGGTAGCCGTTTTCCTGGGCGCGGCGGCAAAGAATCTCATAATCACGAAGGGCATCCTCTTCGTTGACGGGCTGAACTTTCCCCAACTCAATCTGTTTGGTTAGGATTGCATTGGGCTCCAGGGTGAGGGCGTAGGCTGAGAGGTGAGGAATGTCGTAAGAGAAGAAGATATCCAAATTCTTGTTCCATTGTTCTGCATTCGAAGTGGGCAGGCCGTAGATGAGATCGATGCTGATGTTACTGAAACCGGCCTGTTTGGCCCATTCGATGCATTGTCGGGCGTGGCTGGAGTCGTGGCGACGGTTGAGATACTTCAGGTCGTTATCGAAGAAGCTTTGAATGCCGATGCTGAGTCGGTTGACACCTAATCGGCATAAGCCCTCGAGGTATTCCGGCGACAGCATGTCGGGGTTGGCTTCGAGGGTGATTTCGGCATCGGGGTTGACGGGGTATGTGTCATTAATAAGGTGCATGATGCCGTCGATTTCGTTTATGGACAGCAACGACGGTGTGCCGCCGCCGAAGTAGATGGTGTGGATGATGGGGGTGTGAGGATCGCCCTTAAGCGCAGGAGATTGACTCGCTTCGCTTCGTCGAATCTGACGATTTGCTGGGTATTCGCCTGCAATGAGGCCTGCGCTTAAGTACTCCTTTCGTTCCACAATCTCTGCCTTCAAAGCCTCCAAAAAGCGGTCTTTCAGCTTCAACGAAGGCAACGAATAGAACCCACAGTAGGCGCACTTCGAGGCGCAAAAAGGAATATGGATGTATATGCCAGCCATGGGTTAGTTGAGAGTTTAGTGTTTAGAGTTTAGAGATGCGGATTTTACTTTTTGATGACCAGTTTTACAGTCTTCTCTCCATCGGTGGACTTGAGGCGGACGAAATAGATGCCGTTCTGCAGGTGGCTGATGTCGATAGTCTCGAAGCTTTCGTTCTTGCTCAGCACACTTTGTCCCATAATGTTGTACACTTCCACTTGGAGCACCCCTATTCCCTCCACATGAAGCATATCTTGAGCGGGATTCGGATAGACCTTGGTGACATTTCCGTTGTCGCAGCAAACATCCCAGGTAACGGTGACCGACAGGGGCTCAGAAGCGGCCTCGCAATTGTCATCGAAGAGGGCGACGACGACATATTGATAAGTGCTGTCGAATTCGACGGCGTCGTCGAGATATTCGGTGACTTCCGTCAATTCTTCCACAATCTCACCGTCTTTTTCTATTCGATAGCCCAGCAGGTTCCCTGTCGACCCCGACTCGGGCTCGTTCCATGTCAGGTGCGCGCTGGGCATGTCGCCGATAGCTTCAGCCGCAAGGTCTAGGACGGGGTTGCAATTGATAACCACTTCCTCTTCGCGAATCCAGCCCATGCGGTCGTTGCTGCCTTTGTAGGTGCCATAGACCAGATTATCGGCGGGTTGGTTCAAGGCGTAGGCTGTCACATACACGGGGTCATCTGGCGAGAAGTTTTGGACGTAGGTCAGGGTGACCAGCTCCAGCATACCATCGCCATCGATGTCGCCGAAGTTGGCGCCGTTCATGTAGGAGAGACCTTGCGGACGGAGCGGAAAGCCTTCGGTCACTTCGGTTCCGTCCATCTCCCAGGCGCGGATATAGCCTTCATCGCCATCCATCAGGTTGAAGTCGGTGATAATCTCGTTTTCGCCGTCACCATCAATGTCGGCCACCGAGATGAAGCCCTCGATGCCGGAACTCAGGTTGAGAGGGAATCCAGATGCCAAATTGCCATCGGCGTCATATTGGTAAAATACGTCGCCTTCGCCCGACATGCCCATGAAGATGGCATGACCATCGATGTTTTTCACTACTGTAGGGGCGGAGTAGGTCCAGTTGGTAACCGGTTTTGGCCAGCCTGTGCGGTATTCTCCCGTATGGGCGTTACGGATGTAGTGGTTCGGGTTGTCGCCGTGGCAGGCACCGACGAGGCTCCAATCGTTGTTGCCATCAAGGTCAACCACAAGGGGTGACTGGTAGGAGTACTTGTATGCTTCTTGGCCGTCAACAGTGTAAAGCATCTCTCCTGTGTGGCTGACGCAGTAGAGGGCAGAGGTTGTCGCAGTGAAGATCTCCAAGAAACCGTCACCGTCGATGTCAGCCAAAGTGGGTGTGAAAGCAGGGGTGGAGGGCATCTCGAAGGGGAATCCATCCATCTCTTCGCCTTGTAGGTTCCAAACATGGATGCCAGCCGAAACGCTCGCCGAAGCCTTGCCGCGGCCGTTGAAGATAATCTCTAATTCGCCATCATTATTAATATCGGCCAGGACGGGGGCGCAGATGAGCGGGTTGTTATTGGTGACCATCAAAAGTAGAAAGTTACCATAGGCATCGAAGATGTTGATGCCGCCACGGTTATTGCCGTAGGCGGTGAGAGCCACGATCTCGAGGAGGCCGTCGTTGTTGATGTCGCCGACGGCGGCTGGATATTGTGCCATGCCGCCGACTAAGGATTGTGTCCAAAGGATGTTGCCTTGTCCGTCAACAACGTTGATTTCCTCGTTGTGGGTGACGATGATCTCGTCGGCGCCGTCGTCGTTAAGGTCGGCCAGGGCCAAGCCTCGCATGGGCTTGTAGGTGGTGTTGGAGGCGAAGGCCAGGGGAAAGCCGGGCATGGGAGCCAATCCGTCGCGGGTCGCAGGTGGCAGTTGGGTGATGACTGTTTCGGTTTTGATGATGCCGTCTTCATCGATGTAAGCACGTGTCGCGGGTTGCTGAGCCATGACGCCGAGGGTCGTGAAGAGGAGGACTGTGAGTAGCAAGAGTGTCTTTTTCATAGTATGGTGTTTTTAATGAAAAGGCCGTGCCTTTTGCCGGTATGACCAGCGAACGACACGGCCTATAACGTTCTCGTTAAGGATTATTTTTCTTTCTTGCAGCCGCCGATGCATTTGTAGACCAAGCCAGCGAGGCAGGCACCAACGAGCGGAGCCACGATGAAGAGCCACACCTGACCAAGGGCGCTCCAGCTTTCGCATTTCGAGAACAGAGCGACGCCGAGTGAACGGGCGGGGTTGACCGAGGTGTTGGTCAGCGGGATGCTGATGAGGTGGATGAGCACCAGGGTGAGACCGATGGCGAGACCACCGAACTTGCCATTGGCGTGACGATCGTCAGTGACGCCGAGGATGACCATCAGGAACACGAAGGTCAGCAGGGCCTCAACGAGGAAAGCACCCCACGTCGAGATGGCCGCATAATCTGTTACTAATTCGCCAGTTTCAGCATCGATGGTTCCAGTAGCCTTTTGGAAGGCATCGCCAAAGCCGTTGGCAGCGAATACGCCTGTGTCACCGCCACCAATGGCGTTCCACACCACAAGGAGTAAGGCACCGGCGATAATGCCACCAATGAATTGAGCCAGCCAATAAACAAGCATTTCTTTGAAGGTCATACGACCATTGACAAACACGCCAAAGCTGACGGCGGGGTTGAGGTGGGCGCCCGAGATGTGGCCGATGCCATAGGCCATAGCCACCACGGTAAGACCAAAGGCGATGGCTACGCCAAGGAAGCCGACGTGGCCGAAGAGGGCGGTGCCGCAACCGCCAAACACCAAAACGAACGTGCCGAACAACTCGGCAAAGAATTTGTTACTTGTCTTCATAACGCTTTGAAATTTAGTTAGTTATTAGTTTTTAAGGTTGTTTTCAATTCATCAAAACCCCATCATGGACCGTATCTTTTGAATACCGCAAAAATACAAAATTCTTGAAAGAATACAATTTTTCGTTTTTTTTCGATGTGATTTTATATTCCTTTTTTCTAATTTTGCGATTTAATAATGTTGAATTATGAGGATGAAGAATAAAATATGGGCTTTTGTGTTTCTCATGGGATTGGGCATGACAGGCTTGGCCCAAGAACAGCATTCCTACCGCTTCTCATTGGAGGATTGTCTGCGTTTCGCTCATGCCAATAGCTACGAGCGCAAGTCGATGGAACTCACTGGGAAAACGTTGGAGACCACTTACGAGCAGTCGAAACAGCAACGCTTGCCCAGCGTAAGTGCCTCGGTAGGGCAGAACTTTTCGAACAACGAGAACGGCTGGTCCACTTCTGGTAACGTGGGTGTAGGCTCGTCGGTGACTATCTATCAGGGCGGCAACATCAACAATACCATCGAACAGAATCGCCTCAACATGGAGCGCAACGCGGTGCAGATGGAGCGCTACGACAACCAGTTGGTTGTTCAGATTTTGCAGAGCTTTGTGACTATTCTTGGCAGCCAGGAGTTGCTGAACTACCAGGAAGAGGTACTCAATACCAGCCGTGCACAGCTTAACCAAGGCCGTGCGCGTCACAAGTTAGGTGCCATCCTTGAGAGCGATCTGCTGCTGCTTGAGGCACAATACTACAGCGACTCGAACAACGTGGTCGACACGCGCATCAACATCGACAATAACCTGATGGGCTTGAAGGTGTTGCTTTCGATGGAGCCTACCGACGAACTTGAGATCATCTCTCCTGACACCGATCACCTTGATGGCTTGAAAGAGTCGTTGCCATCAGAGGAAGAAGCCGTCAGCCTCGCTATGCAATACATGCCCGACCTGCGCATGGGCGAATATGACGTCCGTCTGGCCGAAAAGAGCGTCGATATGGCGCGAGGCAACTATTTCCCGTCCATCTCTGCCAATGCCAATTTGGGCATGGGTGTGCTCTCGTTCGACGGCAACGGCAACCAACGATGGTATGGAACCCCCACCGAGTCGTTGGGTGTGTCGATGAGCATCCCCATCTACAGTCGCGGTCAGACCAAAGCAAACGTGAAGAAAAGCCGCATCGCCTTGGAGCAAGCTCAACTCGACTACGAACAAACGCAGCTGTCGGTGCGCCAAACCGTGGTGCAGGCCTACCGCAACGTGCTTTCGGCCTTCAACGCCTATAAGGTGTCGCAGGCCAAGGAGAATGCCTATCGCAAGAGTTTCAACGCTTACAACGTACAGTATCAATACGGAACCATCACTACGGTGGAATTGCTGCAGCAACAGAACAACTACTTGAATGCCCTCAATTCCTATATTCAGAACAAATACTCGTTGGTGATGGAGCGCAAGATCCTTGACATCTATATGGGCAAAAGAATAGAATGGTAACACATTACTATAGAGGTAGATGCGAGTCTGTCCATTTAAAAATAAAAAGATAAATAATAAATCGTGATATATGAAGAAAAAAGGGAAAATATGGCTGATCATCTTGGGCATCGTCGTCGTGGCCGTGGCTGCGATATTGATTGTCAGGGCGACCAAGTCAGCAAACAAGGAACTGGTTATCCGCACCCATGTGGTGGCGGAATACACCGTTGAGAACACCGTCACCGCCACGGGTACCATCGAGCCAGTGGAGACTGTCGAAGTGGGCACGCAGGTGTCGGGCAAAGTGGAGAAGATCTACGTCGATTTCAACGATGTGGTGAAGAAAGGCCAGCTGATGGCCGAGTTGGACAAGCAGACGCTCAACCAGAGCCTGAGCCGCGCCAAGGCCAGTCTCACCTCGGCCGAGAGCCAGCTCAATTACGCCAAGCTCACCTACGAGCGCACCAAACAACTCTATGAAGCCAACGCTGCCACGCTGGCCGCCTATCAGGAGGCACAAAACAGCTACACTCAGGCCCAGATGAGCAAACGCAACGCGCAGGCTTCTTACGACCAAGCCAAGGTCGACTTGGCCTATGCCGAGATTTATTCCCCCATCGATGGTATCGTGCTCGACCGTGCCGTCGAGGTAGGCCAGACGGTGGCCGCCTCGTTCAGCACACCCACCTTGTTCACCTTGGCCAACGACCTGACCAAGATGCAGGTGGAAGCCGACGTCGACGAGGCCGACATAGGGCAGGTGAAACAAGGACAACGTGTGACCTTCACCGTCGACGCTTATATGGAAGACAGCTTTGAAGGTACGGTGAGCCAAATCCGTATGAAGCCCACCACCACGAGCAATGTGGTGACCTATACCGTCATTATCGACGCACCCAACCCCGACCTGAAGCTCTTCCCTGGCATGACCGCCAGTGTGACCATCGTCACTGAGGAAGAGACGGGTCTGGCCGTGCCTGCCGAGGCTTTCAGCTTCACCCCCGACGAGTCGGTGATGAAGGCTCTGCGTAAGCCCGAGAAGCCTGAAGGAGATCCCGAGGCATCGCAGGGTGGACAGCCCAAGATGAATGGAAAGGCCATGTCGGGCGGTAACATGGTATGGGTGAAGAAAGGCGGCAGCATCATGCCGTGTCCCGTGAAGGTGGGCACGAGTGACGGCGCCTACAAGATCATCGAAGAGGGTGTGCAGGCCGGCGACTCGGTGGTCCTGTCGGCACAGTATGTCGTCAGGGAGAAGGCCAAGAAGACAGGCGACAATCCCTTCATGCCAAGCCCTCCCAAAAACAAGAACAACAATAATAAAGGTGGCGGTGGTCCGCCGATGTAATCCCTATGAGCGAGCATAAATCCATCATCAAGGTTGATAACCTCAAACGTACGTTTGTCGTAGGTAGCGAGGAGGTGCATGCCCTCAAAGGCGTGACGTTCGACATTTGCGAAGGCGAGTTCGTGAGCATCATGGGATCGTCGGGTAGCGGCAAGTCGACTTTGCTCAACATCCTCGGATGTCTCGACAAACCCACGTCAGGCGAATATTACATCGACGGCATCTCGGTGCGTGAACGCTCGAAAAACGAGCTGTCGGAAATTCGCAACCGCAAGATCGGTTTCGTGTTTCAGTCCTACAACCTACTGCCACGTACCTCGGCCTTGGAGAATGTGGAGCTGCCTTTGGTGTATAACCCCGACGTCTCGCATCGCGAGCGTCACGAGAAGGCGCAACATGCCTTGGAACTCGTGGGCTTGAAAGACCGCATGGGCCACATGCCCAACCAGCTCTCGGGCGGCCAGCAGCAGCGCGTGGCCATTGCCCGTGCCTTGGTCAACGACCCGGTCATCGTGCTTGCCGACGAGGCCACGGGTAACCTCGACACGCGTACTTCATACGAGATCATGAGCCTCTTCCAGAGCTTACATGAACAGGGCAAGACCATCGCCTTCGTGACGCATGAGTCAGACATTGCTGTGTTTACCAGTAGGACCATCTTCCTCCGCGACGGTCATATCCTCCGCGATGAGCCTGTGGCGACCAAATCGGCGGCGGAGGCCTTGGCGGCATTACCCAAAGAAAACGATTATTGATGAAAGATCTAAGTTTATATATTGACACGAGACAGCGTGACACGAGACACGAGACGAATTGGACCTTATCTCGCATCTCGAAGTCCCGCGTCCCGCGTCATTAGGATTATACTCTATGGATATATTAAACTTAATTCGAATTTCGGCGAAAGCTTTGTTGCGCAACAAGACGCGCTCGGCACTTTCCATGCTAGGCATCGTCATTGGCATCGCCGCTGTCATTGCTGTGGTCAACTTGGGCGAAGGCTTGAAGCAGAGTACGGCAAACCAGCTTTCCGACATGGGCACCAACCTCATCATGGTGATGCGCGCTAACCAACGGCGTGGTGGCGTCAGTATGGGCTCGTCCAATGTGCAATCGCTTAAAGTCAGGGACTGCGAGCTGATTGCCAAAAATGCCAAGAATGTCACCTTAGTCAGTCCTGTGGTTAACAGTGGCGGACAGTTGGTGAACGGTTCCAAAAACTGGTCGGGCACGGTGTATGGCGGCTCGCCTGACTATTTGGAAATCAAGAAATACGAAATTGCCACGGGCGTCAACTTCACCGATGACGACGTGAAGAAATATGCCAAGGTCGGCTTAATAGGCCATACCATCGTGGAGGAGTTGTTCGACGAGGGCGAGGATCCTATCGGCAAGATCATTCGTGTGGGCAACATGCCGTTTAAGGTTATCGGCACTCTCAAGGAACGCGGCGAGAACAGCATGGGCATGGACCAAGACGACCTTGTGGTGATGCCTTATTCCACGGTGCAGAAGCGCATGTTGGGTGTCGACTACATCCAGCAGATTGTTTGTTCCGCTGCTTCGGAAAACGTGGCCGATGCCGCCGTGGAAGAGATCGAGACCATTTTGAGGGCCTCACACAAGATCCCCGAGGGCGGAGAAGATGACTTTGACGTGCGTACACAGCAGGAGATGCTGGAGATGATGTCGTCGATGACGGGCATGATTACCACAGTGCTTGTTGCCATTGCCCTGATCTCGTTGCTGGTGGGCTGTATCGGTATCATGAACATCATGTATGTCACCGTCACCGAACGCACCAAGGAAATTGGATTACGTATGTCGATAGGTGCCAAAAATTCTGCTATCCTGATGCAGTTTCTTGCCGAGAGTATCATCTTGAGTCTGATCGGTGGCGTTATCGGCTTGCTGCTGGGAATCTTGTTGTCATACGTGGTCTCTATGTTCATGTCGCTGCCATTTGTGGTCAATGTGATGTGGATGGTCATTTCTTTTGTGTCGTGTGCTGTCCTCGGCCTCATCTCGGGTTTCTTCCCAGCCTTGAAGGCTTCGCGTACCGACCCGATCAACGCCTTGCGATACGAATAGTCATTGCCTATGAACAGGACCGCTACCAAAATAAGTGTCGACAAATATTTGTCAATCAAGAGGATAGTGATACTTTCGTTGGTTGTCACGATGGCTTACTATTTTCTGTTCACTCTGAACCATTATTTTGCGCGGCCTTCATTCGACAATCGAGAAACCGAGTCGACGCTCGACGAAGACGATGCTGAAGCGAAGACGGTGGAGTTTAATGACGCTCGGGCCCGTTCCAACGAGAGGAGGAGGGAATATTTCGCCTCGCCGGAGGAAGCTAGGAGGAATTTCTACAAGAAAGTGCTTCTGAACATCCCGTTGACGTTCATCATGGTCTTTGCTGTGCTCTTGTTTTGCAAGGTGGTCTTTGGCAGGAGTCCCAAACGTAGGGTGGATGAACTGGTGCTGATCATTTTAGGCACCTTGGCGATTACCTTTGTGTTGAGTACGTTGTGTACCCTGTTGCAATTGAAGGTCTTTCCAGATAGGCCAGGCCCGCCGAGGACTCCGTTCCAGTATGTCATGAGGGGTTATCTGGGCGACTGCTCGTTGATGGCCATGGCCATCATGGCGGTGTATCTGATACGTGCGCAATATCACGAAAAGGTGGCCGACATCGAGAACGAGACCCTTCGCGCTGAGAACATGGCATCGCGCTATGAGGCTTTGGAAAACCAGATGGACCCGCATTTCCTTTTCAACTCTTTGAACACCTTGAAGTCGCTCATCGACGTCGATGTTGACAAGGCCGGCGATTTCGTCCATCAGCTGTCGACAGTGCTGCGCTATACTTTGAAGAACGAGGAGGTGGTGACCTTGTCCCAAGAGCTTGAGTGCGTGCGCTCTTACTGTCAGATGATGAAGATGCGCTATGGCGACAACATCGTTTTTGCCCATCAAATTGACCACGATAAGTACGACAATTACTATGTGTTGCCGCTCTCGCTCCAAGGGTTGATCGAAAACGCCATTAAACACAATATCATCTCCTCAAAACAACCTCTGACGGTGAATGTGTTTACGGATGATGATAATCATTTGATAGTCAGTAATAAAATTCAGCCAAAAATCGGGAAGGAAGAAGGTACAGGCATCGGCTTGGCTAATCTTGCGGAGCGATATCGAATAAAATGGAATGAAAATGTTGAAATTTTTGACGACGGAATGAATTTTAGAGTAACTTTGCCCCTAAAACAAAACGATTAATTATCATGAAAGCGCTTATCATTGAAGACGAAATAATGGCCGCGAAGACGTTGAAGAAGCTTCTCGGAGAAGTTTGCCCGGATGCCGAAATCGTTGGCATTCTTGAATCAGTTGAGGACAGCGTCGATTGGATCAGCCAGCATCCCATGCCCGACCTTATGTTTTTGGACATCCATTTGGCCGATGGGTCGTCATTCGCCATTTTCGATCGGGTCACCATCACTTGCCCTGTCATTTTCACCACGGCATACGACGAGTATGCTCTCAAGGCTTTTGAAGTGAATAGCATCGACTATCTGCTGAAGCCTATTAGCAGGGAGGCTTTGGAACGTGCCGTCAGCAAATACCACAACCTGTCGGGTCGGGGTATTGAGCAGCAGCAATTTGAAACCCTGTTGAAGCAGTTGGGTGCCAAGCCGAAGTTCAAGAACTGCTTCTTGCTTCCTGAACGCGACAAGTTGGTGCCGCTGCCAACCAGCGAGATTGCATACGCCTACATCGATACCAAGACGGTGAAGTTGGTCACGTTTGAGAACAAGATGTATTATATGAACCAGACGTTGGACGACATCCTTGCTCAGCTTGACCCGCAGCTGTTTTTCCGTGCCAATCGTCAGTTTGTCATCTCGCGCAATGCCGTAAAGGACGTTTCGGTGTGGTTTGGCAACAAATTGGCCATTAACCTCGTTGTTGAGACCCCTGAAAAGGTCATCGTCAGTAAGGCTCGAGTGGCTGAGTTCAAGACTTGGTTCGTGTCTTAAGCTTATTCCTTTATCGTATATTTTCTATTGGTAAGGCTTTCTGTATAGCATTGAAGCACAGCTTTCAGAAAGTCAACATCTTCCTTTTCCGGTTTCCCTTCAATGGTTTCCACGACCTTCTCGGTGTCGAAGTAAAACGTCGTCGAGTCGGTAATGCATTGGTATAGTTGGTTGAGGCAGTTGAAAGCAACGGGTTGCCGTTGCGGCTCGTTGAACACGTCGCGGCCGAAAGCAAAGTAGGGTTCCTTGTTGCCGAGCAATCCCAAGAGGGTGGGCATGAGGTCGAGTTGCTGTACGGTGGTGCTGTCGGTGCCGTGCAGGGTGCCGTCGGGGGTGTAGAGGAACTGGATGATGGACGAGTGCCCTTTCATGGTGCACGACTGCGGTGCGTAGGTGAGTGGCGCCACGTGGTCGGCCACGAAGACGAAGACTGTGTTGCAGAACCAGGGCTCGTCCTTGACACGATTGAAGAAGGCACGGAAGGCCATGTCGGTATAGGCCACCACGCGTTGTTCGGGGGTATGCCCCTGGGGTACGATATCCGCGTAATCAGGCGGAACACGATAGGGGTGGTGCGAGGTGAGGTTGAAGACCGAGGCGAAGAAGGGCTCTTGCATCTTGTGGATTTCGTCGGCCATAAACAGGAAATAGGGCATGTCGTAGACACCCCAGAAAGGCTCTATCGTGCTGTCGTTCACAGGATAGGCGCTTTCATATTCTTCACGGCAATAGCATTTTTCGATGCCGAATAGCTTTGCCATGTCTTCGAAACCCATCGAGTTGCGTTCGCTGCCGCTGAAGAATGCTGTCGAGTAGCCTTGCTTGGATAAGATTTCGGGCATGGCCTCAAACTCACCAAAAGTATCGGGCAAGGTGGCAAATGAAGTCTTGAACGAAGGGATGGAGGCGAAGACGGCTGGCATGGCCTCGATCGATTTCATGCCATTGGCATAGGCATGGGTGAAGGTGTAGCCCTCCTGCATCAGCGAGTCGAGGAAGGGCGTGCAGCCTGGCTCGTGGCCATAGAGGTCGGGACAGAGGTATTTGGAGTGCTCCTTGCTGAAGCTCTCCATGATGAACACCACCACATTGTATTGGCTCAAGTCGACGTTGCTGCTGTCGATGTGGTGCTCGGGGCTGAAGATACGGTCGCGCTCCTCATCGCTGAAATAGTGCACTTTGTCGTACTCGGTGTCCTTGTCGAGCGTACGGAAGAAACAGTAAGGATTGCTGAGCGTGAGCCAGGTCTTCTCGGGCGAATATGCTGCCGCTTCGTTCATCTTGGTCCATGGCTTGGTGGGGTTGAAGGTGCCACGTATTCCGCAGGCACCCAAGGCAATGACTACCAAGGCCACGATGGTGTTGACGAGGTTGTAGCGTCGTTTATTCTCTATGCTGGTAGGACGGTATATGATGTAGTGCCAGCTATAAATGAGCAAGCCAATGAGTGTCAGGGCGATGATGATGACGGGCAGATTGTGCAAGGCGAAGTCGGAGATGATGGGGAGGTTGTTGCTGTTGCTCGTAAAATGGGTGTCCTCAAGGGTGAGGCGTTTCATGGTGTGGGAGTAGTAGATGATGTCGACGCTGTTCATGATGATAACAGCGGAATTGACAATCAGGTAGATGGCATACAGGATGCCTTGATACCAACGTTTCTCGCGGAAGTGGAAGGGCAGGATGGAGAGGAGGATAAAGGGGCTGTTGGCGATGAGCAGCGACATGAGGTTGAAGCGCAGCGATCCACAGGCGATGCTCCACGACTCTGCAAAGCCAGTAATATGGCCCAGATAGGGCTTGTCAATCATATAGAAGGCGATGTCGATGACAGACATGGCGATAAATGCCGCCAAGAGACGCAGCAGCATCGTTGTAATGTCGTTTTGCCAAAACGGGTGTGTGATTTTGGTTTCGGTGTTTTTTCTCCTCATGGGATTGACGTTCTGTTTTGGTGTGGCAAAAATACTACAATTTTGTTAAGGTTGTGCGGAATGATTGAGGTAAAATAAGGTTTTGACCGTATTAGGGTGTTATTGTAAATGACTGTATTATAATAAGTTATTATACTTATGAAAAAAAAGTTGTTGAAAAAAGTTCTTTGTATCGAAAAAGGTTGTACTTTTGCACCCACAAACCGACAGGTTCAACGAAGTTAAACGATGCTTCCGTAGCTCAGTTGGTAGAGCACCTGACTCTTAATCAGGGTGTC
>CAMYYV010000051.1 GCA_947303625.1 uncultured Bacteroidales bacterium | reverse complement strand
CTCTCGTAGCCGTTGGCTTTCGGGAACGAGATCCAGTCTTTCAGTTTCTGGGTGTAGGGACGGTAGCAGTTGGTGAGTACGGCATAGATCTTCCAGCACTCCATGCGTTCCTGTTCCTTGGGGCAGTCGGTGATAAGGCGCACGATGAACGAGCCGTAGAGGTCTTCAAAAGCCAACTCCTTGTCCATCATGCGTTTCCATACCGAGTTGATGGAGCGTTCCTTGATTTCAGCCCTGGCCTTGATGCCGTTCTTCTCCAGCTCGTCCTTGATGGGTGCGATGAAGTCGCGCAGCTCGCCCATGCGTTTGCTGCGCACGTCGTCCATGCGCTTGCGGATGTTGTAGTAGATGGTGGGGTTGGTGTATTTGAAAGCCAGGTCTTCCAGTTCGATCTGGATGGCATGGAGACCGAGGCGGTAGGCGAGGGGTGCATAGATATAGGTAGTCTCAGAGGCGATTTTCAGCTGCTTGTGCTTGGGCATTGAGTCCAAGGTGCGCATGTTGTGCAGGCGGTCGGAGAGTTTGATGAGCACCACGCGGATGTCGTACGACAGCGAGGAGATGACCTTCTTGAAGTTCTCGGCCTGAGCGCTCTCGGCGCCCTCCATGTTCTCGAACTTGGTGAGGCCGTCCACCACGCGCGACACTTTTTCGCCAAACATCTCTCGGATGTCGTCGAGGGTGTATTTAGTGTCTTCCACCACGTCGTGCAGCAGGGCGCAGATGATGGAGGTGCGGCCCAGCCCGATGTCGCTGGCGGCGATGGTGGCCACCTCGATAGGATGGTAGATGTAGGGCTCGCCTGAGCGGCGGCGCTGGTCCTTGTGGGCCTCCACGGCGAAGTAGAAGGCCTTGTCGACGGCTTCTAGGTCTTGGGCTTCCTTGCGCGTCTGCCATGCGTCGATGAGGCGCTGGTGTCGTCGTTCTATCTCTTCTTTCTCTTCCTTCGAATAGGTGTCGGGTAAAATGGGCTCCATAGGCAATCGTCTTTTTCAGACCGCAAAATTATGCATAATCCTTTGTTTGTACGGCATCTTGGGTGGATTTTTTTTGATATCTTTAGGCTTTTCTGGAAAAAAGTGTACCTTTGCCTCCAAATTCAACACGATAAACTATGGAAGGATACAAGAAATGCCCTTACTGCGGCGAGGAAATCCCTGCAAATGCCGCGAAATGTATGTATTGCACGGCCTGGCTGAAAGAACCTCAGCCTTCCGATCAACCTCAACCCGTAGCAGACCCACCCCAGCCACAAACCGTGAGAAAGAAAAATGGCCCGGGGACCGCAGGCCTCGTGCTGTCTATCCTCGGCCTGGCATTGTGCTGGGTGCCCGTCGCGAATCTCATCTTATGGTTCCTCGGCTTCGTGTTCTCGGTCATTGGCGTGTTCAAGCGCCCCAGAGGAAAAGCCATTGCCGGCTTGATTATCTCATTGGTTACCGTTGCGGTCCTCGTCTGCCTGGTTGCTCTTGGGACAGCAGTTGCTGGCTCTGAAGAGGTTTCAGACCTTTTTGAGGAATTGTTCTATTGACCTGTCACGTCGATTCTTTTCACGCGTTTTTTTTCTTAGGCCGCAAACGTTTTTTTTCCTATTTTTGCGGCCATAATGAAAAACATCCGTAATTTTTGCATCATAGCCCATATCGACCATGGTAAGTCCACCTTGGCCGATAGACTTTTGGAACTCACCCATACGCTCAACGACAAAGAACTCGTCGACCAGGTGCTCGACGACATGGACCTTGAGCGCGAGCGCGGCATCACCATCAAGAGCCACGCCATCCAGATGAAATACAACTACAAGGACGAGGAATATACCCTCAACCTCATCGATACTCCTGGCCACGTCGACTTCTCCTACGAGGTATCGCGCAGCATCGCGGCTTGCGAAGGTGCCCTGCTCGTGGTGGACGCCACCCAAGGCATCCAGGCCCAGACGATCGCCAACCTCTATTCGGCGCTCGAACACGACCTCGAGATTATCCCCGTGATGAACAAGATCGACATGGACAGCGCCATGGTCGACATCGTGGAAGACCAGATGGTCGACCTCTTAGGCTGCGACCCGAGCGAGATCCTGCGCGTCAGCGCCCGCACGGGCGAAGGCGTGCCTGCTGTGCTCGATGCCATCGTCGAGCGTATCCCCTGCCCGAAAGGCGACCCCGAGGCACCGCTGCAAGCCCTCATCTTCGACTCGGTGTTCAACTCGTTCCGAGGCATCATCGCCTATTTCCGCATCATGAACGGTACGATGCACACCAACGACCTCGTCAAGTTCTTCGCCACGGGCAAGGAATATAACGCCGACGAGATTGGGGTGCTGCAGCTGAAACAGGTGCCGAAGGACGTGCTATCCGCAGGTGACGTGGGCTACATCATCTCGGGCATCAAGACCTCGAAGGAGGTCAAGGTGGGCGACACCATCACTCATGTCGAGAACCCCTGCGCCGAGCCAGTGGCGGGCTTCGAGAACGTGAAACCCATGCTGTTTGCAGGTATCTATCCCGTCGACGCTGACGACTACGAGGAGCTGCGCGCTTCGTTGGAAAAGCTGCAACTCAACGACGCCTCCCTCGTCTGGGAACCCGAGTCATCGGCAGCATTGGGCTTCGGCTTCCGCTGCGGTTTCTTGGGCCTCTTGCACATGGAGATTGTGCAGGAACGCCTCGACCGTGAGTTCGACATGGACGTCATCACCACGGTGCCCAACGTGTCGTTTAAGTGCTTCAAGACCGACGGCGAGATGATCGAGGTGCACAACCCCAGCGGCTTGCCCGAGGTGACGAAGATCGACCACATCGAAGAGCCTTACATCATCGCACAGATCATCTCGAAGAACGAGTTCACTGGCCCCATCATGACGCTCTGCATTGATAGGCGCGGCGTGCTGAAGAACCAGGTCTACCTCTCCACCGACCGCGTGGAGTTGACCTTCCAGATGCCGTTGAGCGAAATCGTCTTCGACTTCTACGACAAACTGAAATCCATCTCGAAGGGCTATGCCTCCTTCGATTACCATATCGCCGGCTATCAGGATGCCGATTTGGTGAAGCTCGACATCATGCTCAACGGCGAGTCGGTCGATGCTTTGTCCACCCTGATTCACCGTGGTCATGCCTACGAGTTCGGCCGTCGCATGTGCGAGAAGCTGAAGGAACTGATTCCTCGTCACCAGTTTGACATCGCCATTCAGGCGGCCATCGGAGCGAAGATCATCGCCCGCGAGACGGTGCGTCAGGTGCGTAAGGACGTAACGGCGAAGTGCTACGGCGGCGACGTCTCCCGTAAGCGCAAGCTGTTGGAGAAACAGAAGGCCGGTAAAAAGCGTATGAGACAAATTGGTAACGTCGAGGTTCCGCAGTCGGCATTTTTGGCTGTCTTGAAATTAGATTAAAAACCGGTAGAGACGTGGCGCGTCGCGTCTCTACGATAAACAACGATAAACAATCAACAATTAAACAATTCAACAAATAAACCATGGAACACTTTGTCCCTGCCTGGATGTTAATCCCTTTCGTCGTGATGCTGCTTTGTATTGCAGTCCTGCCTCTGATACCCAAAGTGGGCGAGTGGTGGGAACACAACCTGCATAAACTGTATGTGTCGCTGATCCTCGGTGTCCCGGTGGGCATTTGGCTGTGCGTGAACGGCATGAGTCACGAACTCATCCATCAGATGGTTTTCGACTACGTGCCCTTCATCTTGCTCCTCATGGCGTTGTTTGTCACCACGGGAGGCATCTGCATCAAAGGAGACCTTGTGGCGAAACCAGTCACCAATACCACCATTCTTGGCATCGGTTGGATCTTGGCCTCGTTTATGGGTACCACGGGAGCCGCCATGCTGTTGATCCGCTTGGTGCTTCAGACCATCTCGCAGCGTAAGTACAAGATGCACACGGTGCTCTTCTTCATCGCCATCGTGGCCAACTGTGGTGGTCTGCTGTCGCCCCTTGGCGACCCACCCTTGTTCCTGCTGTTCCAAAAGGGTGCCAGCTTCATGTGGTGGATGCAGAACATGGCACTTGAATGGCTCGTCACCGGTGTCTTGCTGCTGATCATCTATTTCTTGGTCGATACCTACTTCTACCGCAAGGAACCCAAAGAGAACCTCGCTGCCGATGAAGCCCAGAAGGTGTCGCTGCAGTTCTCGGGTCTCATCAACATCGTGTGGTTGCTCTGCATCATAGCAAGCACCATGTTCATCAACAAGACCTACATCCCCGTCATGGGTGCAGAAGATGCCCCTTGGTATCTGAGGCTGTTGCGCGAATGGGTCTTCATCATCATCATTGCCTGCTCATGGCTGACGACGAAGAAGAAAGCCCGTACCGACAACAACTATTCGTGGGTGCCCATCCTCGAAGTGGCTTGTGTCTTCATCGGCATCTTCGCCACGATGACCCCCGCTTTGATGTTCCTCGAACAGATGAAAGAGACCATTCAGGCCTATATCAGCCAGCCCTGGCAGTATGTATATTGCACGGGTATGCTGTCGGCCTTCCTCGACAATGCGCCCACTGCGATGGTGTTCAACTCCATGGCACCTTACGGCGACATCGTCGGTCTGGCTTCCGACCCGTTCCTGAAGGCCATCTCCATGGGTGCTGTGTTCTTCGGCGCTTTGACTTATATTGGCAACGGCCCCAACTTCATGGTGAAGTCCATCGCCGAGCAGGAAGGCATCAAGATGCCGTCGTTCTTCGGTTATATGCTCAAGTTCTCACTGATCGTCTGCTTGCCTGTCTACATCATCGTACAGCTCATCTTTATCTAAACTCATTAGGGCATGTCCGACGTTATTCTATATGAGATTGCGATGACCTTGCTGCCGGGTATCGGTGATATCAGCGGCAAGAAATTCGTGCAATATTGCGGCAGCGCCGAGGCCGTTTTTAAGGAGACGCGAAAGTCATTGGAGAAGATCACGGGCATGCGCGAAGCCTCCATCGACGCCATCTGCAAGCCCAAGGAATACCTGAAACGGGCCGAAGAGGAGGTTGACTTCGTTGAGAAGAACGGCATTCAGCCTTTGTTTTTCCTCGATTCCGACTATCCGCGCCGTCTCTTGCAGTGCGATGACGCCCCGATGATGCTGTATTACAAAGGCAAAGCCAACCTTAACGCTAACCGTGTGGTGGCCATCGTCGGCACACGCAATATCACGGAATACGGCAAGGAAAACTGTAACCAGCTGGTGGAGGATTTGAAAAATGACAACGTGTTGATCGTGAGTGGTTTGGCATACGGGGTGGATACCTGTGCCCACAAGGCTTCCGTGAAACAAGGCATCCCGACGGTGGGTGTGATGGGTAGCGGCATGCAGCAGATATATCCAGCCCCGAATAAGAAACTAGCCTCCGACATGGTGGAGCAGGGCGGTGGCATCCTCACGGAATGCATCAGCGGCACCTTGCCCGATAGAGAGAACTTCCCGCGTCGCAACCGCATTATCGCGGGCATGGCGGATGCCGTGGTCGTCATTGAGTCGGCGATGAAAGGCGGCTCGCTGATAACGGCCGACCTGGCCAACTCCTACAGCCGCGATGTGTTCGCCTATCCAGGTCGTGTGATGGACATCTACAGCCAAGGCTGCAACTACCTCATCCGCACCAACCGCGCCCACCTCATGGAGAGCGTGCTTAACCTACGCTATATCATGCGTTGGGACTCGGAGTCGAAGAGCGAGAAACAGACGGCTTTGTTCCGCGAATTCACTGCCGAGGAAAAGCTTGTTATGGACTGCTTTGGTGCCAATGCCGTCATCAACCTCGATGACATCATCGTGAAGACGGAGCTGCCGACCACGAAGTTGGCGGCTTTGTTGCTCAATTTGGAATTCGACGGCGTGCTAATGGCATTGCCAGGAAAGAGATATCAGAAATGTTAGGCAAGGTCATCAAATCGACGGGCAGTTGGTACATCGTCCTCGACGAGACGGGACGGCAATGGGAGTGTCGCCTGCGCGGCAAGATCCGTTTGGACGGCATCCGTAGCACCAACCCTGTGGCGGTGGGCGACAATGTGCAGTTTGAACAGGAGCCCGGCAAGGAGACTGGTGTCATCAAGAAGATCGAGCCGCGCGACAATGTGATTGTCCGTCAGTCGGTCAATTTGAGCAAGGCCTCGCATATCATCGCTGCCAACGTCGACCTGGCCATCGTGGTGGCCACCATCACTCAGCCGCGCACCTCCACGGGCTTCATCGACCGTTTCCTCGTCACCGCCGAAGCCTATCACATCCCTGCCGCCTTGGTTTTCAACAAATGCGACCTCTACACCGACGAGCAGATAGAGGAGATGTGCGTGCTGATGGAAACCTACGAGAGCCTCGGCTACACCTCGTTCGGAGTCTCGGCCAAGACGGGCTTCCAAATCGACAAGCTGCGCGCCTTGATGCAAGATAAGATTTGCTTGTTCTCGGGTCATTCCGGTGTGGGCAAGTCGGCTCTCGTGAATGCCCTCGACCCCTCACTGAATGTCCGTATCGGTGAGATCTCCGACTACCACGAGAAAGGCAAACACACCACTACCTTTGCCGAGATGCACCATCTTGATTTCGGTGCTTGGATTGTCGACACGCCCGGCATCAAGGAGTTTGTGCTCTATGACCTTGAGAAAGAGACGCTGGCGCAGCGCTTTCCCGAGATGCGCGAGCTGATGAGCGAATGCCGTTTCGCCAATTGCACCCATACCCATGAGCCTGGCTGCGCGGTGAAGGAAGCCGTCGAGCGCGGCGACATCGCCGACTGGCGCTATGTGAATTATATCCGTATGATGACGGACGAAAGCCATGAATCTGTGAAAGAAGAAGGATGATAACTGACCATGACCATTGACCATGACCCTGACCAGCCGGATGAAAGACGGTCAGGGTCAGGGTCAGCGGTCAGGGTGAAAAACAACGAACGAATGAAGATAGCCTTATTTGGAAAGACCCTCGCCCCTGAGAACGGGGAATATATGCGGCAGTTGTTCGATGAACTGGCCGAAAACAAGGTGGAAATCGTTGTCTACGAGCCTTTTGCCTCCATTGTCGCCGCCTATGTCCCCGAAGGCGCGCACTACGGTGTTTTCCATTCTCATGCCGACCTGAAGGCTGACCTGCTGTTTTCCATCGGCGGCGACGGCACCATCCTCGACACGGTGCTTTACGTCCTCGACTCGGGCATTCCCGTGGTGGGTATCAACATGGGCCGTTTGGGCTTCCTCTCCAGCATCTCCAAAAACGAGATCACCATGGCGGTAAAAAGCGTGCTCACAGGCGAATACACCGTCGAGCAGCGTGCTCTGTTGGAGTTGGTCTCCCCAGAGAAAGTCTTCGACGACGTGAAATACGCCCTCAATGAGCTGAATGTCATCCGCAACCCAGAGCATAGTCTGCTGGCTATCAAGGTGTTTGTCGATGATGTCTACCTCAACACCTATTGGGGCGACGGCATCCTGCTGGCCACCCCGACGGGCTCCACGGCCTACTCGTTGAGTGCTGGCGGTCCCATCATCGCGCCCAACGCGAAGAACTTTGTCATCACACCCATCGCCACGCATAATCTCACCGTACGTCCCGTCGTCATCCCCGACGACAGCACTATCCGCATTCAGGTGGAGGGCCGTGAGAAGAAGTTTGTCTTCAGTATGGACTCAAGGAGCTGTACCTTGGACACTTCCGTACAACTCGAGGTGCGCAAGGCAGGTTTTTGCCTCAACCTCGTCAGGATGCGCGGCGAGGACTTTTTCGGCACCATCCGCAACAAATTGATGTGGGGAAAAGACAATAGAAACTGATTAATTTCGTTTTCATTGGAAAAATTCCTAATTTTGCAGGCTTGAATTATGTATAGAAAGATTCGTATTTTATTGGTTCTGAGCTGCTTGGCTGTCTTTGGACAGTTGCATGCCCAGTTCGACGACCCCAAAACCCTTGAGGTGGGGCCGCATGTCGGTGTGAGTTATTACATGGGAGACCTCAACCCTTTGTTTCCTTTTGCCCAATCGAGATTGCAATATGGTGGCGTGGTGCGCTACAATTACAACAACCGTTGGACCTTCCGTTTCGATTATTCGAGGGCCACGGTGACGGCTTCTGACGAAGTCATCAAATGGCGTCCCGAGCGAGGCCTGAACTTCACCTCGAAGATCAACGACTTCAGCCTTGTGGCCGAATTCAACTTTTTGGAGTATTACACAGGCAACCCGAAAAGAAACGTGTCGCCCTATCTCTTTGGCGGCATCTCGGTGTTCCAATACACGGCCTACGCCAGAGTGGGCGACGAGTTGGTTAACTTGGACGACTATGCAACGGAAGGCCCTGAAGACCCCGATGCGAAATGGTACGACAAGATGTTTGGCAAGACCAGCCCCGTCGGTGTGTCGATCCCCTTCGGCTTCGGCGTGAAGTTCGCGCTGTCGCGTCACATGGCAGCCACGGTGGAATGGCGCATGCAGAAGACCTTCACCGATTACCTCGACGATGTGGCCACGGTTTATCCTGAAGAACATGCCTGGTACACGGACGACGAAGGCAATAATTATGACTTGACCGACCCGACGGGCCACTACGAAGCCGGACAGCAGCGTGGCAACGCGGCTTTCAACGACTGGTTTGGCATGGGCCGCGTGTCGCTGACCTGGAAATTCAACCTGCCCGACGGAAGGGGCTGCAACCTTAGCAAATTCTGACCATGGAACTGAAAGACCAACTGATGCAACAAATCGATCGCGAGCGTCTGCCGCAGCATATCGCCATTATCATGGACGGCAACGGGCGCTGGGCCAAGGAACGCGGCAAGCAGCGCCTCTTTGGTCATCAAAGCGCCATCCAGTCGGTGCGCGAAGTGAGCGAAGCCTCGGCCGAGATAGGGGTGCCCTACCTGACTCTTTATGCCTTCTCTACGGAGAACTGGAACCGTCCCCTGGCGGAAGTCAGCGGACTGATGTCGTTGTTGGCCACCACCATCACGAAAGAGGTCATCACGATGAACAAAAACAGCATCAAGTTGAACGCCATCGGCGACTTGAAGAGTCTGCCCAAGGCCAATTACGAACAGCTGATGCAAGCCATTGACGACACGAGCCACAACACCCGAATGACCTTGACTTTGGCATTGAGCTATTCTGGACGTTGGGACCTGAAACAAGCCTCGCAACGTATGGCACAAGACGTGGCAGCGGGCAAGCTTGTTCCCGAGGCCATCGACGATGCGACGATTTCGTCATACCTCTCGACAGCGAACATGCCCGACCCCGAGTTGCTCATCCGTACCAGCGGCGAGGAGCGCATCAGCAACTTCCTGCTGTGGCAGCTGGCTTATTCAGAACTCTATTTCACCCCAAAATACTGGCCCGACTTCCGCAAAGCCGACCTCTATGAGGCCATCCTCAACTACCAGCATCGCGAGCGCCGCTTCGGGAAGACGAGCGAACAAGTAACCAAATAATGATGGAAAGATAACACTATGCTATTGAGATATTTACCCATAACGTTGCTTCTGATGGCTCTCTTGACTGTGGGGAGCAGCGCTTTTGCCCAGATACAAATCGGTGACGACCTCTCTGAAATCGACTATGCGCATCCGCAAAAATACGAAATCGGTGGCGTCGTCGTCGAGGGTGCCAAATACGTCGATGCCTACATGCTGGCTAGGATCTCTGGTCTGAGTGTGGGCGAGACCATCTCCGTCCCCGGCGAAGAGATATCGAACGGTATCCGCAAGATCTGGGACCAGGGCCTTTTTGAAGATGTGGCTGTCAACGTTACCGACATCGTGGGCGGCAAGGTGTTTCTCCAAATCGTCATCAAAGAACGCCCCCGTGTGTCGAAGTTCTCCTTCAACGGCATCAAAAAGAGCGAGGCAGACGACATCCGCAATAAGATCAACTTGTCGCGCGGCGACATCGCCACTGACCACCTGCTGACCAAGACCACCCGCATTATCGAGAACTTCTATTACGAGAAGGGCTACCGCAACGTCGACATCGACATCCGTCAAGTGGCCGACACCGCGCGCGAGAACTACATCGACATGGTGATCAACATTAACAAGGGCAGCAAGGTGAAGGTGGGAAAAATCAACGTGACGGGCAACGAAAACCTTACCGAAGGACAGATACTCTCGGCTATGAAGGAGACTAAGCAGCGCGGCCATTTCGACCCACTTACCCCGCTCGGTCCCTTGGTGGTGAATACCGTCGCCGACGTCTTTACCCTGCATCCCTTGAGGGCCATCAACGGAGTGGAGGAGTATTTCTACGACAATTATCGTCCGCGTATCTTCAAGTCGTCGCGATATCTCGAAAGCAACTTTGAAGCCGACAAGAAACTCATCATCGAGAAATACAACTCGAAGGGCTATCGCGATGCCCGCATCGTCAGCGACTCGGTGTATATGATTGACGACAAAAACATTGGCATCGACCTCGTTGTCGAAGAAGGCAACAAATACCACTACCGCAACATCACTTGGACGGGCAACACGAAATACAGCGATGAGACTCTCAACTCCATCCTTGGTGTGCGTTCGGGAGATGTTTATAACAAAGAACTTTTAGACAAGAACCTGAACTATAGCGAGACCAACCTCGACATCAGTTCTCTCTATATGGACGACGGATATCTGTTCTTCCGTGTCGACCCCGTGGAGGTGGCCGTGGAGAACGACTCTATCGACCTCGAGATCCGTCTCAGCGAAGGCAAACAAGCTCGCATTAGCAACGTGACTTTGGCGGGCAACACGAAGACTTATGACCACGTGGTGTTGCGCGAGCTCTACACCCGTCCCGGACAGCTATACAGCCGCAGCGACGTGGTACGCTCCATCCGTGAGTTGGCCACGCTTGGCTTCTTCAATCAGGAGAACATCACCCCTGACGTGCAGCCCAATATGGAAGACAATACCGTCGACATCGGCTACACCGTCGAGGAGGCCGCCGCCGACCAGATCCGTTTCTCGGCCGGTTTTGCTGCTGGCTATCTGATGCTTGAAGCCGGTTTGCAGTTCTCCAACTTCTCGATGCGCAACATCTTCAACAAAAAGGCATGGAGACCGCTGCCGATGGGCGATGGACAAAAGCTCTCGCTCAATGTGAGCACTCTGGGCCGCTACTACCTCTACTATGGACTGTCGTTCACCGAGCCTTGGCTGGGCGGCAGGAAGCCCAATTCGTTCACCTTCTCCATCTACCAGTCGTTCTATTCCAACAACAAAGAAAGGACTTCTTCGGACTACGGCTATTTCAATATGACAGGTGGCACGCTCGGTTTGGGTCGCCGCTTGACTTGGCCCGACGACTATTTTGCCGTGTATCAAGGCCTCAACTTCAAGCGTTATAACCTGCATAATTACCAGTCCTCTTATCTGGATGTCGGCGATGGCAACGGCAAGTTCAACCTGATCAGCTACAGCTTCGTGTTGTCGCGCAACTCGGTGAGTCAGCCTATCTATCCACGCAACGGCTCCGAATTCCAGTTGGGTCTTGAGATCACGCCGCCTTATTCGCTGTTTACGGATAAGAATTACAGCAACCTCTCGGAGAACGAGAAATACAAGTGGATTGAGATGCACCGTTGGACCTTCAAGGCGGCATGGTACACCGAACTCTACGACAAACTTGTGATGATGACCCGCGTGCGCTTTGGCTATCTGGGCCATTACAACGACCAAATCGGTCCCACACCCTTCCACCGTTTCTTCCTTGGTGGTGACGGCTTGACCACCTATTCGGTCGACAGCCGCGAACTCGTGGGTATGCGTGGTTATGCCAACAACTCACTCACACCAGGCTATTACAGCAACTCCGGCACGGGTGGCAATGGTGGTAATATCATGACGAAATACACCCTGGAAATGCGTTATCCGCTCTCGCTGAATCCGCAGGCCACCATCTATGCCTTGACCTTCCTTGAGGCGGGCAACTGCTGGCTCGGGTTCAACAACTTCGACCCGTTCGACGTGAAGCGTTCTGCAGGTCTCGGCGTGCGTATCTATCTGCCCATGTTTGGCTTGCTTGGTCTCGACTGGGGCTATGGCTTCGACGATGTCTACGGCACTACGGGCAGCAACCATAGCCAGTTCCACTTCTCCATCGGCGGATCTATTGATTAATGCTGAATTGTGGAATGCAGAATGTAGAATGTGGAATAGGTCTCGCGTCTCGTGTCTCGCAGTCCCGAGTCGAAAAAGTGGAACGATTATTGATAAAGCAAACAGGAAAAACAATTAGAAACACTATAAAAAAAATGAAAGCATTTAGAATTTTAATCTTGACCGCTGCCTTGGTATGTGGCGGCATTTTGACTGCCAATGCCCAGCTTGGCGGTGGACAAAAAATCGTGTATGTCGACTCTGAATACATCATGGAGAACATTCCGGAATACGGTGACGCTCAAGCCGAGCTGAACGCCCTGTCGGAGAAATGGCAAAAGGAAGTGAAGGCCGTCTACGACAAGGTGTCGGAGATGTACAGCAAGTACCAAACCGACATGCTGCTCCTCTCGGAAGACCAGAAGCGTGCCCGTGAGCAGGCCATCATCGACAAGGAACAGGAAGCCAAAAACCTACAGCAGCAGTATTTCGGCCCTGAAGGGCAGCTCTACCAGAAACGCACCGAACTGATCCAGCCCATTCAAGAAAAGGTCTACACCGCGATGAAAGACCTCGCCCAAACCAAGGGCTATGCCTTCATCTTCGACCTTGCTTCGGGTACCTCTGTGCTCTATGCCTCCGAAAAGAACGACGTCAGCGACGACGTGCTCGACCAGCTTGGTAACGTCATGCAGACTGTGCGTCGAGAAGATCGTCGCAGAGCAGGTGCTACCTCCGCCAGCCCCACAAGCGGTTCTTCCTCAAGCAACAGCAAGGCCTCCTCTTCCTCGGGTGGCAGCAAGGCATCCAACAAGGGTGGCGGCCCTAAGACAAAGAAATAAAGCATCAAAAGCCAAAGGGAAGCAAATAATTCGTATCTTTGCGGCTCAATTGTCATAGATAAAAAGAGTTAAATTGTTAAAAATCAATAAAATGAACAAATTAATCAAAGTATTGTTTCTGGGTGTGGCGCTCTTCGTGATGAGCGGTGTGGCCACTGCCCAAGTGAAGATCGCACATGTCAACACTGCCGAGGTGCTTGATGCCATGCCCGACAAGGCAAAGGCGGAGAAGAGCCTTGAGAAGTACTACGGTGAGCTGCAGAGCCAACTGGAGGCCATGGCGAAAGAGTATCAGACCAAGATGCAGGACTACGAGGCCAACCAAGCCACCATGTCGAATCTGGTGAAGCAATCGAAGGAGAAGGAGATCGTTGACCTCCAGACCCGTATCCAGCAGTTCCAGATCAACGCTGAGGAAGAGTTCGCCAACAAGCGTGCCGAGTTGCTGAAACCCATGCTTGACAAGATTCAGAATGCCATCAATGCGGTGGGTAAGGAGAAGGGCTATACCTATATCCTCGATCTGGCAACCGGTGCTGCCGTCTATGTGGGCGACAATGCCGTCGACTGCACCAAGGACGTGAAAGCCAAATTGGGCATCAAATAAGATTGTGATATTAGAATAAGAGAAGCCGACTCGAATGAGCCGGCTTTTCTTATTTTATGCTCTCCCGTTTCACTTTCGCGAAACGCAGCAGCTTGAGGATGCCCAAGGGCTTGCGATCGTCCTTGTTGGCAAGGTTGAGGTAAAGCCCGAATTTCTTCGCGATGGGAATCTTGTAGGTCTCAACAAACTCGATGAGGGTGCCATCAGGATCTTCCACGTAGGTGAAGTGGCCGTTGGCATCGCCCATGCCGAAGTCGGCACCGC
>CAMYYV010000050.1 GCA_947303625.1 uncultured Bacteroidales bacterium | reverse complement strand
AGTTTGATGCAGCCGCGCTTGCGACGCAGTTTGTCAGGAATAACCAAGTCCTTCAATGTCAGGCTGATTGGTTCTTCCTTCTCATTAGCGGCTGCATTGTCCACCGGCTCGGTGAGTTTTCCTGCAAGCCATTCTCGTTCGGCTCGTGAGAGGGAAAGCCCTTGCAGGTAGGTCCAAAGATTGTTCAGTGCAAATGTCGTCATAATCCCAACGTTTTTAGTTTCCGACCGCAAAAATATATAAATTTCGCAAAACACACGCTACCAATGCATTATTTTCGTACTTTTGTGCCCTTAGACGCAACCATAGATCCCAGTCGACGCACAGGCCTGCGCAGGGATGACATGGCTGCTGACCTACAGCCCCGTAGGGGCGACAGCCAATAAGCAGGCGACGTGAGTCCCTGCGCTTAAGGCGTAAGACAGCAGGCGGACGCAGCCACAGATCCCAGCCGACGCACAAGCCTGCGCAAGGATGACATGGCTGCTGCGGCATCCCGACAGGCAGCACCCCGGCAGGTGTCCTGCGTCTCGCAGTCTCGCGTCATTGCGAGGAGGAACGACGAAGCAATCTAGTGTAAAAGCTCTTTATCTAGATTGCTTCATTCCTCGCAATGACGCGAAGCGCGTATGGGAGCAAAGCCGCCGCTAGTTACATAAACGACAGACTCCATTGATTACGTCGAAATGCTCTGCATTGACTAACGTCGAATCTGTGATTTCAGCGTAGCTAATCTTCGATTCCCCGCGCGTACCGGGAATCTCTACAGGTGAAGGTTTTTGTCGAAAAAACAAGCACTTTCTGAAAAAGTTGTGTATCTTTGCGGTTGAAATTGAAGATTAAACGATACGAAGTGAGTTAAAACTGAATATAATATGATTATGGAAACCCAAACTATCAACGTACCAGTCGTTGTCCCTAAGTCGTACCGCATTGATTTGCTTCAGCAGCAGCTCACTGCCTACGCACAACATCTCATCGACTCGGCCATGTCTAAGCGCCACTATCGCCATGAAGCTCTATGCGGCATCTTCAGTTCTGATGCCACGCAAGAAGAGCTTCTTGAAGAGTATCTTCAGGAAAAATATGACATTTAATAGTGACCGACGATGAAAGTATTCCTCGACACCAATATCTTCCTCGAATATTTCGAGCAGAGGCGCGAATGTCAGGCCGTCGGTCAACTGCTAAGTGCCATTGAGGACGGCAAAATCAAGGCCGTGGTATCCGTGGGTTGCGTTTATACACTGACTTACCTCATTCGTATGGAACTGAAACGGCAGAACATCCACCGTCCCGAGCAGACCTTGCGTTTGCGCACGACACTCAACACGGTGATGTCGATGGTCACAGCCGCTGGCCTCAACCAAAAGCGCATTATTCAGGGTGTCAACGACCCGGCCTTTGATGATGTGGAAGACAGTTTCCAATACCAGTGCGCCCTGCAAGCCAAATGCGACACGTTCGTCACCATCAACTTGCGCGACTACAGTAACGCCGACACTTCGAAGATGGAAATCCTATCGCCTACGGAGTTCGTGGAAAAGTATCTGTAGTCCCTCTCCATTAATCACTTGAGATTCCCCATCCGCCGAGCCTCCGCAAGGAGACGCGGCGGATGCTGTTTTATGTGACAGCCCGTGTTGCGCCTCATCAACGGCACCGACGTGAAGACGCAGAAGATAGTTATCCAATAATCTTCTGCTCGCGTTCCTCCCGAGCCTTGAGGTAGCAAGCCCTGCACAACGGCTCATAACTCTCCGTCTCGCCCAACACCACCAATTTGTCGCCCGCGATGGTGCGGTGCGAGAACTGCGCGGGACTGCCGCAGCGCACGCAGATGGCATGTACCTTGGTGACGTCTTCGGCGATGGCCATCAGCCTGGGCATGGGACCGAAAGGCTTGCCCATGAAGTCCATGTCCAAACCCGCGATGATGACGCGCACGCCTTGGTTGGCCAGCTGCTCGCACACGTTAGGCAACTCATCGTCAAGGAATTGGGCCTCGTCGATGCCGATGACATCCACGTCGTTGGCATAGAAAAGAATCTCACTGGCACTCTCCACGGGGATGGAGTGCAAAGCCGTGGCATTGTGCGACACCACGTCTTCCTCGCTATAACGCGTGTCGACGCCCGGCTTGAAGATCTCCACCTTCAGCTTGGCAATCTTGGCGCGCTTCAACCGACGGATCAACTCCTCCGTCTTACCTGAAAACATGGAGCCGCAAATCACTTCGATCCAGCCTTGCGACCTATTATGAGAATCTTTTTCAAGGAACATGACAAATAAAATTGGTTAAAGAGTTTGTCGTACTAAAGAAAAGTTGTACTTTAGCACTTTCTTTTCCCCCTTTCAAAGGGGGCAAGGGGGATTTTAAAGGCAAAGATAAAGAGAATTTCCATATGAACGAAAAATTCGAGAACCAAAAAGAAAGATTGCTTGCTATAAAGCAGGAAATCAGTTTGTTATACCAACAGGTCAACTACCTTTTAAGAAACGAAAAACCCATCGAACTCCTCGATCTGGACGTGCTGATGAACCGCACGCACACCCTTTACGACCAACTTTGTGCCATCAATTTGGGTGAAGAGGTCGGCGACGAGGACCTTCCTTTCGATGCCGACGACCTTGTGGGTCTCTTTGGTGGCATGAGCCAAGACACACCCGAAGAAGTCCTGGAGGAAGAGCCAGAGCCCGAAGAGGTGCCTGCTCCAGTGGCAGAGATGCCTGCCCAAGAAGAGGCTCCTGTCGAGCAACCGATTGCGGCGAAGGAAATCCCTGTCGAACAGCCAGCTCCCATAGTGGAGATGCCTGTCGAGGAGAAGCCACAAGTCGTTGAGACCGTGAAAGACCAACCTGTCGAGGCTGAAGAAAAACCCTTGGGCGATGAGTTTGGATTCTTCTTCCGCTTCGAAGACATCCCCGCTGAGGAGAAAGCGCCGACGGCCACGACGGAAAGCACCGGTAAGGTGGTCCATGTGATGGAGGCCGTGCCCGAAGACCAGATTCCGGAGCGCGACCGCGTGCATGGCGACGACTTGATACTGGACAACCCCTTGGTGATGCCAAAGATGGAAGGTCCTGTCGTCCCCGAAGAAGAGATCACAAGGCAAGACTCTGGCTCGGTGTCTGGCTTCTTTGAACACGATGATGCCGACTTTGAGTTGGCGACACCTGAGGTGTTGGGTGAGAAGATGATGGGCGAGGACAAGTCGTTGGCGGCCAAGCTGCAGCAAAACCCTATCCGCGACCTGAAATCAGTCATTGGAATCAATGACAAATTCTTGTTCGTCAACGAGTTGTTTGGCGGTAGCATGGAGAAGTACAACAAATCCATCGACAACCTCAACGACCTGAAGACCCTCAATGGCGCCTTGATCTACCTGAACGAACTGAAGATCGAACTGCAGTGGAACAGCAGCAACGAGGCCTACCAGAAACTCAAGGAGCTGGTCTCCCGCAAGTTTGAATAAGCCATGTCGAAGCTCTTTCTTGTACCCACGCCGATAGGCAATTTGGAAGACATCACGCTGCGGGCCATCCGCATCTTGAAGGAGGTGGACGGCATCCTCGCCGAGGATACGCGCACCTCGGGCAACCTATTGCGTCATCTCGATATCAGCAAGCCCTTGACGGCCTTCCATATCCGCAACGAGCATCAGGTGGTGGAACGTGTCGCCGACCGCATCCTGGCCGGCGAGACCTTGGCCTTGGTCACCGACGCAGGGACACCTGCCATCTCCGACCCCGGCTTTCTGCTGGTGCGCGAGTGTGTCAGGCGTGGCATCGAGGTGGAGTGCCTGCCTGGCCCGACGGCCTTTGTACCTGCCTTGGTCAACTCGGGGCTGCCTGCCGAGAAGTTCATCTTCGAGGGCTTCCTGCCGCACAAGAAAGGTCGCCAGACCAAGTTGCAGGCCGTGGCCAACTATCCTTATACCACTATCCTCTACGAGTCGCCGTTCCGCTTGCTGAAGACCTTGCAGCAGCTGGCCGAGGTGTGTGGACCGGAGCGTAGGGTCAGCGTCGCACGCGAGCTGACCAAGATCCATGAGGAAAACGCTCGCGGCACCTTGGCTGAGGTGATTGAACATTTCTCCAAGAAGGAAATCAAGGGGGAAATTGTCATTGTTTTGGAAGGTAGAGACGTTGCGTGCAACGTCTTAACAGATGACGATTCCGACGAATAATAAATGTAGAGACGGTGTCACACCGTCTCTACCTGTTTTCCCTATATTGTTTTATTGATCAGAACGCGTACGACAGTCTCACGTAGTAATCGGTGATGACATCCTGCCGTCCGCCGTTGAAGCCGAGGTCGGCGTCGACCACATCGATGGCCGACACGCCGAAGCTAAGGTTGACACGATAGATCATGAGGCCCACGGCACCGCCCGTGTACAATCCCGTCGACTTGTAATGAAACACGCCTTCCGGATTGTCGCAGGTCACCGTGCCCAAGGGCACCGAATAGCCGATGCGTCCCTCGACGAAGGGGCTGATGGGCGTGTTGGGCAGCGTGAGTTTCAGGTTGGCATAGATGGGCAACGTGTGGATGTAGGTCTGCTGCATGTTCTCGAACAGGCGGCAGTGTTCGCCATAGCTCGAATAGTATTCGGCGCCTACGCCGAGGCTGGTGAGGTGCCCGACTTGGTATTCGGCCATGCCGCCCACACTGAAGTGATAGGGGATCTCGTGCATGAACACGGCTCCGAAGTCGTTGGAACCTAACTCACCATAGACGTGGAAACGAAACTCTCCGACAGGACTATAGAGTCGTGGGGCTTGACGTTCGCGGGGCTGCACCGCGGTTCTTCTGGGCATGTGGCGGTGGCGCGGATGAGGTGGACGCATCTGGGCCTCAGCAGTGACAGCAATGGTCAGCAAGAGGCAAATTGATAACATGAGCTTTTTCATAAGGCAGTCGTTTTTATGGATTATGCCCTATGAAAATGCAAAAACCATACCAATTTTGCCTTACTTCTTCAGCTGTCGCTGATAGGCCTTTAGGCGGGCCACGAGGCTATTCTTCACGCCGTTGGAAGTGAAGGTGGCACCAGTCACGGCGTCAACGTCCTTGCCAAGAGCCTCCTCGACGGTGAGACCGTTCCAGGCTTCGTAGAGGCCGCCGTCAACGACACGTTGGGCATAGACGGGTGTCTCCTGATTCTCCAACAAGACCACATTCTTGATGCAACCGTTGGCATCCATGGCTATTAATAAAGGTGTAGGTCCGTTGAATCCCTTCACAGCGTCGGAATAGGGCGACGAGAACAAGACGGTGCCGATCTTTTGGCCTTGAGCGTCTTTCACTGCATAAAATGCCGTGTCGATGGCATGGGTCTTGGCAGCATCGGCGAAATAAGGAGTCACCTCCGTGACGGGGAGTTCAGGCAACTTTGGGCCGCAACTGCAAAACCCTAAAACAGCGGCGAGTGTGAGTAACCCCGTGATTTTGTGCATGGTTTTCATAATTCTGTCTTTGAAATTTTGGGCAAAACTACTGAAAAAACGAATGCACTTCATTGTTTTTTCAATTCCTCATTCCGAATTCCTCATTCTGAATTAAATAATTCCTATCTTTGTGCCATCTAAAACCATTTTTTCGACACGCTCAAAAACCATAAGATTATGTTAGTCATTGGAATCGCAGGCGGATCGGGCTCAGGGAAGACCACCGTCGTCAAGGAGCTGGTCAGCCAGCTTCCAGAGAACTCAGTATCAGTCATTTCGCAAGATGCCTATTACTTCGACAACGGCGACAAAACGCCCGAAGAGAAGAAGCAGATCAACTTCGACCACCCTGATGCCATCGAGTGGGACCTGCTCATCGACCACCTCGACCGCCTCAAAAAAGGCGAGACCATCCCAATGCCCATCTATACCTATGTGACCTGCGCACGCTCAAAAGAGGTCATTTATGTACATCCCACCGAGGTCATTATCGTAGAAGGCATCATGGTGCTGGTCAACGAGGAGCTGCGCAAACGCATGGATATCAAGGTGTTTGTGGATACCGATGGCGACGAACGCCTGATGCGCATCATCCGCCGCGACATCGCCGAGCGCGGACGCACTTGGGAGGATGTGCTTCGCCATTACCAGACCTTCGTCAAACCCATGCACCAGCAGTTCATCGAGCCCACCAAGCGTTGCGCCGACATCATCCTGCCACGCGGCTCAAGCCCCGTGGTGGTCGACATCTTGGCCTCGAGAATCCGTATGCATTTGGACAAATAACCCTATTCAGGATAATCACAGAAACAAACTTATAGCACGATGAAAAAACACTTATATCTCTTGCTTTTAGTGCTGACGACGGGTCTCGTCGGCTGCAATATTACCATCAAACCCGACCCGAACAGCGTAACGACGAACATCGACAGCGTGGAAGTGTCCGTCAATGTGAATGTTGTTGCAAAAACGGACTCTGTCGCCCCCCAACCTGCCGATCTCAGTCAATGCGACATGGCCATGCTCGATAATGGCAAACTCGTTTTCTACAACAGCAAAGATCAAACACTTATGCCTTATGAGGCTGAGACCGATAGCGTGGTCAATTGTGCCTTCTTATCTGACAACAAGGTGTATTACTGCGTGGCCCGTAACCCCAAGATCTTGTTGCGCTGCGTCGACCTCGGACAGCCCGACCCTCAGCCCCAACAACTCGCCGATTGGGGCGTTCCCTTCGAAAAGTGCGTGACCGAGACCTACGGTACGGTATCGCCATTGGAGTATTACTATGGAAGAAACATATTGGGTTTGAATTACGAATTCAGTTGGGATGGCTATTGGTTCACCAAAAAGAAACTCTATGACATTGAAACAGGCAAAATCACCGAATGGTCATGGAAATGGGAGGAAGAATACCAGGCCATGCAAATCTCCGATGACGAAGAACAGACAGACGAAAACCAATACTATGCCAACGCTGCCGACGAACTCCGTAGCTGTCTCAGACAAAAGGAAGAGCAGTATTATATGACAGACGGCAACGATGGCAACTATGTGTGCCTTACCGACCGGATTAACTGCGCATCCTATGCTTCTTCACCCGAATACTTTGAAGGTCCTGAGTTTGAATTCGTTTCCTCATCGCCCGACGACACAAAGATACTCTATATGATCATCGTGGAATGGGGCGATTTCGCACATGGCATCCTGGCGATTTCTAGCGTCGATGGTAAGCTCCAGATGCCGCTGGAAGACACCGACTGCACGGGCTTTACTGCCGAGTGGCTTGAAGACGGTTCTTTGGTCTATGTTGGCGAGGCACCCCTTCCGCCCGACGATCCCGATAACGATGCCAACTGGCATTATCGTTCCCATTGCATCAAGCGCATCTATCCTGATGGCCACACCGAGATTGTCGCTCCTTGCAACGATTTTGTGACGAAACAATCAATAAATCATTAAAATACACACATCATGAAAAAAACACTATTCGTTCTCATAGTAGTAGCCGCCTTCGGGCTTATAAGCTGCGGCAATGACTCCAAGCCCGGTAAAAACGGCAAGTCCGATGTCGATATGGCAATTATCGACCATGGACAATTGCAATTCTACAACCATGCGACCCAGAAACTCACGCCGTTTGAAACCGAAACCGACAGCGTGGTGTTTCTTGCGTTCGACAACGACAACCATTTGTATTACACCACCAACAAACAAGGGGTTTTGGAGCTGAAGTCCATCAACCTGCTGGAATCACGCCCTCAACCCAAGCTGTGCGGCAACTGGGAACTGACTCCCGACCAGTATAGGTCGTTACAACACCATTGGCTCTCGCGCCGCGGATTTGGCATCTTCATGGACGACAACATGGAGAACCTCTATATGGTCAGCAGCGAAGTCAATGGTTTTGATCCCTCTGCCCAGGTCTACAATCTTGCTTCCGGCCAAACGAAAAGCTTGAGTTGGGATGAGTATTGTGAAGCCAGTATTGGAGGCTTCGGAGATGACCGTTTCTATGTGGAGTTGGGTAAATTCTATTATGCCAGCCCGGAAGGTCCTGTCTGCCTGAACGACAAAATCGACTTTAAGCCTGCGTTCGATGCCTACGAAGAGGTGATGGACGAAGAGTCATTCCGCCCGGTGAACATGAGCCCCGATGGTAAGAAGGTCGTATATAGCGTAAAAGGCGAGCTCGAGGAGAGCGGTGGTTTCTATTGTGTCGCCTCCAGCGACGGTCAGAACCAGACCTTGCTGGATTCCTATATGGATGGCCTTGCCCCGCAATGGTTTGAGGATGGCACGATGGTCTATGCGGGACGTGAACCTCGCCCGGAGAGCGACCCCGACTACGATCCCGAATGGAACAACACCCGTGGCTGCATCAAGATCATAAATCCCCAAGGCGCGGTGTCGACGCTGGTCTCCGATGCCGAGGTGTTCTGCATTAATCCTTTTGGCACAACGTTGAAACCGAAAAAAGAACAAGCCTCTCTGATGGGTTGCGACATGGCCATCTTCGACAAAGGCAAAGTGACTTTCTATAACTCCACCACCAACACTTTCGTTCCTTTCGAGGCCGAAAAAGACTACGTGGTCAACGGTGCCTATTATGGTGCCGAAGACTTCTATTACACGGTCGCCATCGGTGACGAGCTCTATCTGAAAGAGGTCTTCTTCAACTATGGTATGTCGAGCTACCCGGCCCTCATCACCGACTGGGAGCGTAAACTGAGCGATTGCGTCTCTGAAAGCTGCGGGATGGTTTCGTCGATGCATCATGTGACAGCCAAATCCCCCAACAGCCCCTATGGTGCCCTGCTGACCGGGATCGATTGTGGCATAGTTGAAGACCTGTGCGTGTTCAGTGGCTACCAATACTACATCAGCGAAAGCAAGATGAAGGTCGACTACTGGCCTGATGAATACAACACCGACGACGAGATGGCTAAGCGTGATAAACTCATGCGTGAACTGAAGCTGGTGAACCTGTCAAGGTTCGACCTCGACATCCCTTCGGAGGTGGAAGAAAACAAGCTGGAAGTGTATTCCATCTCGCCCTCCCACGATTGCATCGCCTATGCCTACTATACTGAATTAGGCCCCAAAGGTGGAAGCGGACCGCTTTGCTTCGCCACCGTCGACGGCAAGGTGAAGATGGCCTTGGAAGGCACCAATGTCCAGGGCGGCTATTATGGCTGGCTCAGCGATGGCCGACTGGCCTATTCCGACAATGAAGGAGTCAAGGCTGTGGCCGCTGATGGCACCATCACGAAGATTTCAGATGGCAAAATGTTTGTAACAATAGAATGAAAATGAAAACTTTAAATAATAACTAAAAATGAAAAAAGCATTCTTTCTACTCATGATGGTCGCGACACTCGGAATGATGAGCTGTGACCCTAACACGAAACCTGTCAATGAAAACCCATCTGCCGCCGCTTCCCTGAAAGGCTGCGACATGGCCGTCTTTGAAGACGGAAAAGTGACTTTCTACAATTCGTCCACCAACGCCTTCGTCCCTTTCACCGCCGAAAAGGATTATGTGGTCAGTGGAGTGTTCGATGATGAAGATGCATTCTATTACACTGTTTCAGTCGCCGATGAACTCTATCTCAGAAAGATCGACCTTACGGCAGAGGCACCTGCTCCGGTCGAGCTCGTCGACTGGGGACTGAAGCTGAACGACTGCTACGATGAAAGCTGCGAGAAGTACGCATCGATGGTCTTTTATTTCGAGGTTCCAATAGTTGGTATAGAGTATAATATGGGCGAGATGTGCAAGGGCTTCATTGATGAGAAATACTATATGCCTGATGAAAAAACCTTGAGCGAAGGTTGGCCCGAAGGCGTGGATGATGCCTTTATTGCCTATGAGTCTTTCATCGACAACGTGCATTTCATTACTATGCCTATCGAAGAGGGTGGAGAGAAGTCGCAATACTATTACTGCCCCGAAGATTTTGGCATGTATAGTGAGGAAGAATTGCCTGAGCATCTGGTCTGCATCAGCGACAAAATCAATTTCCATGAAGGCAAATATGAGGGATGGGATGCCGAACCCCAGTTCACCTTCCTGGCCCTTAGCCCTGAAGGTGATTGCGCGGCCTACGCTGCCATTATGGAATGGGGCCGTGGCGGTCGTGGCCCGGTGTGTTTCGCCACTCTCGACGGCAAGATCCAAAAGATCTTGGCCTATGATGCTTGCTACGGGTTTCTGGGCAATAACAAGCTGGCTTTCGCCGACGAAGAAGGCATCAAGACGGTTGCTCCCGACGGTACCATCGCGAAGCTAACGTCAGGCAGCAGATTCGTGACAGCCCATTAAAATGGTATTTGGAAGCACTTGAAATGAAAAAGACTGTCTTCTTTCTGTTGGCTGTCATGGTGTTTGGGCTGATGGGCTGCGAAGGTAGCAGCCCAAAGCCGACTACGAAGCATCTGTCTGGTGTCGACATGGTGATCATTCACCAAGGGCAACTGCAGTTCTATAACCATGCGACCCAAACACTGACGCCCTATGAAGCCGAGAAAGATAGTGTGGTCAACCTGGCGCTCGACGACAGCAACCATCTGTTTTACACCACGGCTCATGGGCAGGATTTGGTTCTGAAGACTCTTGACCTGTCAGAAACCGATCTCCAACCCAAGGTGTGCGCCGATTGGCAAATAACGCTGGACCAGGCCACGGATATCTTGTTTGGCGATGGTGTCTACGACCTTGAGATGGACGACAGCATGGAAAACCTTTTTCTGTTTTGCAATTCTTATGAAGGCGACGATCATTTCAACTTTGAGATGTGCAACATCGCTTCCGGCAAGACAGAAGGGATAGACTTCGAAGAACACAGTCTGGTGTGCTTCCCCATACATTTCTTGGATCATTTCTACACGGAAGGGCGTCAGTTCTATTATGCAACTCCGAAAGGAAAAGTGTGTCTGAGTGATCGGATCGACTTTGCGAAAGTCCTGGGTGGCGAAGAGAATATGGAGGATATGGATTTTTCTCCTGTCACCATCAGTCCCGACGGCACACAGATCGTCTATTGTGCCACTGTTCACGTTGATCTAGGATGGGCGTATTACTGTGTGGCCAGTGCGGATGGCAAAACCCAAAGGGTGCTGACCGACTGCGACACTCGGACACCTGCGCCGGGCTTTCTTGCCGACGGTTCCTTGGTCTATGTGGGCAAGGGACCTGCTGTCAAAGTCGACGCACCCGACGGCTCCACTTCCACCATCCTCGAAGGCGCCGAACGGTTCTTCCTTCAACCTGATGGCAAGCTTACCAATCCTTTCAAAGAAAACCAGGTCGACCTCGGCAATTGCGACATGGCCATTATTGATGACGGAAAGGTGACGCTCTGCAACCCCGCCCATAACATATTTATCCCTTTAACTACCGAGAAGGACTATGTGCTTAATGGGGTGTTTCATGAGAATGATTTCTATTACACTGTGGCCATCGGGGATGACCTCTATCTGAAGAAATTCGATTTGAGTCACTGGGGGCCGAACCAGGAGATGCTCACTGGATGGGGCTTGAAACGGAGTGACTGTTCTTCAGGGGACGGCGACGTGGTCGCACCCATGAAGTGCGAAGGGAAGATCCCCGTGATCACGATTAGATACAATTTATTTGATGAGTATGCTGAATTCACGGATTTGAGGGCTTACAATCCCAGTAACCAAAAGAAAGGGGATAACTATACTGCTTTAGAAGAAGACGATGCCGATCTGTCTGCAGAAGAGCTTCCGAACGACGAGGACCTGTTCGTCAAGGTGGAAGAAGAGCTGGAGATGGAAGAAGACGAGGAAGGGGAAGGTTATAAAGCCTATTATTACTATGTCGCAAACGGGGACAGCATCTGCCTGAGCAATCAAATCGACTTTGACAGTTTCAAGGGCGAGTATTCCTACGAACCGCAGTTTGAGTTGCTTGCTATCGGTCCTACGCGCAATTGCGTCTTGTTTGCGGCGCCCATCGATTGGGGCCATGTCGGCCATGGACCGCTATGTTTTGCCTCTCTCGATGGCAAGGTGCAGAAGGCGTTGGTCAGCGACTATCAGGGTGCTTGTTATGGCTGGTTAGGCGATGGCAGGCTGGCATACGTCGGCGACGACGGCATCCACGTGGTTGCTCCCGATGGAATAGAATCAAAGATCTCGTCAGCACATCGCTTTGTGACGAGGTACTAGTAAGTTATGAGATCACAAAAAAAGAGAGGCTCTTGCGAGTCTCTCTTTTTGTATGGGTTGCTTAAAAAGTATGAATTAAGCTCGATAAGTTTAGAAGCTGTAGTAGAATCTGATTTCAGGGGCGACGGTCTCGCAATTCAGGAAGAAACCGTTGTTGGGGGCATAGAAACCGTGGTCGTAGCCAGCGAAACCAAAGCGGAAGGCAGCAGTGAACTTCTCGGTAGCAGCCCAAGCCACACCAGGACGGAGGCTCACGGCATAGCCAGAAGCGTCAAGCAGACCGAAATCGCCAGTCAGGTCGACAAACAAGGAGAACTTCTTGCCGATGGTGCCGCCAATGTAACGGACGTAAGGCTCGAGGCTCAGTGTGTTAATGGTATAAGTCTCGTCCAACAGGTCCTTGTCTTGGGTGAAGTTGTAGCTTGCACCGAGGGCTACCGTCCAGTGATTGTTGATGTTGTAGCCAACTTCAGGCGAAATGGAGAATTGGGTGTGGTTGTCATAGATTTGGGCACCGATGCCACCACCGATCCAAGTTTGTGCGTTAGCAGTGAAAATGCCTGCGAAGGCAAGTGCTAAGACTAAAAATAACTTTTTCATTTTGATTAAGTTTTAGTTAATAATTAGGTTAAGTAATTAAGGTTTGTTGTTTTCAATTTTCAAAACGAGGCAAAAATAGCAATTTACATGCCCAAGAATCAAGTTTTTTGGAAAAAAATCTCCGAAGAGGCTTTATTTTTCTATAAAAGCAATGGTTTCACCCTTCGTAACGCGCTTGCCTTGCTCGGCCGTGGCCTCGACAATCTTGCCTGACCAAAGCGCATAGACGGGTTCCATGCCGTGCTCGCTGTTGATGGCGCACAGCAGGTCGCCTTCTTTGTAGACCTTTCCAGGGGCAGGGGCAATGCTCTTGTCGTCGAAGTCCACCTCCCACATCACGATGCCGCTTACGGGGGCGACAACAGGCTCGGCGTTGGGGTGACGCAAGGCACGCAGGTCCGGGATCTTGACCTCGCCGCCAGCCTTCTCGAACTTGGCCTTCATCTTGGATTCCAGCTCCTGATTGAAACGGCGTTTGGCCTCACCCGACTTGTACTCACGATATTGCTTCTCGTGCATGGCAAACTCGAAGAGTTCCTCGTCGTCCTGACCGCGGTCCCAGCCTTCTTTCTCCATCATCTCGATGAAGTGAGGTAATGCGTTCGGGTAGTTGTCTTGTGGGTTGCCCGTGAAGAACTCCAAGCCTTTCTTCTTGGCAAGTTCCACGATCTCAGGAGCCAAGGTGCCCGGCAGTTTGCCTGCCTTGCCGAGGATCATGTCCCATGCGGCCGGGTCGATGGAGGTCTCGTAACGCGGCTCGCCTTTGCTGAGTGCGAAGAGGTTCATCAAGGCGATGTTCTTGGTGTATTGGCTGAACGGGGTGACCAAAGGCGGATTGCCGAGTTTCGGCCAGATATCTTGAACCTCTTGGAAGAGTTCAACGAGCATCTCGTCTTCGCTCAGCGCCGGCAGACCTTGTTTCTCGCGGTTCATGTTGATGGCAGCGTGCACTGGCTTGAGGTCGGCCATCAGCGAGCCCATCATACCGCCGGGGAGGCCGCAGCCCACCAGCAGTGAGTTGATGTAACGGTTGCGCGGGTCGATCCAGT
>CAMYYV010000049.1 GCA_947303625.1 uncultured Bacteroidales bacterium | reverse complement strand
GTTGTTCGAGTTCGATCAATGGCAGCTGCAACAGCTTCATCAGCTGGATCTGCTGTGGCGAGAGCTTCAGCTCCTGCCGCTGGGTTTGAGTCAATCGTTGGTTAGGCATAATACTTATTTTGACGCGTGACTTCGAGACTTCGGGACTTCGGGTCGTTTTGCTGTCTCGCAGTCCCGTAGTCCCGCAGTCTCGTGTCGATTAAATTAATACAAGCAGTTTTTAGGTGTACGTGGGAACGGGATGACGTCGCGGATGTTGGTCATACCAGTGATGAAGAGCAGCAGACGCTCGAAGCCGAGGCCGTAGCCCGAATGCGGCACCGAGCCGAAGCGGCGGCTGTCGAGGTACCAGTTCATGCTTTCCTCGGGGATGCCGACTTCGTGCATGCGGTCCAGGATCTTGTTGATATCAGTCTCACGCTCCGAGCCACCGATGATCTCGCCGATGCCGGGGAAGAGCACGTCCATGGCGCGGACGGTCTTGCCGTCTTCGTTCTGCTTCATGTAGAAGGCTTTGATTTCCTTCGGGTAGTCGGTAAGGATGACAGGCTTCTTGAAGTGCTTCTCGACGAGGTAACGCTCGTGCTCCGACTGCAGGTCGACGCCCCAGCCGTCGACGGGATACTGGAACTTACCCTTCTTGTTGTAGTTGGAGTTGCGCAGGATGTCGATGGCCTCGGTGTAGGTCAGGCGCACGAACTCATGCTCGAGCACGAAATGTAGCTTGCTGATGAGTTCCATGGACTTGTCTTCTTCTTTCTTGCCTTTCTCTTCGTCTTGGAGGCGTTTGCTAAGGAACTGGAGGTCATCCATGTTGTTGTCTAAAGCATATTGGATCAAGTATTTTAGCATCTCCTCGGCTAGGTCCATGTTGTCGTTGATGTCGTAGAAGGCCATCTCGGGCTCGATCATCCAGAACTCGGCTAAGTGGCGTGTCGTGTTGGAGTTCTCGGCACGGAAGGTGGGACCGAAGGTGTAGATCTTGCCTAAGGCCGTGGCTGCCAGTTCGCCTTCGAGCTGACCCGACACGGTGAGGTTGGTCGACTTGCCGAAGAAGTCCTGCTTGTAGTCGATGTTGCCCTGCTCATCGCGAGGGACGTTGTTGAGGTCTAGGGTGGTCACTTGGAACATCTCGCCGGCGCCTTCAGCGTCGGAGGCGGTGATTAATGGTGTATGGACGTTATAGAAGCCTCGCTCGGTGAAGAACTTGTGGATGGCGAACACCATGGAGTGGCGCAGACGCATGACGGCGCCGAAGGTGTTGGTGCGGAAGCGCAGGTGGGCGATGTCGCGCAGGAACTCCAACGAGTGTTTCTTGGGTTGCAGCGGGTATTCATCGGGGTTGGCGGGACCGAACAGCCCGATCTCCTTCACGGAGAGTTCCACAGCCTGGCCGCTGCCCATCGAGGCGACGAGGACACCTTTGGCCCACAGCGAGGCGCCGGCATGCATTAATGCCAGTTTCTCCTCGGGGATGACGTTCAGGTCGATGACCAATTGCAGGTTGTTGATGGTGGAGCCGTCGTTGAGGGCGATGAAGGCCACGTTCTTGCTGCCGCGCTTGTTGCGCACCCATCCCATCACAGTAATCTCATTGTCAGATGCTTGCATCTGCAAGGCTTGCTTGATTTCTACTCTTTTCATTGTATAATGTAATTCTATATTGCCGATGATTCAATAAAAATGCAAAGTAACGAAAAAAAACGCAATGATGGTTTGAATTTGTTGTACTTTTGCAATTGATATGGCCAATACATATACCCAATTATACACGCACATTGTTTTTCACACGAAAAGCACTGGTATCGTGATGCGCGATGAGGATCTAAGTCGCGTGTTTGAATACATAGGTGGCATTATCCGTACCGAAGGTTCGATACCGTTTGCCGTGGGTGGCGTATGTGACCATATACATATTTTGACTACATTGCCGAAAACGGTCACCATGTCGGATTTTGTCCGTGCCATCAAGGCGAAAAGCAGCAAATGGCTGAAGACGTTAGATGTGTATTATGAATCGTTCCAATGGCAAGAGGGTTATGGCGCGTTTAGTGTAAGTCCGTCGTTAATGGGTCGTACCAAAAAATACATCTTCGGTCAGGCGGAACATCATAAAACGAAATCGTATCATGACGAATATTGCGAAACGTTAAATGCGTATGGAATCGAATATGACGAACGATATACATTTGGGGACTGAACGGACGGATATCCTACACCCCTACGGGGTTTCATCGGAATCGGATGGTTGTTTGTCGGCAGGAGTTCCATCCACTACCTGCCTATCGTCCTGCGTCCCTACGGGACTCGCACAGAACCCCGTAGGGGTGCAGGACATTAAGCAGGCGGATTCATCCCCTGCTTTTACAACCCCATCCACTGACACATCATGGATCATCGCTGGTCCCTGTAGCGTAGAAAGCGAAGCGCAGATCCTCGCCACGGCGCAAGCCCTGGCCCAAATTCCCGAGGTGACGATGCTACGTGGCGGCATCTGGAAGCCGCGTACCCGCCCCGATGCCTTTGAGGGCAGGGGAGAGCAGGGCCTTGTATGGCTCCGCGAGGCGAAGCAGGCCACGGGCCTGCCTGTCATCACTGAGGTGGCCACACCCGAACATGTCGAGCTGGCAATGAAGTATGGTGTCGATGCCCTGTGGGTCGGCGCCCGCACGGTGGTCAATCCGTTCTCTGTGCAGCAGCTGGCCGATGCCCTGCGTGGCACTGACGTCCCCGTGTTCATCAAGAATCCGGTCGCGCCTGACCTCAACCTCTGGGTCGGTGCTTTCGAACGCTTCTATAAGTCGGGCCTGACACGATTGGCTGCCATCCATCGCGGCTTTGCGCATTATAAGGAGTCGCCCTACCGTAATGCACCCATGTGGGAAATCCCTATCGAGCTGACGCGTCGCCTCGACGTGCCCGTCATCACTGATGTGAGCCACATCTGCGGCAATCGTGAGTTGCTGCAAGCCACGGCTCAGAAGGCCCTCGACCTCGCCTGCGACGGATTAATGATAGAGTGCCACATTAATCCTGATGAGGCGCTCACCGATGCCCAACAACAGATCACCCCCGACGCTTTGAGGACGATGCTGTCGGCTTTGACCTTTCGTGCCAAGCAAGCAGGAGGAGTGGAACGCGACCTCGCAGGGTTGCGTGGCGAGATCGACGATATCGATGCAGAGCTGCTGCAGCTGTTGGCGCGTCGTATGGAGGTGAGTGCGCGGATTGGCGAATACAAGAAGCTGAACAATGTAGCTGTGGTGCAGATGGACCGTTGGAAACACGTCCTTGAGGAGCTATTGGCCGTGGGTCAAGACATGGGCTTGTCGCCTATATTAATTAATAAGGTGTTTGAGGCCGTGCATCAGGAATCCATCGAGCGTCAGACCCGTATCATGGGAGACGACTGAGGCCCGTCCTTATGAGACGAGCCTCGTCGTTATACGCCGCCGCGTATATTTTGATGCACCAAATTCAGTAGTATTACGATTACGCTGCAAAAGTAGCCCAAGTCCAAGAACTGGGCAAGAAAAAGCATCTCCACTTTTTCAACAAGTATCAACAAAATGAATGTAAATAATTGATTATAAACAATATAAATTGTTTTAATCCTTAGTTGGAGATGACCAGTTTGCTGCCGTCATACATGGTGTGGTATTGCACCAAGGGGAAGATGGTGGTGCCGTCGGTGGGAAAGTTGGGCACCATGTTGAAATCTTCGCTGATGATGATTTGTCCGTTGAGGATGTTGTAGTAGGCATTGTTGCAGTGGTCGACCACGTATGGAAATTCCACTACTAAACGTGTGGTGTTGCCCTGGCTGTCGGTGCATGCGTCGGGGTCGTTGGGCGGGATGCGATCGTAGGCCAGAAACTCGTAGTCGCTGAGTTTGTAGACGATGATGCCCCGACTGGTGCTCTCGACGTCGGGTGTCAGGTAGAGCCATCCGCTGACGAAATTCAACTCTTGGTATTGAAGTGTGTTGGGGTAGATGGTGATACTGGTCGGCAGGATGGGCCTGACGGGGTTCTCGGGGAAGGAGTGGCATCCATGAAGGAAGGGCAGGACTGCCATTATTATTAATAATAGGTGTGGTTTCACGTGTTTCATGACTGCAAAGAAACGAAGTTTTTCCGAAAATCGTATTCCATTGTGGGAAAAATATTATCTTTGCGACAAAATTAGTCGTCATGAAGAAACCTACCCAACTCATTGCTTTCCTGCTGGTATTGCTGTTGCTTTTCAGCGGTTGTGCCTCTTCGAAGTCGCGTGCGATCCGTAAGGCCGAACGTCAGATGGAGCGTCAGGAGAAGGCGGCTGCCAAAAACTACGACAAGGCCAAGACCGCCCATTACAAGCGTCAGGCCAAGAAGACCAAGCGGATGATGAGGCAGGATAGGCGCCATGCCGAGCGTATGCGGCGCCACAAGCGTACCAATCCTTTCTTCTGAATCGGTCGCTGTAGGCCACAAACGATTCATTAATAAAGGTATAGGGCCTAAGAAGGTTTTGTCACGAAAAAGTGTGCTTGAAGCGGAAAAAAATCGTTTCGAAATGGTTTATTTACAAATGGCTGAAAATCAAAACCATAAAGAAAAAGATGATTTTTTATTGAAAAAAAAACGCTGAAAATGCACATTTTTCTTGCGTACTTTCAAATAAGGTTGTAATTTTGACGACTTTTAATGCACCATTATGCACCAAACAAAGTAGTATTACATAAAATTACAAGGTATGTTTAAAAATTTACTAATGACCCTTGCCATCGTCCTGGCCACCTGCACGATGACCATGGCTCAGTCGCAAGGAAGACTCAAAGGCAAGATTACCGATGAAACAGGAGAAACGGTACCATTTGCAAACGTCATTGTTGAAAAAGGCGGTTCGCAAGTGGGAGGTGCCTCCTCTGACTTTGACGGTAACTACGACATCAACCCGATTCCTCCGGGAACGTATGACCTCAAGGCGAGCTGTATCGGCTACAATGCGTTTGTTGTGAAAAACATCGTCATTCCTGCCAACAAGATCACCTTTTACCCCATCAAGATGACCAGTGGAGCAATCAAGATCGACGAGGTTGTGGTCATCGATTACGAAATTCCTCTGATCTCGGCGGATAACACCACGCAAGGTGCCACCATCACTTCAGAAGAAATCGCGAAGTTGCCGGTCCGTTCGGCAGAAGGCGTCGCCGCCAGCGTCGGTGGCGTGTTCTCGCAAGACGGTGAAGTCGGCTCCATCCGTGGTTCTCGTGAAGGCGCCGTCTACTACATCGACGGTGTGAAGGTTATCGGTAGCTCAAGCGTGCCTCAAAGCGCCATCGACCAGGTGGACGTCATTCTGGGTGGTACCCCTGCCATGTACGGCGACGCCATGGGTGGTATCATCAACATGACGACAAAGGGCCCCAGCCGTCAATGGGGTGGTGGTATCGAAGCTGAGTATTCAATCGATGGCTATGGCCACGGTCGTCTTGGCGGTAGCCTCCAAGGACCGCTGTTGACGGTGAAGAAAACCAATGCCGAAGGCCAAGAAGAGAAAGACGCCCTCCTCGGCTTCTTCCTCGCTTTCGACATCACGCGCAACAAGTATGGCTACTCTTCGGCTGTCGGCTACTGGCAGGCCAAAGACGATTGGTTGCAAAACATCACCGAAAACCCGCTGACCCTCTCGGGTCTGGGTACCGGATCGAACCAAACCGCTGCTTACACGCGCAAGGACAACCTCTACGACACCCGTTTCCTCAGCAACACTGCCAACCAGAGCGTCAACCTCACTGGTAAGATCGACGTGAAGACCGGCAAGAACACCAACCTCACCTTCGGTGGTTCGATGGTGCTGTCGGGTGGCCACTATGCCAACGGCAGAGGCCAGTATTACTTCAACACCGACAAGAACTACCTTGCGAAGTCGGGCACCTATCGTGGCTATGTCCGCTTCAGCCAGCGCTTCCCCTCAGATCCTGAAAGCACCTCGCTGATCTCCAACGTGTACTACAGCTTCCAGGCCGACTACTCGCGTTATAAGAGCCAGTCGGGCGACCCCGACCTGTGGGACAATGTCTTCACCTACGGCTACCTCGGTAAGTTCATGACCACCCGCGAGCCCAACTACTACTTCCTGCAAGGAAGCATCGACTCGGTGATGGTCGACGGCCAATACAGGTCGCTGAGCAACGTCTGGGTGCTGAACAACTACTACGACACCAACGTCGAGTTCACTCCGGCCGACTTCAACCCCAACCTCGCTATCTATGCCGAGAACTATTTCGATTTGTATAAGGACTATGGCGCTGAAGGTTACTACAACAACCTCTCCAACATCATCCTGAACAACGGTCTGATCAACGGCATGTCGCCCAGCCGTGTGTATGGCATCTATGCTGTGCCTGGCACCATCCAAGCCTCCTATGGCAAAGTCGTCAACGACCAGATCTCCGTCAATGTCAACGGTTCTATGACCCTCGGCCGCGGCGACAACTCGCACGACATTAAGTTGGGCTTCCAATATGAGCAACAGAACAACTCGCAGATGTCATACAGCTCCAACTACTGGACGCTGATGCGCGACTACGTCAACTATCATATCCGCGAGCTCGACCTCAGCAATCCTTATGCCAATAGTTATGATGGCTTTGCTGATACGGTCATGTACAACAGACTGTACGACAAGGATATGCAATACACCTTCGACGCCCGTCTGCGTCAGGCCATGGGCCTGCCCGTCGATGGCACCGAATGGATCCTCATCGACACCTATAACTTCGACAACAATACCATCAAGTATTACGATGTCAACGGCAACCTGAAGACCGGTAAGGTCGACGGCGGCCTCGACATGAGCATGTTTGGCGCCGACGAACTCACCCGCAACGCCAACTTCTCGGTCTACTATTATGGCTACACCTACGACGGCCACAAGAAGTACGGTCTCACCGAGCGTCCTTCGCTGACCAACTTCTTTAACGATATCGACGAAGAAGGCGTCTTCACCCGCCCGATTGGTGCTCAACAGCCCATCTATATGGCCGGTTACATCCAAGACAAGTTCGCCTTCAAAGACCTGATCTTCAACATCGGTGTCCGTGTCGACCGTTTCGATGCCAACCAAGATGTGCTGAAAGACCCCTATATCCTTTATGACTACCACACTGTGGGCGACTTGAGAGCCGGCCGCATCCAACTCGATGACCAGTCGACGGTCGATATCCCCGATAACATCGGTGATGACTACGCTATCTACGTCAACAAGCTGACCGAGAAGACCGCTGTCGTCGGTTACCGTAGCGGCAACACCTGGTACAACGAGGTCGGTGACGAAATCAGCGACCCGAACGTCCTCGACATGGGTACCGGCGTTTTGCCTTGGATCAAGGACCAATACATCGACATGGACAAGCGTAAGGTCGACATCAACTCCTTCAAGGACTATGATCCCGCTTGGAGCATCATGCCCCGTATCGCTTTCTCGTTCCCGATTTCAGATGAAGCCTTGTTCTTCGCCCACTACGATGTGTTGACTCAGCGTCCTACCAGTGACTTCTACTGCAGCCCGCTGTACTACTATCGCTTCAACGAACTTTCTGACGATATCGCCAACCCCAACCTGAAACCCGCTCAGACCATCGAGTATGAACTCGGTTTCACGCAGAAGGTGACCAACACTTCTTCGCTGACCATCTCTGGTTACTACCACGAGCTTCGTAACATGATTCAGATGTACCGTTTCAACGGTGCTTTCCCGAAGGCCTACAACTCGTACAGCAACCTCGACTTTGGTACTGTCAAGGGTTTGACCGCCAGCTACGACATGCGTCGTACGAAGAACGCCCGTATCCGTGCTAGCTACACCCTGCAGTTTGCCGATATGACCGGTTCGTCGACCTCCACCGCTTCGGCCCTGATCGCCGCTGGTGTGCCTAACCTGAGGTCCACCTTCCCGACCAACGCCGACCGTCGTCACGCTTTCAACCTGACCCTCGACTATCGTTATGCCGACGGCAAGAACTATGACGGTCCTGTTTGGCACCGCAAGAACGGCAAGGATGTCCAAGTGCTGTCGAACACCGGTTTCGCCTTGACGGTCAACGGTGGTTCGGGTACGCCTTTCACTGCTTCGCGTACGGTCAGCTCCCCGATTTCGGGCGGCAACAACCTGCTGCAAGGCACCTACAACGGCTCGCGTATCCCCGCCTCGTTCCGTTTCGACCTCCGTATCGACAAGGACTTCAACTTCACCATGGGTGGCAACGAGGCTGAAGGCAAGAAAGGCCGCGCTGCTTTCGTGAACGTCTATCTGCAAGTGCTGAACCTGCTCAACTCGAAGAATATCACCAATGTGTACAACGCCACGGGTAACCCCGACGACGACGGTTATCTCTCAGCTCCCGAATGGCAGCGTGAGATCAACAGCCAGATCGACCCGCAGGCCTTCATCCAGATGTACTCGCTGTATGTCAATTCCGGTGGCAACTACTCGATGCCTCGTCACATCAGACTCGGTTTGAGCTTCAACTTCTAAAGTGCAAGAAAATTCATAACGATAAATTATAAGTATTATGAAGAATATATTTCGAATTTTGCTTGCGGCGCTGATCATGGTTGGCGCTGTGATTCCCGGAAAGGCTGAGATGTACAAGTATGAGCAGACTGGCAAAGGCCAGCGTGCTCAGACTGCAGCCGGATGTACGCCTTCGTCATCGTTCGAATGGCTTGACATCAACAACGTAAGAACGCGTATCAACTCTGGTGGTGACATGTGGTGGGACCTGCCCGCAGGTACCGGTTCCAAGTACTTCATCCCCGCCAACGGCTCCGCCACCTCCCTGTTCGCAGGTTCGTTGTGGATCGCCGGCGTCGACGTCAACAACCAGTTGAAGTGCGCCGCTTTGCGTTTCCGTCAGGTTGGTAACGACTACTACACTGGCCCTCTGACCGTCGACGGCATGGCCTCCATCACCCCTGAGACCTGCGCCCGTTGGGACAAGATCTTCAAGATTACCCGCGCCGAAGTTGACCAGTTCCTCATGGACTTCCAAAACGGCGAAACCGGCGACATTCCGTCAATCATCAAGAACTGGCCCGCCCACCCCAATCTGCAAGAAGGTGACCCCGAAGGCATCGCCCATTATCTGGCTCCCTTCTATGACACCGACGGCGATGGTGAGTATCACCCCGAAAACGGTGACTATCCTTACTACGACATCACCAACGAGCTCTGCCACACCAAGATCCCGACGATGGAAGAGGAACTCTACGGCACCATGCACGGTTCTATCCTTGCTGACCAAGTGCTGAAAGGTGACCAAACCCTGTGGTGGATCTTCAATGATAAAGGTGCTTCGCACACTGAGTCAGGCGGTCAAGCCATCGGTATCGAAGTCCGTGCTCAAGCCTTCGCTTTTGCAACGAACGACGAAATCAACAACATGACGTTCTATAGCTACGAGATTATCAACCGTTCGACCTACACCTTGACGGGTACTTACTTCTCGCCTTGGACTGACGTCGACCTCGGCTACGGCTGGGACGACTACGTAGGTTGCGATGTGGGTCGTGGTCTCGGTTACGGTTACAACGGCTCGGCTGTCGACGGTAGCGGTGAACCCGAAGCCTACGGTGCCCAGCCTCCTGCGATCGGTATCGACTTCTTCCAAGGCCCCTACATGGATGCCGATGGAATCGACAACCCCAAGTACACCTTTGAGCTCCAAATCAACCACTTTGATATTGACCCCGTTACCCACGATACAATTTATACCTATGATACCGTCGGTCAGACTCAAGTCGTCGATGAGAGTATCAACGGCGTGAACTTCGGCAACGGCATCGTCGACGACGAACGTTTCGGTATGCGCCGCTTCGTGTATCACAACAACAGCTCGGCCGATAACGGTGACCCGAGCACGGCTCCTCAATACTACAACTACCTGCGTGGTATTTGGAAGAACGGCGCCAAGATGCGCTACGGCGGCAACGCCTTTACCGGCAGCGACGTGGTGGGTCCTGAGTGCGACTTCATGTTCCCTGGTGACTCTGACCCGTGGAACTGGGGTACCCAAGGCACCCCGCCCAATGGTGGTTACAACGCTGACGGTCTCTACTGGTCGGAAGAGCAGTGCCAAAACGCTCCTAACGACCGTCGTTTCATGCAGTCGGCAGGTCCCTTCACCCTGGAACCCGGTGCAGTCAACTACATCACCTTCGGTGTGCCGTGGGCTCGCGCTACCTCTGGCGGTGCCTGGGCTTCCGTCGAGCTGCTGCGCGTGGTCGACGATAAGTGCCAAGCCTTGTTCGACAACTGCTTTAAGGTCATCGACGGCCCCAACGCTCCTGACTTGACCATCCGCGAACTCGACCAAGAGCTCATCATCTATCTGTCGAATACCGCCATCTCCAATAACTATAAGGAAGGCTATGTCGAAATCGATCCTGAGATCCCGACTTCCATCGTCACCTCTGTCGAAGTGGTTTACGACTCGATCCACGCCACCCTCGAAAATGGTAACGACACCATCTTCCTCGTTCCTGTCAGCAACCACTCAGTCGAAACGGAGTGCGACAGAGAGTATCGCTTTGAGGGTTATAAGGTGTATCAGCTGGCCAACGCCGAAGTGGGCGCCGACGAGTTGAGCGACACCGACAAGGCCCGTCTGGTGTTCCAGTGCGACATCCGCAACAACGTGGGTCGCATCATGAACTATGAGTTTGACGAATCGTTGCAAGCCAACGTGCCGAAGCTGAAAGTCAATGGCGGCGATGCCGGCATCACCCACAGCTTCGTCATCACGGAAGACAAGTTCGCCAAGGGCGACAACCCGAACCTCGTCAACCACCAGACCTACTACTTCATGGCTGTGGCTTACGCCTACAATAACTACCTGCCCTATTCGCAGGAGCCTGGCGTCGAAAATGGCCTCCTCGGTCAGAAGAAGCCCTACCTCGAAGGTAGAAAGAACATCCAAGTCTATTCTGCAGTGCCTCACAAGATCGTCAACGGCACGGTGCTGAACGCTACCTATGGCGACAAACCCGCTATCACCCGTTTGGTCGGTGTTGGCAACGGCGGCAACGAACTCGAACTCTCGCAAGAGACCATCGATGAGATCATGAGCAAGCCCATGGCCAATGACTCGACCAACCGCTTTGGTAACCCCAACTACCCGATTGCCTACCATCCGACCTATGAGGCCGGTTACGGTCCTATCGACGTTAAGATTGTTGACCCGTTGAATGTCAAGTCGCACCGTTATGAACTCTGGTTCGACGACATGACTGTGGAATACACTCACAACATCACTGGTGACGTTGAGGTGTTCGGCGACTCGGCCGCACGTTTGGTGAACCGCTGGTATCTGAGAGACTTGGACGAGCCTGAAGAAGAAGGTGTCAATCCTATCATGAGCGATACCACCACCATCTACACCAACGAGCAGATGTTCATTGATCGCGGTATCTCCGTCAACGTGAGCCAGACTTATGATGTGGGCCGTGTGCATATCGGTTTCTACTTCGAGGATGTCGAGCCTGATGGTGTCGGCCCCGAAGACTACCATGACTACGAGGCTGTGATTGCTCCCAACAATGGTGTGATTACCTCCTCCGTCGAGTATGAGAAACCCTCAGAGCCCTGGCTCGATGGTATCAAGGACGTCGACGTTCCTGAGTCGTTCCTCAACTGGATCCGTTCTGGAACCTATGTCGACATGGATAACGCCTCCAACAACGACTACGCCATGTCGTCGAAGAAGAACAGCAAGGGCGACAGCAAGCCTTGGGACCCGGGTGAGAACTTTGAGAAGCTCGCCGGCCGTACTTGGGCACCTGCCTTGCTGACCACCTTCTCAAGCCAAGGTGATGACAGCAGAAATCCTGGCCCGATGTTCTCAGCCAGCTCTCGCTACGAAGATGCCTTCAAGCATACCGCCAGCATCGACATCGTGTTGACTGCCGACAAGTCGAAGTGGAGCCGCTGCCCCGTCATCGAGATGGGTATGGACAAGAACCTGAATGAAGGTGGTGCCGACCGCTTCTTCCTGCGTAAACACGCCTCCATCAACCAAGACGGTAAGACCTGTGCCGACCTCGGTGTCAATCCCGATCCGACCGATCCGAACAACCCGGCCTTCATCGGTGAAACCGGTATGGGTTGGTTCCCGGGCTATGTCATCGACGTGGAGACCGGCGCCCGCTTGAATGTGGCCTACGGTGAAGACTCGTATCTGGCCGACATGAACGGTCGCGACATGCTCTTCAATCCTGCCAAGGTGCAAAAGGTCACGGCAGAAGACAACACGGGTTACATGCAAATGATCGACCCGGCCATCTTCCGTGGTGCCGACTCCGAGCCTGTCTTTGGTGGCAAGCACTTCGTCTACGTCTGGCGTATGGACTCCATCTCCATGCCTAACTCCGCTCCTTGGAAACAAGTGAAGAACTATGCTTACGATGGTGGCCAACTGCTTTACAACACCATGCACTTCATCGAACAGATGACCAACACTGGTGCTGCCAAGACGATGAACACCCACTTCTACAAGTTGATCGAATGGATTGGTATGCCGATGGGCATCGAAGGCATGGAATGGCTGCCTGAGGGCAATGCCTGCCGCATCCGTATCCGCCTCGCCAAGCCTTATGGCCCTGGCTACGGCTACGAACTGCAGACTGCCAACAACGATCTGATGATCAACAACCTGAATCCGAAGTACACCTTCACGATTGAGGGCTGGAATCCCACTCTCAACGATCCTGAGAAGACGGAGAGCGACCTTGACCTCGTCACTGTGGTGCCCAATCCATACTATGCTTACGATAGCTATGAAGGCAACGCTTTGACCAATAAGGTGAAGATCACCAACCTGCCTCAAAAGTGTGTGGTTTCAATCTACACGATGAGTGGTACCAAGGTGCGTCAGTTCCGCAAGGACAACGACAGCCCGAACATTGATTGGGACCTCACCAACTTTGCCAACACGCCCGTGGCCAGCGGCTTCTACCTGATTCACATCAAGGATCTGACCAGCGGCAGCGAGCGCGTCATCAAGTTCTTCGGCGCCATGCGTCAAGTTGACCTGAACACATTCTAAACAAATGTAATTGCTAACCCGTAAATAATTTATCATCATGAAGAAATCATTTGGATATATCGTATTGAGTTTCGTAATCCTCATGGGATTAAGTACTCCTCAAGCATTTGCAGGTAATAAAGACCGTTCGGGCCAAGCTGGCGCAGCTGAGTTGTTGATTAATCCCTGGGCTGCTTCGTCGGGCTGGGGCAATGCTGGCATGTCGTTCGTCCACGGCGTGGAAGCCATCTACGGCAACGTGGCTGGTATCTCCTCATGCGGCACCCTCGACCTGAACTTTACCCACACCACCTGGCTTCAGGGCATTGGTAACGACACGCGTATCGCCTCGTTCGGCCTCTTGGCCCGCGTGGGTGAGTCGAGCGTGTTGGGCCTGTCGCTCATGACGTTCACCATCGGTGAGATTCCGATCACCACTGTGCAGAACCCCGACCCGGGTACCCTCGGTACCTACAAACCCAACCTGATGAACATCAACCTGTCGTTCGCCAAGTCGTTCTCCAACAGCATTAGTGGCGGCTTCAACTTGAAGATCATCAGCGAGTCCATTAAGGATATGGGTGGTGTCGGTGTCGCCTTGGACGCTGGCATCCAGTATGTCACTGGTCCTTACGACAACGTGCACTTCGGCATCACGCTGAAGAACATTGGACCCACCATGAAGTTCTCGGGCGACGGTATCTCGCTCCGCGTGTTCATGGATAACAACAGTAACCAGCAGTTCACGATGGTGCAGCGCGTCGACGACTTTGAGTTGCCTACGCAGCTGAGCATCGCCGCCGGTTACGATTGGATCCTCGGTGAGACCAGCCGTCTGACGCTTGCCGGTAACTTCTGCTCCAACTCCTTCACCAACGACCAGTTCACCCTGGGTATGGAATACGGCTTCAAGGACATGTTCATGGTCCGCGCCGGCTATACCTATGAGAACGGCATTTGGGCGAAGGGCGGCGCCCTCGACAACGATGAGTGCATGAACATTAACAGAGGCCTCAGCGCAGGCGTGTCGGTGCAAGTGCCGCTGTCGAAGAAAGAGAACGGCATGAAGTTCGCTGTGGATTATTCCTACAGAGACACCTACGTCTTCAACGGCACACACAGTGTGGGTGCAAGAATATTTTTCTAAATCTGACCTCAGATTAAGAAATTATTCGTATTTTTGC
>CAMYYV010000048.1 GCA_947303625.1 uncultured Bacteroidales bacterium | reverse complement strand
CGCCGTCGCCGAGTTTGCCGATATACATACCCGGGCGGCGACGGATGTGCTCCATATCTTCAAGGTGCACGATACTGTTGTCGTCATAGTTTTCTACAGTAGGTACGGGGTCTTCGTTGGGGTTGAAGATGTCGTCTTCGTTGATTTCGCTCATAAAACACAATTTGACCGCAAAGTTACAAAAAAATCCTTATTCCTCGGAGTTAGGCTTGCATTTTATGTCGCTATTTTTCAAGCATAAGAACACGATAATTTGGTATACAAATAATGCCATATAAGTCAACGAGGTAGTGATGGCAGCACCCTGTATGCCCCACCTTGGAATCAAAATGAGGGCGGAAACTACGGTGACCGAAAGCCCGATGAGAGAGGCAAAGAGATTATGATGTGGGCGCCCTGTCCCGGAGAAATAATTGGATAAGACGATATGCGCGGAGAAGAACACAACCCCTGGCGCCAACAGTAATAATATGGATCGGATGTCACCGAACATGCTCGAAAACAGCCATTCGAAGAATGAGGAGGGCAGCAGGCAAATCACCATTATGGCGGTGAAAGAAAGCAGGACAGAGAACAACATGAAACGCAGAGTGATCTGGGAAGCGCGTCGTTTGTCGTCGGTATTGCTCAAGGCAGAGAACTCCACCAAACCGAAGCTCTGCCCCACGATGTTCACCCCTTCCGAGACTTGTGTCCCCGAGGCGTACACACCAACCGCACTTGGGGTACAATTCGAGTTTATTAGAAACAGGCTGAAACGTTTGTTGAGCGTGCTGACCAGGGTGGAGAGTTGCATAAACGTCCCATATTTCAGCATCTCCCATAGACTCTTTCCAAAACTTTCGATGCGTTCGCGTTTCATGGTTGGGAACAGTATGGCCCATCCTATGACCGTGGCCAGGCTATAGCCGCAAAGCTGGGAGTAGAGCAGGGCGTAGGCAGTTTTAAGCTCACCGACGAAAATGAACACGGCCATCATGGAGACTTGGGTGAGTATCTGGATGAGGAACAGCAAGTTAAATATGCCAACTTTCTCTTTTCCAAGGAAATGGTTGAGGTTGAACTCGTGTAGACTATAGATGAAAGTCATCAGCAGGACGAGCCAGCCATACCCTTCAGGGACGATGGTATGATAAAATGATGGGAAAAATGAGAAGACAAAGAAAAGCAGTACATAGAACAGCATGACAAACCCAATCCAGCCGTAAGAGATGGTCATCAGCGTGGCGAGTCTCTTGCGGGGCGTGAAGTAGACCAGCCCGCTGCCGGCCACCAACTCGATGCCTATTAATAAAAAGGTGATGTCGGTCTGGGCGATGAAGGCCTTGCCCCATTCAGCGGCACCGAGACACCTGGTGCCCATGATGAGGGTAGCCAACTGCGTCAGCACATTGACGGCTCTTGCCGCACCCGTTCCAAGGATCTTTTTGAACATTTTTTTCAGCCGAAATCGAAATAATTCGGCAAAAATACAAAAATACTCCCTATCTTTGCAAACTTTCTGAACGATGTAAAAACTATGAAACGCTTCTCACATTTGTTGAAGGCGGCGATTTTATTTTTGTCGCTTTTGCCAGGTATGCTTTGGGCGCAAGACACCATCACCATTGTGGCTGTTGGCGACGTGATGCTGGGTACGATCTTCCCGAAACGCTCGGATTTGGCCGATGAGGAGACGGCTAAGCATTTCTTCGATGAGGTGAAGCCCTATTTCAAGGGCGATGTCGTCTTTTGTAACATGGAAGGCGTGCTTGCCGACAGTCTCGTCAAGGAATGCAAGATGTTCTGCTTCGGCATGCCGTCGACCTATATCAAATACTATAAGGATGCTGGCTTCAACCTCATCAGCGTGGGCAACAACCACAGCAACGACTTCCGACAATACGGACGCGACAACACGACGAAGGTGCTCAACGCCAATCATTTGAACTGGGCAGGATTTCAAACCAAGCCTACTGCGACTTTTACGATTAATGGCGTACGCTATGGTTTCTGCGCTTTCTCGCCCAACACGGCCATCGTGCCGCTCCATGATTATGCCAATATGAAGAGACTTGTAGGACAACTGGCTGCCACCTGCGACATCGTCATTGTGTCGATGCACTGCGGAGGAGAAGGTACGAGCTACCAGCACGTGACCCGAAGAGCCGACTATTACATCGAGCAAAACCGTGGCAATGCTTACGAGTTCGCCCATCTCGCCATCGACGCAGGTGCCGATTTGGTGCTTGGTCACGGACCGCATGTGACGCGCGGCGTGGAGATCTATAATGGCAAGTTCATCGCCTATAGCATGGGTAACTTCGCTACCTACAGCCAGATCAAGATTGGAGGCTTGCTTGGCGTTGCGCCCATTTTCATCATTCGTATGAATGCCAAGACGGGTGATTTCATCGACGCGCGGGTAATCTCGACCCATCAAACCAACCCCAATACAGGCCCTCATATCGACAAGAACAAGCAAGCCCTCAAGGTCATCAAATCGCTGAGTGCCACTGACTTTCCAGACAATCCTCCGACCATCTCCGACGATGGTTGGATCACAAAATGACAGCAATATGAAACAACTAACCTTATTATTCCTCTTCGGTATCTTTATGGCCACTCCGTCGTGCTCGATGGAGCATCCTCAGGCCGTCGTTGAGGCAGCCGACACCTTGGCTACAAATACCATAGCCCCAATCGTCGTCGATCCAGGTTTTCCAGATACCATGTTCGCTTCGGCGGAGAAAGTGATGTTCATCGTCGACATCATGGACACCACTTTGCCTTGCGAGCTGTCGGATTTCGAAGACCTCTACAAAGACGCCCCCGGCATCTTCATGTTTCGCGGTTCGCCGTCACGCAACCCCAACTTCTGCGGGCATCTGCATGGCAATAACTACAAGATCAGCACCGACTGGGTCTTCACCACGAGCATGGACTCTTCCAAGACCTCGCACGGCGTGTGGGGTGGTGGCACGGGATGGACCGGACAGCCGCTCTACGTGTGTTGGCCCGATAGCCTTGTCAGCCAGTTCAAACAGATGAAAGGCACGGTCACTGACGCGTTCCAGTCCAAGGAGATCATGTTTGCCTCGCTTTGCGGAAAGCTGTATTTTCTTGACTTCCAGACGGGTAAGGAGAGCCGCAAGAGCTTCGACACCCAGAACGTGTTGAAAGGTACGCCATCGCTCAATCCTTTCCTCAACGGTCATCTCTATGTGGGCCACGGCGTGCAGAAGCACACGCCTTTTGGCACCATCGTGTTTGACCTATTCTCGCATACCGAGAAGTACGCCTTCGGCAAAGACCCCAACGCATGGCGTGGATGGTGTGCCTACGACTCGTCGCCGGTGGTGGTGGGTGGATTTGTGTTCCGTCCTGGCGAAAACGGCACTGTCTACAAGTACTACATCGGTGATGGCGGCTACAAGCTGCAGTCGACTTTGCGCTATTCGCTGACCAAGTCGAAGAGCTCGCCAGGCATTGAGTCGTCGATGGCGGTGTGCAAGAACTACGGTTACACGACCGACAACGCGGGCAACATCTTGTGCATCAACCTGAACACCTTGAAACCTGTGTGGCATTATTTCAATCACGACGACACTGACGCCACGCCGCTTGTCGATGTGGAAGATGGCATTCCTTATGTGTACACAGGCTGCGAGGTCGACCGCCAAGGCAACTCGGGTTCTTGCCATTTTGTCAAGTTGAACGGCTTGACAGGTGAGGTGGTCTGGGACGACACTGTCTCGTGCAAGCGCATTCACTTCGGCGACAAGAGCCTTGATGGTGGTATGTATGGCTCGCCTCTGCTGGGTGGTGGCGACTGCGAAGGCATGATTTTCGCCAACTTCTGCGTCAACAAAGCCAAGGTCCCGGGATGGCTCATCGGCTTCGACAAGAAAGACGGACGCGTCGTTTGCCGTGCCAAGACGAAGCACTACTGCTGGTCGTCGCCTGTGGCGTTTTACAATGACAACAACGAAATGTTCATCTTCACGGCCGACACGGGAGGCTTCGTCTATCTCATCAAAGCCAAGACGGGCGAAATCGTGGCCACTGAGAAGATCGGCAGCAACTTTGAGTCATCGCCCATTGTGGTCGACGACAAAATTATTTTGGGGTCAAGGGGAAATAAAATCTATAAAATCTCGTTACAATAACCTATGAAAAAATTACTGGTATTTCTGATATGTCTGCTTCCGTTGTGCTCTTTTGCACAACTGATAGCATGCCGCGATTCGGTGCCGGACGGCTATAATTTCTGGCTCTATCTTCCTGACGACTACGACGCTGCCAAGGCGGACAAACCTGTAGTCATCTTTTTGCATGGCAAAAGCCTCTGCGGTAACAACCTGCAAAACGTCCTAAGGTATGGCAGCATCGATGCCTTGCGTCGTGGACGCGTGATCGACGCCGTGGTGATTGCCCCGCAATCACCTGGAGCATGGAACCCTAAAAAGGTGATGAACGTTTACGATTGGGTATCGGAGAAGTATCCTGTCGACACCAATCGGATGTATGTGCTTGGCATGAGCCTTGGCGGTTACGGCACGCTGGATTTTGTAGCGGCTTATCCCGACAAGGTGGCGGCTGCCATCGCCATGTGCGGCGGCGCCACTGCGAAGTCGTTATGTGGCCTCAACGACGTGCCGCTGTGGATCATCCACGGCACCGCTGATAAGGCTGTGTCGGTAAGTTGCTCCGACAGGGTGGTAGAGTCGATGTGCAGCTGCGGCGACACGAGCCGGTTGATCTACGATCGCATGAAAGGCGTCAACCACTCGCAGCTGGCCAGAGTGTTCTATCTCGACCAGACCTACGATTGGCTGTTTGAGCATTCTTTAGCCGATTCGGCGCGAATGGCAGACAAGAACATCGCCATGACCACTTCTGCCTTGAAAGACGCTTACAGCAACCTTGACAAGAATTTCAAGCTTACCGTCGTCGACTCAAGAGGTGGCAGCGCACAGCCAATTCGCGAAAAAGTGTACTACACGGTAAAGAAAGGCGACACGTTGAGTAAGATTGCCGTGAACCACCACACTACGGTATCAATCCTTTGCAAGCTCAACAATATAAAGAAGACAGACAAGCTGCACATCGGAAAGAGAATACGTGTCAGTTAACGGTCTCTTTACAGAAAACAACAGCCCGCTGGAGCAATCCAACGGGCTGTGTTTTTATGATGTGCTTGTGAACGATTAATCAACAGGGATGTCCTTGTTGACGTTCTTCGAACCCCAAAGGGCGTAGAAGAGCAGGAAGGCAAGGCCGACGACGATCACCCAGTAGCTCTGGAGATAACCGACACCACCTAGACGGTCGACAATGAAATTCTGAAGCAAAGGCAAGATACCGCCGCCGCAGACCAAAGCCATGAAGATGCCCGAGGCTTTCTCTGTGTACTTACCCAAGCCTTCCACGGCGAGGTTGAAGATACCGCCCCACATTACCGAGGTGCAGAGGCCGATACAGACCAAGAAGGCCGCGTTGAGAGGTATGCTCTCAAGGCCGAAGCCTTTAGCGCCATTGAAAGCGGGGAACTTCACCATCGTGGAGGGACCAAACATAGCCAACAGGGTAAGGATGATACCAACTGCTGAAACTGTGGTAAGCATCGCTTTAGCCGACACTTTGCTGCCGATGATACCCCCAATCAGACGACCGATGAGCATCAGGAACCAATAGGTGGCAGCCACGGAGCCAGCCACGGCCTCGGCGTTGACGCCTGAACCCAACACGTTGAGTTCAGGGTTTTGGAGCCATTTGTTCAAGACGTTCGGGATACCCACCTCGACACCGACATAGATGAAGATGGCGATGGCACCCAACACGAAGTGACGGAACGCCATGGGGCCTTTGCCCTTTTCCACTTGTTTGACAGCGTCTTGCTTTTGCTCGTTCTCTGGAATCTTGGTCAGCAGGATGACGATGAAGGCGAAGGCGAAGATACCCAAAGCTGTGTACATCAACGGGAAGACGTCGCTGATCTTGGCGTCAACGATGCTGGGGATAAGCAAGCCCGTAATGATGATGACGGCCGTGCCACACAACGAGTTGAACGAGCCGCCGATTTGGATGAGCTGGTTGCCCTTGTTGCCACCACCACCCAGACGATTCAGCATCGGGTTGACCACGGTATTGAGCAGGCACATGCTGAAGCCGGCCACGAAAGCACCGAGGAGATAAACAGCGAAACTGCCAAAGACACCCGAGAGCGTCTGAATGCCGACGCCGACGAAGCCCACAATGACAGCGATGAGTGCCGTCTTCTTGTAACCTTTCTTCTGTAGCAGGCTACCCGAGGGAATGCCCATCACGGCATAAGCGATGAAGTTGGCGAACACGCCCAAGGTGCCTTGCCAGTTGGGGATCTTAAACTGGTTTTTCAGAATGTCACCCATCGGCGAGGCCAGGTTGGTGACAAACGAAATCATACCGAACAACAGGATCATCACAATGATCGGGATGAAATAGTTCTGTTTCTTAACGGTTGTTTCCATAGATATGTTAGATTTAAAAATTTAATATTCAAAGATTTAAAGATTCAAGATGGACTTCGTCTAATGCTTTGCATTTCAAAAGGTTGAGAACTTGAAGATAATGGTTTCGTTGTATTCTTCACCCGAGCGCAGGAAGGTATTGGGGAAGTTGGGTTTGTTGGGGGCGTCGGGGAGGGCCTGGCACTCCAAGGCCACGCCGGAATAGTCCTCGTAGACATGGCCGTTCTTGCCCTTCGGGCAACCCGAGAGCCAGTTGCCGGTATAGACCTGCACGCCAGGTTGAGTGGTGTAGATCTTCACCATGCGGCCCACGCCATCGTGCGAGAGCTCGGCGGCGAGACAGAGCTTGTCTTTCTCGATGCCGTCGATGACCCAGCAGCTGTCGTAACCCTTGCCATAGATGAGGTCAGGATAGGGTTCCTTGATGTCGCGGCCAATGGGCTTAGCTTGAGTGAAGTCCATGGGCGTGTCGGTCACTTGCCGCATCTCACCCGTGGTGATCAACTCGTTGGTGGCGGGCAGGAAACGTGAGGCGTTGAGTCTAAGTTTGTGGTCGAGGATGTCGCCGTTGCCTTCGCCTTTCAAGTTGAAATAGGTGTGGTTGGTCAGGTTGATGATGGTCTTGTCCGACGAATAGGCACAAAAGCGGATGTTCAGCTCGTTTTCGTCATTGAGGGTGTAGTAAACCTTGGTCACCAACTCGGCGGGATAGCCCGCCTCGCCGTCGGCGCTGAGATAGGTGAACACTATGTTCTCGCCATTGATACGGCTGGCCCACTTCTGGTTGGCGAAGCCGATGCTGCCGCCGTGGAGATGATGTTTGCCATCGCCGGTATTAATCTCAAGCTGGTACTCCTTATCATCCATCGTGAAACGGCCGTTGGCGATGCGGTTGGCGAAACGGCCAGGGGTCTTACCCGCGCAGGGACCGTCGCCATAGTAATCCGTGGCGTTGGGATAGCCCAGCACGATGTCATCCATGTGGCCATTGCGGTCGGGTGTCATGATGCTGACGATGCCCGCACCGATGTCGCTCAGCTGCACCTTGATGCCGTTGGCGTTGGTCAGCGTGTAGAGCTTGATGTCTTTGCCATCCGGGGTCTTGCCCCAAGTTGTTACTTCGATGTTCATTGTTTCTTATTTTGACTTCGGGACTTCGAGACACGGGACTTCGAGACACGGGACTTCGAGACGTTTTTATCAACCCGTAGTCCCGCAGTCTCGTAGTCTCGCAGTCTAATAATTACCACAGGTTATTCGGATATACGCCTTTCTCAATCAGCTCCTTGATTTTTCTCATTACCTCAGGCTTGTCTTCTTTATAGGTCACACCGAACCAGGAGGCGTTGCTCGACAGCACCTTCAGCTTGGCTGATCCATCGTGGATGCTCTGGTTGACCATCAGCGGGATGAAGAACTCAGCTTTGATGTTGGTTTGGGCAGGGCCTTTCAGGAACTCGACGAAGCCCTTTTCGGAATACTCGAAGAAATCAGGTGTGAAGCCAAAGAAGTTCATGGAGACCAAGGAATCCATATCCAGCGGATGGCTGCCTGTCTCGTCGGTGTAGGCCGCGCCGCCGTCTTCGGTATGACCGATGGCCGTGCGTTCGACGATGGTCTGAAGGTTGCCTTCCGCGTCGGCGGTGCAGATGCCACGGCTCACCGTGCCGAAGTCCGACATGGTGTTGCGGAGTTTGTAGGCCACCATGCTGTAAGCGCCTTTCTTGCCATCACATTCCATGAGATACTTGGCCAGCACCTCGTATGCTTCCTTGCCATAGAAGTCGTCGGCGTTGATGGCAGCGAAAGGCTCGTGGATCACGTCCTTGGCCATCAAGACGGCGTGGCAGGTACCCCAGGGTTTCACGCGACCTTCGGGGACGCTGAAGCCTTCCGGTAACTTATCTAACGATTGGTACACATATTCAACGGGGATGCCGAATTTCTCCGTGTTGTTGACTTTCTTGAAGGCCTCGGCGAAGTCCTCGCGGATGACGAAGACCACTTTGCCGAAACCGGCGCGTTTGGCGTCATAAATGGAATAATCGAGGATGGCTTCGTTGTTAGGGCCGACGCCGTCCATTTGCTTCAGGGCACCGTAACGCGAGCCCATGCCTGCGGCTAATACTAATAGTGTTGGTTTCATTTGTTTATTTGTTGATTGAATATTCATTGTTTATCACAAAACCCACAAAACTATTTGTCTAGGTGAGGGAAAGCCTGCCAACCGGCGGCTTTCCGGCGGCGACACGGTTGTGTAGCCGCCCACAACTATCTTTGAAATTTTGCATTGTTTTGTGTGTTTTGTGATTAATAATTACAGTTTTCTAGCGCCGTCAGAAATTACCACATCGTAGACCTTCGGTTCGTGCCCGAATTTGGCAGCAAATTTTTCTTTCGCTGTGGCGATGAAGGCGTCATACAGTTCTTCTTTCACCAGGTTGATGGTGCAGCCGCCGAAGCCGCCACCCATCACACGCGAGCCGGTCACGCCGCATTCTTTGGCGATGTCGTTGAGGTAATCCAGCTCCTCGCAACTCACCTCGTAGAGTTTGCTCATGCCGTAGTGTGTGCCGTACATACGGTCGCCAACGGTCTCGTAATCACCTTTCTCCAAGGCGTCGCACACGTCGAGGACACGCTGTTTCTCACCGATGACATACTCCGCACGCATGTAATCCTCAGCGGGAATCTCCACATCAATCTCATTGAGCATGGCCATCGTGGCATCGCTCAGATATTTCACTTCGGGATGCTTGGCAGCGATATGGGCACAAGCGTTCTCGCACGACTCACGGCGGCGGTTGTAGGCCGAAGAAGCCAACTCATGCTTTACGACAGTATCAAGCAACACGACCTTGTAGCCTTGCGGGTTGAAGGGGAAGTACTCGAACTCCATGGTAGCGCAGTTGAGGCGCATCAGATGGCCTTTCTTGCCGAAGAGGGAAGCGAACTGGTCCATGATGCCGCATTTCACGCCGCAGTAGTTGTGCTCGGTGGACTGACCGACACGGGCCAGCTCGAACTTGTCGATGCCAAGGTTCAGCAAGTCGTTGAGGGCAAAGGCGAAGGTGCTCTCCAAAGCTGCCGATGACGACATACCCGCGCCGAGCGGCACGTTGCCGTAAAACACGGTGTCGAAGCCAGCAACCTTATAGCCGCGCTTCTGGATCTCGCGGCACACGCCGAAAATATAGCGGGCCCAAGCCTCGTTGGGTTTGTCTTCTTCGTTCAGGCCAAACTCGCTATAGCCATCGTAGTCGATGGAGTAGGCGCGGACCTTGTCGGTGCCGTTGAGTCGGATGCAGGCGTAGATGCCTTTGTCGATGGCGCCGGGGAAGACGTAGCCGCCGTTGTAGTCGGTGTGCTCACCGATGAGGTTGACACGGCCAGGGGATGTGTAGACAACGCCCTCATTGCCAAAGCGTTGCTTAAAGATGGATTTCAATTCTTCGATAGTCATAATTCAATATAGATTTTGGGCGAAATTAGGAAAAAAAACAATAAGAATGGAAAAAACGGACGTATTTCTGCCTAAGAATCCACCTTTTTCCTATTTTTGCAACCTAACCGACAAAACAAGCACCATGAAAAAACTGTTTACAATCCTGCTCGCCTTGTTTGCCTTTTTGGGTGTCAAGGCCAACGACGGCGCCTTCTATTCGAATGGCACTCAACTGATTCCGATCACCGAGACCACCATCAAAGTGCAAAAGGAGATCCTGACGATCACCCGTATCCCCGACAAAGTTAGTGGTTATGGGAGCCTATTCCAAGTGAATGTGTATTACGAGTTCTATAACCCTGGCAAGGCCAGAGACCTGCTTGTAGGCTTTGAGTCGCCGACTCCCGACGGAAACGGCTATTTCGGCACTTTGGATGAGATCTATAAAGGCCAACCCTACATTTATGACTTCAAGGTGAAAATGAACAAAGCCGACTTGCCTTATCAGTTGGCGCATGTGCCTTATCAATACCAGGGCGATTACCAATTCGACTTCACGATGGACAGCAAGGCGTATTATAAAGACGGCCGTGTCCAAGATATGACCAAGGACCAGTTTAGTGCATCCATGGATAAAATCTTTAAAGGTAAGGAAGAATACATTGATATCGATGGCTACCTTTTCTATTATGTGTATTATTTCAACGCACATTTCAACCAAGGCCTGAATGTCATCGAGCACACCTACACCTTCAAGGGCTCGGCCCTGGTGACGATGGATTATATTTTCAGTTATATCCTCACCGCCGCCAACCGTTGGGCCAACAACGGTATCGACGACTTCACCCTCAGACTCGACATGGGCGAGCACGAGTCGTTCTCCGTCAATCCCACCTTCTACAAGGATGCGAGCGAATGGACCTTCGATGGCAAAGGCAAGAGTTCCATTAAGCAGTCGATGACCATGGGTGAGGAGAACCTCCCCATATTCCATGTGCAATCGGGCAGCCTTGTGTTCCACAAGAAGAACTTCCATCCCGAAGGGGAACTGAGTATTTACAGGGATGGCTTCTATATCTATGGTTATGATGACGACGTCACTGGTTTGCAGTACAATGTTTTCGTTGAGGCACTCAAATCGCAGTACTACAACCTCAACGTTGAAAACCTTTCTTATGTTGACGACAAGGAGGGCTTAACCGCTGAAGAGAAACGCATCCTGAAGAACATGCCTTTTGCCTATCGCGGCTATGTGTTCAACGACAAGGGTTTGCAGCGGTTCTTCAACTCCACAAAGTGGTATATCGCCAATCCCGATTATAAAGCGGATATGTCTACGATGAGCAAGGAAGAGAACAAATGGATTAACTTCTGGAAGGAATGAGGCCTCGCTCCCTGCATATCATACGTGTAATGACAAAAATAGCGGTCGTTTCGGCCGCTGTTTTTGCATTGGCTTCCTGTGTCCGTCGACCCGAGGCCAGTGGTCCTGTTCCAAGTCGACAACAGCTGGAGTGGCAACAGCTTGAGACATACGCGTTTATCCATTTTGGTTTGAACACCTTCAATGACATGGAATGGGGCTTCGGCGACACGCCGTCGCGCACTTTCAACCCCTCGAATCTGGACTGTGAGCAGTGGGTCTTGACCTTGAAAGCCGCCGGCATGAAAGGAGTGATCCTCACCGCCAAGCACCATGACGGCTTCTGTCTCTGGCCGACTGCCACCACCGAGTATTCCATCAAGAACACCTATTATAAGGATGGGGAAGGAGACCTTGTGCGTGAGCTCTCGGAGGCGTGCAAGAAGCACGGCTTGAAGTTCGGGCTGTATCTTTCGCCTTGGGACCGCAACCAACCCGAGTATGGTTATAAGGGCTATGTGGACATCTATCACAAACAGATTGAGGAACTTGTGAGCAACTACGGACCCTTGTTCGAGTTCTGGTTTGATGGTGCTAATGGCGGTACTGGATGGTACGGCGGTGCCAACGACATGCGTTCCATCGTTGCCGAGCAATACTACGACTATGAGAAGGCGAGGGACATCGTTTGGAAATACAGCCCCGAAGCGAGCATCTTTGGCGGTACGGTCCCGACCTTGCGCTGGATCGGCAATGAAGAAGGCAAGGCCAATGCCACGCAGTGGTGCATGTATAAAACTGATTTTGAATCGCTTAACGATGAAAAGGCCTTGCGACAAGGCTATCGTGACGGTGAGGCCTGGCTACCTGCCGAGGTGGATGTCTCCATTCGTCCGGGATGGTTCTATCATGAAAGCGAGGACAACCAAGTGAAGACTGTGGAACAACTTATGGATTTGTATTACCAAAGTGTCGGCCACAACACCAACCTATTGCTCAATTTCCCTGTGAATCAAGAGGGTAGGGTCCCGTCCATTGACTCAGCCAATGCCGTGCAATGGTACCAAAGCCTGCAGAAGGAGTTCGCCAACGACTTGTTGCAAGGCTGTAAAGTGACCGCCAGCAACACAAGAGGCTGTAGGTTCAAGGCCAAGAATGTGCTGCGTGACGATTACACCCTTTACTGGGCGACAGAAGACGGAGTCCACCAAGCCGAACTCATCTTTGATTTCCCGAAAGCAACTGCCTTTAACCGCTTGTTATTGCAAGAGTATATTCCTTTAGGACAGAATGTTGATGCATTCTATTTAGACTATTACTTTAATGGTAAATGGTTGCCCATTGAAACCAACGAACCAACTACTACCATCGGTTACAAGCGACTTCTTCGTTTCCAGACCATTAAGGCCGATAAGTTAAGAATTAGGTTTAAAGTATTTAAGGGTACTTTGTGCATCAATAGAGTGGGAGCGTTTTATGCACCCTGACCCTTGACCCAGACCCTGACCACAGGCGAGACAGCGGTCAGGGTCTGGGTCAGTGGTCATGGTCAAATAGATTACAAATGATAGAATACCATCCATTAAAACCATTTCTACCGAAGAATGCAAAGGTCTTATTCTTAGGCAGTTTCCCGCCGCCCAAGAAGCGTTGGTGTATGGACTTTTTCTACCCCAATTTCATCAACGACCACTGGCGTATCGAAGGGCAGATCTGGTTTGGCGACAAGAACCATTTCGTGGATGTCGAACGCAAGTGCTTCAAAATGAATGAAATTGTAGCTTTCCTTAACGAGAAAGGCATTGCTTTATTCGATACCGCCACGGCAGTCAACAGGCTGAAAGACAACGCCTCAGATGCTTTCCTGGAGATTGTGGAGCATACCGACATTGAAGCGCTTCTGAAAGAGATGCCACAATGCCATGCCATCGCCACAACGGGCGAGAAGGCCACTATCGAAGTGTGCAGTTATTACAAAGTAGATACAATTCCTTCACCTAACACAAAAGTGGCTCTCGAAGATGGTTTAACCTTATATAGATTACCTTCATCTTCAAGAGCCTATCCTTTGTCATTTGACAAAAAGGTTGAAGCCTACAAACGGATGTTTGAGGCGGTGTTTGGTGATTAGTAATTCTTAGTCTCTAACCGAAAGGACCCGAAATAATCAGAAATATTTTTCGGATAATTCGGATAAGTTCGGTTAGAGATTAAATCACCTCGTCATTAGCGCATCGATAGCAGGCAGGATCTCGCCTGACTTGCCTTCGAGGTAGATGTCCGTGATGTAGTTCGTATAGGTCGAAGGCTCCATGTTGATCTCGATGATCTTGGCGCCGTTGCGCTTGGCGATGCCAGGAATCATATTGGCCGGACTGACCTGTCCTGAAGTGCCGATGATAACAAAGGCGTCGCAGTTTTCCGCAGCGCGCACCGATCCATAATAGGCGTCCTCGGGGATGCCTTCGCCGAAGAAGATGAAGTCGGGCTTCATCAGTCCGCCGCATTGGGCGCAACGGGGCGGTTCCTCGGTGAGTGTCAGGCTCTTGGCATCGACCTTGTGGCCGCATTTGGTGCACACGAAGCGCGACATGTTGCCGTGGAACTCATACACCACGCTGTTGCCTGCCACGGTGTGCAGGTCGTCGATGTTCTGAGTGATGACGCTGCTCAGGCGGCCTTCCTTCTCCCATTTGGCTAGGACAAGATGTCCAGGATTGGGTTTGATGTCCTTGTTGCTGAAGAAGTTATAGAACACCTCGCGGATGATCTTCCACGACTCCTTGGTGTGGCGATAGTAGAAGTCGATGTCGAGTGAGTTGGGGTCGTACTGGTTCCAGATGCCGCCTTCGCCACGGAAAGGCGGGATGCCGCTCTCGGCGGAAGTACCTGCTCCAGTGAAGCCCACAATGTTCTTCGCCTTGGAAAGGATTTCGGCTGCTTGCTGGATTTTTTCAGTATCCATAGATTTAAAGATTTAAGATTCAAAATTTAAAGATGGTATTTCAGGCGCAAAGTTATAGAAAAAAATCTACTAAATTGAAACCTATAAGTTGCGAGTTTGGATTTTTTGTATTATTTTTGCACCGTAAA
>CAMYYV010000047.1 GCA_947303625.1 uncultured Bacteroidales bacterium | reverse complement strand
AAATGAAAGTCAATGAAATTATGACCGCTCTGGAAGCCAAGCATCCGGGCGAAAACGAGTATCTGCAAGCAGTTCGCGAAGTGCTCGAAAGCATCGAAGAAGTTTACAACCAGCATCCCGAGTTCGAGAAGGCCAAGATCGTCGAAAGAATCGTCGAGCCTGATCGTATCTTCACGTTCCGTGTGACTTGGGTTGACCGCAACGGCGAAGTTCAGACGAACCTCGGCTACCGCGTTCAGTACAACGCCGCTCTCGGCGCTTACAAAGGTGGCCTCCGTTTCCACAAGGCCGTTAACGTCTCCATGCTGAAGTTCTTGGGCTTCGAGCAGATCTTCAAGAACAGCCTCACCATGCTGCCTCTCGGCGGTGGTAAGGGTGGTTCCGACTTCGATCCTGTTGGCAAGACCGACGAAGAAATCATGCGTTTCTGCCAAGCTTTCATGTATGAGCTTTGGAGAAACATTGGTCCCGACCAAGACAGCCCTGCTGGCGACGTCGGCGTTGGTGGCCGCGAAATCGGTTACCTCTATGGCGCTTACAAGAAGCTCGCTCGCGAACACAGCACGGGTGCTCTGACTGGTAAGAGCTACGGCTGGGGTGGTTCTCTGATTCGTCCCGAAGCCACTGGTTTCGGTGCCATCTACTATGTCGAGCGTATGGTGAAACAGACGGGCGACAAGATGGAAGGCAAGAGAATTGCTCTGTCTGGTTTTGGTAACGTGGCTTGGGGTGCCGCCATCAAGGCCACCGAGCTGGGAGCCAAGGTCGTTGCCCTGTCGGGTCCCGACGGCGTGTGCGAACTGCCCAACGGTATCGACAAGGAAATGATCGACTACATGCTGGAGATGCGTGCCTCCAACCGCAATAAGGTTGAAGACATGGCCACCAAGTTCCCCGGCAAGGCCGTCTTCACTCCTGGCAAGAAGGCTTGGATGGTGAAGTGCGACATCGCTTGCCCCTGCGCTTTCCAGAATGAGCTGGCTGAAGCCGATGCTAAGGAACTGATCGCCAATGGCGTGAAGTACGTCGCTGAGGTCTCCAACATGGGTTGCCAACCTGCCGCTATCGCCGCTTTCCAGGCTGCCAAGATCCCGTTCGGTCCTGGTAAGGCTGTCAACGCCGGTGGCGTCGCCACCTCTGGCCTTGAAATCTGCCAGAACGCTGAGCACCGCAATTGGACTGCTGAAGAGGTCGACAAGAACCTCCACACCATCATGAACAACATCTATGACATGTGCGTCCAGTATGGTAAGCAGGCCGATGGCACCATCAACTACGTGAAGGGCGCCAACATCGCCGGCTTCATGCGCGTTGCCAATGCCATGCTTGCTCAAGGTATCATCTAATCCCAGAGCGAAAAGGTTTTTGCAAGGCGGCTCGCAAGGGTCGCCTTGCTTTTTGTTTTATTGGATTTGCTTCGCAAAGAAATCCAAGAAAATCGAAATAAAACCATAAACATCTTTTGATATTAAAAGATTTTGAAATGATTTTTGAAAGATTTCTTGCCGTAGACAATCCCAAAGAAAAAAACAATGAAACAAACAACATTATGTTATTTAGAGCGCGGCAGCCAATACCTTATGCTGCACCGCACCAAGAAAGAGAACGACCTCAATCATGACAAATGGCTCGGCGTGGGCGGCAAGTTCGAGGAAGGGGAGAGCCCCGAGGACTGCATGTTGCGCGAGGTATGGGAGGAGACGGGCTTCACCGTCACCCAATGGCGCTATTGTGGCATTGTCACCTTCGTGCATAACGTTTACGACGACGAACACATGCACATCTTTGTCTGCACCGACTGGACGGGCGACCAGATCGAATGCAATGAGGGCGATCTCGAATGGATTGAGAAACAACGTCTTCTCGACCTCACCATGTGGGAAGGCGACAAGATCTTCCTCCGCCTCATCGACGAACACCGTCCCTTCTTCTCCCTGAAGCTGACCTACGAATACGACACGCTGAAAGCGGCCGTCTTGGATGGGAAACCACTGTAAATGAATTTTTTCTTGCTTTTTTGGTATGTTTTTTGCATTTTTGTACGTTTGTTCATTATAAATAATGCGAAAAATGAAGGAAAACTATTGTATGAAGTTGATTCCCAAAGTATTGGCAGTGATTCTGCTGCTTCTTTCTTCATCGCTGATTGCCCAAAACCTGATTATCTACGGTAATTTTGACGACAACCAATGGCAATCATTTGACACCGATTATACGCGTAGTTCTGGCTTGGGTGGCAATGGTGACACAGGAAAATTCTATCTCGGAAACAACGCCCATAACAATGGAAGCCAAATGTTTGATTTCCCTGACCATACCACAGGGAATGGTCAAACGAGGTACATGATTGTCAATGGGCATACGCAACAAAACAAGTTGGTCTGGGGTATGACATTGGACGTTCAGGCCCATTCCTATTATGATTTCACCTTGTGGATGACCAACATCAGCCCTGGAGGTGGCACTTTCGGTTATATGCGTCCGAAACTGAAAATCAAAATCAATAACGTGGTGGTGGTGAACGAATATGATATGCCAACCGTGTATTCGAATCAGGGCTATTGGAACCAGTTGCCTGTACAGCGGTGGTATAGCGGTAACTCCACGACGGCGCGCATTGAGATTTATGACACCTGCACTACCGACAATGGCAACGACTTCGGACTCGACGACCTCAGCTTCACCTATCAATATACCAACGTGGTGAATGCCGTCAACGACGCGGTGTCGACTTGCTTCGAGACCCCCGTCGACTTCAACCCCATGCAGAACGATGTCATTCAGCCTAGTTCACTCCAATCTCAAGTGAATTTCTCCATCTTCACCCAGCCCTCACATGGCTCGTTGACGCCTTTGAGTGGGACCAACTATCGCTACACGCCCAACACGGGCTATTCGGGCACCGACAGCTTCACCTACAAACTGACCTACGGCACCAACGATATCACATCCTATGCCAATGTCACCATCACGGTGAACGCACGGCCACAACGCGTCATCAACATGCATGCCTGCGAGTCGTACACTTGGAGCGGCGGCACGGGACAGACCTATACCCAAAACGGGCAGTATCCCTATGTCAAGCCCAATCCCTCGGGCTGTGATTCTTTGCTCATCCTCAACCTCACCATCCATCATGCCGAGGAAGAGACTTTGCCCGCTGTTGAAAGTTGCGATTCCTACACCTGGCATGGCACCACCTACACCCAAAGCGGTGTTTATGACTATGAGACCACTACGCAATGGGGCTGCGTGCTCACGCAACATCTGCCACTGACCATCTATTATGGCGACACGGTCGACTACAACGTCTCAGCATGCGAGAGCTACACCTGGCACGGACAACCCCACACCCAGTCGGGTACCTATACATACAATACCACCAACGAGCACGGATGCACCCGTCTCGAACGCCTCCATCTCACCATCAGCGACCGCTATCGAGACGTCTCGAACTTGACGGAATGTGACAGCTATTATTGGCCTCGCACGCATCAATGGTATTATGCCAGCGCGATTGATTCGGTGACCGTCAACGGGCCCCAGGGAGGTTGCGACAGCACCTTCGTGCTCAACCTGACCCTGCATTTCTCTGACACGGTGACCCTCGCCCCCGTGGAGGCCTGCGACAGCTATGAATGGCACGGCCAGACCTATACCACGAGCGGCATCAAGGAATATCAAACCACCAATTCCTACGGCTGCGACCGCCTTGAGCGCCTGCCTTTGACCATCCACCAGAGCGAGAACATCGAACTGGACGGCATTACAGTGTGTGATAGCTATACGTGGCATGGACACACCTATACCCAAAGCGGCGTCGTGGTGTTCGACACCGTCAATCAATATGGCTGCAATGTGCAATACGCCTTGCCGTTGACCATCAACCATGGCGATACAATCAACTGGGAACCAGTGACGGAATGCGATTCCTATCTTTGGTTTGGACAGACTGTCACAGAATCGGGCCAATACACGCATTGGTCGACCACCCCTGAAGGCTGCGACCGCCTTGAACGCATCTATGTGACCATCAACCACAGCACCGTCGACACCCTTGCACCTGTCGTCGATTGCGATGACTATGAATGGCATGGGCAGACTATCACGCGGACAGGTTACTATTCATATGAAGGAGTGGGCCCAACAGGATGCCCCGCCACCGAGGTCTGCCTCATCACCATCAACCACAGCTCAGAGTACGAGTTTAATGTGACGAGCTGCGGGGATTATGAGTGGTATGGCGACATCTATACTGAGCCAGGTACATACTACCACGAACTGACCAACACACAGGGCTGCGATAGCCTGCTCATCATGAACCTCACCATCGGCGAGACCTTCACCTTCGAGGAGAGTGCCACTGGTTGCGACACTTTCGAATGGCACGGCAACACTTACGAAGAGAGCGGCGACTATGAGGTGCTCGTCGAGAACCCCTCGGGCTGTGATAGTCTTTTCACTTTGCATCTGACCATCGCGCCTACCTATCAGGTGGAAGACGAGGCTTCGGGTTGCAACTCCTATACCTGGATCGATCAGGTGATCACAGAGAGTGGCATGTACGAACGTCATTTCCAGTCGGTTGCCGGCTGCGACAGCCTGGTGACGATGTACGTCGATATTTTGGAACCTGTTTATTACACGTTTGAGCAACAGACCTGCCTGCCTTTCACTTGGAACGGTATTACCTATTACGAGGACGGCGATTACGAACAGACCTTTGTAGGCTCCAACGGCTGCGACAGCATCGCCACCATGCATCTTGTGTTTAGCGACGCTATGACTTCAGAGTTTGAACGGCAGTCGTGCGGTACCATCAATTGGCAGGAACACGTCTGTGACCATGACGGCGACTACACCCACACCTTCCAGTCGGAGCAGGGCTGCGACAGCATCGTGACCATGCATTTCAGCCTTACCGCAGGCTACGAAATCGAGTTTGACACCATCGCCTGCGACCCCTTCGAATGGTATGGCTTTGAGTGTCAATACTATACTCCTAATGGGATGACCATACAACACGTTTTCCAGACTCCACAAGGCTGCGACAGCACTGTCACCAAGCATGTCTTCCTCAATATTACCGATACCAGTACGCAGTTTATAGCGGCCTGCGACTACAAGGAATACATGGGCGTGGTGTACGACCAACCGGGCGTCTATTTCGTCAACGAGGACACGATCGTGGGTAGTCATGGTTGCGACAGCATCATCTATCGGACGAGAATCGAAATCAAGGACTCGTCGACCTTGGGTCAGATCAACGGTGTGTCGAATGTGTATGTAGCCTCCAACCTGATTAGTGGCATCTATCGTTATTCTGTCGATGCGGAAGGACTCATAGGCACAGTGCAATGGCGCCTGTCAAATCCCGATTGGCAAATCGTGGAAGCCAACGGCAACTATTGCCTCGTGTTTGTTGGAACACCTGGATCTGCCACTCTTACCGCCACCTTCACTATCGCTGAGTGTGGCGAGATGGAACGCACTTTCGACATCGGGGCTGGCTATTTCGGAATCGATGACAGCCAGACTGTGGATGCGAAGATTTATCCCAACCCCACCCAAGGCCAGCTGACCATAGAAGCGGAAGGCATCGAGCGGGTGCGTGTGGTCAACATGATGGGACAGGTGCTTGATGACAGGACGGTGGGTCGTGAGGACAAGGCTGTCTTGAACCTGAATGGGTATGCGCCATCGGTTTATCTGATTGAAATAGAGACCGTTTTCGGCATGGTAAAACAGAGGGTGACGGTGTGCCGTTGACATCGGTGTTTTTATCGGTGTTTTTGTAAGAGTATCGTAAAGAAAAAAGTGCTACTTTTGCCAATAAAAAATAAAATGAAAGGAATATGAAAAACAAGTTTTTATTGACAATACTATTTGCATTGTTAGCCGTCATGGCTACGGCTCAACAAGTGACCATTACACCACCAGAAGCGCATATCGAGCCGGGCGAATCGGTGACGTTGAGAGCTTCTGGCGCTTTGTACTACACTTGGTCGCCCGCAACAGGCCTTTCCACCATCGAAGGCCCTGTCACGGTGGCCTCGCCGATGGAGACCACCACCTACACCTGCTCGGGCTATGGTCCAGGCGCAGAGAGCGTCGTTAACGGCGACTTTAACCAAGGCAACGTGGGCTTCACCTCCGACTATGAATACAACTCCAACCTCTGGAACGAAGGCACCTATTATGTGGACTATGACGCCAGCCTGCACCACGAGAACTTCCATGGCTTGGGCCACGGAGATACAGGCAACTTTATGATCGTCAACGGTGCCACGACACCAGGGACCAAAGTTTGGACGGAACAAATCACGGTGAATCCGAACACTTATTATGCCTTCTCGACATGGGTGTGTACCATTGGCGGCAGCGCCTCTCAGGTGGCCTTGCTGCAGTTCAGCATCAACCACCAACAGATTGGCGATATCTTCTCGGCACCGGCGGAACAATACACTTGGTTGCAGTTCTATGAGCTTTGGTATAGCGGCAACTCAACAACAGCTACTATCACCATTCTGAACCAGAACACTGGCGGCGATGGTAACGACTTCGGTTTGGATGACATCTCGTTTTGCGAGCTGGTGCTGCTGGGTGCGCCCGAATGTACCGTCTATGTAGGCAGCATGAGCGCCACGGCCACCGCCGATGCTACAGAGCTTTGTAACGGTGTGTCGACCACACTCCATGCCATTCCTTCGGGCGGCAGCGGCAGCTACACCTATAGCTGGACTCCCGCCAACACGCTCGATAACCCCAATGCGCAGCATCCTGTGGCCACACCAACGGAGACCACCACGTATACCTGCCTCATCGACGATGGCCTTACCACGGAGGAAGTCAGCGTCACCATCGTTGTGCACCCCAATGAGGTGACAACAATTGACGCCACAATATGCGAAGACGACACCTATGACTTCTTTGGCGAGGCACTCAACGAAGCGGGCGAATACACGCATCACCTTGAAAACCAATATGGTTGCGACAGCCTTATCCGGTTGATGCTCTCTGTCGACGATTACCAGACCGCGCCTGTGCTCTACCAGTATGAATGCTATGAATATGGCACGCAGCCTGAGTGGTATTGGGACAAGACGGGCATCACCTATCACGAGGACACCGTCGACGAGATCCTCTTAGATGACCCCACGGGTGGCTGTCCTATCCTGCATCGCCTCGACCTTAAGTTCCATGAGGAATACTACCATGAACAGACCAAGGTGGCCTGCAACGAGTTCTACTGGCCTGTCAACGGCGTCACCTATACTGAGAGCCAGGACAACATCGAGGTGAGGTTCCAAAATACATTTGGCGATAAGGTATGCGATAGTATCTATGTCCTGCATCTCGAGATCAACAATTATGAGACCAATGTTTTGGACTATGTGGGTTGTGACTATTTGGTGTGGGACAACGATACCATCACCGAATCGGGTCCGTATGAGCGTACCTATACCAACCAGCAAGGTTGCGACAGCATCGTCACTATGAACGTCACCCTTGAATATACGCCCCGTCCTGCTGAGATACGTCCTGTAAGTCCCGACAACATTGCACCCCACTGGGTAGTGACAGCCACGGAGTTCCAAATCAACTCTTACGACTACACTGTCGAGGATCTTATCCCTGAGACCGAATGGGATTCGGTGGTGTGGACTTGCGACGAGGCCCCGCGATGGATGCTTGAACCTGTTGGTGAACACAATCAAATCTGCAAGGTGTATGTGCTCAACTTTGTGAGCGACACCGTTTGGCTTACCGCCCACATTTACAATCACTGCAGCGAAGAAGGCATCGTGCAACGCTATTGGCTGGTGTGCTCATTCTATGACGTTGATGAGTACGGCCCTTCGACGGGCTCAGGGACCTTCACGGTAATGCCTAATCCCAACAACGGACAGATGACGCTCAACTTCGAGCATCTCACGGGCAAGGTCGACCTCAAGGTGTATGACATGAGAGGCATCTTGATCGACCGCGCGCAGCTCTTCAACGGCACTGACGACACTCGGATTCAGTATGATATGCAAGGCCGTCCCGATGGCATCTATCTCTTTGTGGCCACTTCGAAGGAAGGCACGGCAGTGCAAAAGGTAATCATTCAACGATAATAAACTCAAAAAAGATGATACGGAAAAAGCTTCTCATTTTTGGCTTCTGGCTTGTCGCAGCAGGCGGTGTGTTGCTGTCATCCTGTACTAAAAACGATGAGAACACCATCGTCGTCATTGGGACGGAATACTACATCGACGACATCCTTGCAGCAGTACCCGACTCGCTTGAGAGTAAGTTCTTCGCTGCCTTCGGCGATGTCTCTCGTGGTGACATCCCGCCCAAAATTGAGGGGAGCTATGTGGTGGATCCCAAGCAAAGAGTGTCGTCGAATCTGGAAGGCTGGCCAGCCAATACCGTCGAGCCCAATATTTATCTGCGGTTTACGAAACAGCATAACGGCATCGTTACCATGGACTTGAACGAAACCACCGAGACGGTTACCGACACCGTTTTCGTTTGCGGTAACGGCAACAACTTTACCGTTTATTTCGTCGAGGACAAGGATTATGAGATAGGCTGGATGAAACGCGGTGTGTTGATGAAAGGCAAGGTGACTGCCGACGGCATCGCCGACTTTCGCTATGCCACTATCGTCATGGAGACGGAGGACTATTCGGGCGGACAATTCGGACTCTATCCTGCAGGCTCCTATTTTATCTATAAAGACGGTGACGGACTGGCACAGAATCTTGACTGGTAATACTTGAAGCGATGAAAAGAACTCACTTGATAATATTGATGCTGATAGGTTTCAGCATGGTCTCTTTCGGACAGATGAGTAGCAACGGCCCTGTCGACAAGACGGTCTCGTTGGGTTTGAAAGGCGGTGTCAACATCCCGAGGATGCTTTATTTCCAAAATGAAGCTTTGAGTCGGCTTGACCAAGATTTCGTCTTCACCCCCACAGGAGGCATCTTTGTCGACATCCCCTTGGGCGAGACCATGGTGCTGGCTCCCGAAGCCATGTATGTGCAGCGTGGTACTGACATGAGCTATGAACACCGCTCGGGTGCTCAGGTGCACTACACGATGTCGGCTTCCTATGCAGACTTGCGCCTGCCTCTCGAAATCAAGTGGCCTATCAGCAACTATTTCCAGCCTTATCTCGTGGTTGGTGCCGAGGGTGGCATGAGGCTCTTCGGCCAGATTCACATGGATCGCACCGATCCCATCGCGATGGATGAGACTATCGACGTGGGTGACGCCAACCTGGCTTTGATCCATGCCGGAGGTTTTGCGGGTGTAGGTGTCCGCAGTAAGGTGAACCTTGGTGCCACCTATCTCTGGCTCAAGCTTAGCGTGACAGCACATCAAGGCTTCTTGGATAGCTATGCCCAAGGAGAGAAAAACGGCACAAGCACGTCGCTCAACGTGAATGCCTATCAGATCACCGGCTATCGGTTGCCGCAAGGCTTGGAGGCTTGCCTGAGCGTTGCCATCCCGCTGAAAGCTCGCCAGGACGATGCCTGCGCCACCTTTTCCAAGGACCGCTATCGCCGCCATTCCAACAGGGGGCATCTTTTTGGATTTTGATTCTTTTGCGTCATGCGTTTCCTCTATCCAAATATGCTATGGGGCCTGCTCGCCCTGCTGATACCCATCCTCATTCACCTGTTCAATTTCAGGCGGCATAAGCTGGTGTATTTTAGCAATACCGCCGTGCTGCGGAGCATCCAGCAGGAGAACGCCAAGACCCGCAAACTGAAATACCTTGTCACCCTGCTGCTGCGATGCCTCTTCATCGCCGCCTTGGTGTTGGCATTTGCCTTTCCGTATCGTCCCGAAAAACAAATCAACGTCAATGTTGAGGATAACCTCGTCGGTGTATATATCGACAACTCGATGAGCATGAAAGGGCAGTCGCAGCGCACCACCATGATGGAGGATGCCCGACAGTCGGCACGCGACCTGGTGCACAAGCTCCAACCCTCCAACCGCTACCTGCTGATGACCAACAGCTTCGAGATCCAAAACGAATACCCGATGAATCAGGAGGAGATGCTTGACCAACTCGACCGAATGAATCCCGACGGTGCGCCTGTGCCAATGGGCGAGGTGATCGACCGCTTCGAGATGCTTAGCAAACAACATGGCTTCTCAACGTCGACCTTGTTCGTCTATTCCGATTTTCAAAGCAATACCTTCGACCTGTCGGCAGCCAAAGCCGACACCACCCTGCAAGTCGTGGTGGTACCGATGATTCCCGAATTCAAGGTCAACCTCTATATCGACTCGGTGTGGCTGGCATCGCCCATCGTGCAAGTCGGCCTGACCAACGATCTCATGGTACGTGTGGTCAACCAAGGCGACAAAGAGGTGAAGGGTCTGCCCGTCAACTTCACGATGAACGGCACGATGGCAGCCTCCACAACGGTGGACTTGGAGAAGAACGGCAACGTTGACATTGCTATGCAGTTTGTGGTGGACCACGGCGGCGAGCAACGATGCACCGTCAGCCTTACCGACCATCCCATTACCTTCGATGACGATTACCATTTTGTATTGCGTGTCAAGCCGAGCCTTTCGGTGGTGGAGCTGGGCGACAAGGCATCGCCTTGCGCCTTGATCTTTGACGACGACGAGCAGTTCCGCTACATGCTGATGGATCCCTTGCGGTTTGACTTGGGAGCACTTGCCCAGGCTCAACTTCTCATTGTCAATGAGAGCGCCAAGCTAAACGAGACCTTGCAGCAGACACTGTTGGATGCTGTCAATGAAGGTGCCAGCTTGATGGTGTTTCCCTGCATCGATGACCCCAAGAGCAACAGCTACCTGTATGGGAAGCTCGGCCTCACGCTTATCGAGGCTGACACCAATGCCACGGCGGCTGAGGATCTGGCCATGCAGCATGACTTTTTCAGCGACATGATTCTCGATATGCCGCAATATCCCGAGCTGCCCAAGGCGAAACGCCATGTCAGGTTGAGAACCAACGGCATGGCGAGTCCGCTGATGACTTTGAAGAACAGCGACCCGCTGCTGCTGTCGGAGACAGTGGGGAAGGGGCAAGTCTTTGTGATGACTACGGGCCTTAGCCCTGCTTGGAGCGATGTGGCCGACAACTCGCTATTTGTACCGATGATGGTGAAGGCAGCCTTCATCGGTGGCAAGATGGACCGCCTCTTTTATACCATTGGAACTGACAAGATTTTGGTTCTCAATGATTTGAATCTTGAAGGCGACCATGAATTTCTCTTTGCCAATAGTGAACGCTCCTTTGAGTCGATGCCAGCCTCCGATGTGCGTAATGGAAAGGTGTATCTCTATCTGAACGACGACCTGCCGGCTGCAGGATTCTACGACCTGCTCGTCAATGATACTGTGAACCGTGCTACAGCTTGGAATGCGAGTCGAGTGGAGTCGAAGATGGACTTCGCTGAGCGTGATGCCATTGCGCCCGCTTTCGAGAAAGCTGGTTTTGATGTGGCGGCCGTGCTCGACACAAACGAATTCGCCACCGCCGACTTGGTGTCGGCGATGGCGCATCAGTCTTCGCAATGGAAACTCTTCGCATTGATTGCACTGTTCGCCTTACTCGGCGAAATCGCAGTACTGCGTTTTTGGAAATAAGCTTATCTCACTTATTGATTGGGTGTCAGTCGTACCATCAGCACGCCGTGCGATGGGATGCTTGAGACCACATTCTTTGCTGTCGACTTGGCGATGGTCTTGTGTTGCCATAGGTCGTAGACACTGTAATTGCCAACCTTACGCAGCTCTGGGATGTCGCTCCAGTTGAAGTTGAGATTCCAGGCATCGTCGCCACGATTGAAGAAGCAGACCGCCCATTCGTCGTTGGCCAGTTGTTTCACCCAGATCTGGCGGTCGCCCATAGCAATGGAGAGATGCGCCTGGATGCCCAACGGGTCCTGGTCGATAGCGATGACGTCTTTGTTGGTAAGGATACGTCTGGTATCCTCGCTCATATTGCTGAGGTCGTTGCCAGCCATCAACGGGGCGGAAAACATGCACCACATGGAGAAGTGGCTCTGGTCTTCGATGGCCGTCATGCCGCCGTTACCGACTTCCAACATGTCAGGGTCGTTCCAATGGCCGGGACCATTGTATGGATAGAGGTCTTGCACCAAGTCGATGATGTTAACCATGCCGTGGCCGCCCCAGTCTTCGCGACCGTCCCAAGTATTGATGATGTCGCCCGTGGCTCTCCAGAGGTGACCGATGCCTTTGGCCCATTCCCAGGGCTTCGTGCTGCCCCATTCGCAGATGCTGAACACGATGGGGCGACCGGCCTCTTTCAAGGCTTCGCGCATGACGGTGTAAGCCGTCTTGGAGTTGGTGCCGCAGTTGTTGCAGAAGTCGTATTTCAGGTAGTCGACGCCGTTGCGGGCGTAATAGAGGGCGTCCTGGTATTCATGGCCCATGCTGCCCGGACGGCCGGCGCAGGTGTGGGTGCCGACGCAGGAATAGAGACCGAACTTCAAGCCTTTGGAGTGGATGTAGTCGGCCACGTATTTCATGCCGTGCGGGAAACGCTCGGGGTCGCAAACGATGTTGCCATCGGCATCGCGGTCCACCTGCCAGCAGTCGTCCACGACGATGTACTCATAGCCGGCGTCTTTCATGCCCGATGCCACCATGGCATCGGCGGCTTCCATCAGCAGTTGCTCGCTGACGTTGCAGCCGAACTTGTTCCAGCTGTTCCAGCCCATGGGCGGGGTGGGGCAGAGCGCCTCAAACTCCTCCTGCGTGAGCGGGGTGGGCTTGGCATCTTGTGCAATGGCCGAAAACGCCAAAAGCACCAAGGTGATTATGGTAAGAACGTGTTTCATTTCACATCGACGGTCGTAGTGCCAACAACGGTGATGGGAATGGTCAACCCTTGCTCGTTAATGGTCATGGAAAGGTTTGTCTTTGTCGTACTATTCATCATCAAACCTGTCTGGGGATTGATGGAAGCCGTGCCATCGTAGCTACCCGTGACATCAGCGGATTCTACCGTACCCGTGAAGCTCACATCGACGCTTTTCTTTGAAATGGCCGTTACGGTGTATTCCATGTTCACCTTAATATCAGTGCCACTGACATTTTGTGCTTTATTGGTATTCCATTTGCTTCCTACACTAACATCCTTTTCAGGGAGTTCGAGAATGACGTTGCCCAGTTGACTCATATCAAGGTCGTCATTCTTATCGGCAACTTTACCCAAGGCATCGTAAGTGACCGTCACAGGTTTCTTGATGCTATTGCTGATTTCTTTGGTCTGCTCTGCAATCATCGGGCTGGTTTTCTCAGGATGATCCGAGTCGTAGTCGAACTTCATGCCCATCTGCGAAATGCTCATTTTGATGGCGTCCACTTGGGTCTCGATAACGCTTTTGGCATCGGTGACTTCCTTTGCCGTGAAGGACTGAGTTGTTTCCATGATCTGCGACATGCTCATGCTCTGACCTTGCACTTCCATCATGGTCATCATGTTTGCTTTAGCGGTGGCGGTGTAGGTCACGCCGTTTTCCGGATGAAGCCTTAGTCTGACACTTTCTTTTGATAATTTACTTTGGCTTGAACAACCAGATAAAATAGCCAATCCGATGAAGACCAGCACAGGGATGAGATGTTTCTTTTTCATTGCTTTGAATTTTGTAGATGATTACTTGTTTGGCTTCACATATTATTTAGGTGCAAAAATACCAAAAAAGTTACATCACAGATGGAAAAAATGTTTGTTTTCGGCTTGACGCAAATAAAGCACAACGAGCCGCCCCAATCGGAGCGGCTCGTCATTCTCATGGTTCTGCGTCAGACCCATCAAAGTTTCGGTCCGGCGGCGACCAAAGCCTTGCCAGCCTCGTTGGTCGTAAACTTCTCGAAGTTCTTGATGAAGCGTGAGGAGAGGTCTTTGGCTTTCTCTTCCCAGACGTTCTTGTCGGCGTAGGTGTCGCGCGGGTCGAGGATGTTCGGGTCGACACCTGGGAGGGCGGTCGGCACCTCAAAGTCGAAATACGGGATCTTCTTGGTCGGGGCCTTCTCGATGCTACCATCGAGGATGGCGTCGATGATGCCGCGCGTATCCTTAATGGAGATACGCTTGCCCGTGCCGTTCCAACCGGTGTTCACCAAGTAAGCCTTGGCACCGCTCTTCTCCATACGTTTCACCAGCTCCTCGGCGTATTTGGTCGGGTGGAGCTCCAGGAAGGCCTGGCCGAAGCATGCACTGAAGGTCGGCGTTGGCTCGGTGATGCCGCGCTCGGTGCCAGCCAACTTGGCGGTGAAGCCGCTCAGGAAGTAGTACTTGCACTGTTCGGGTGTCAGGATGCTGACAGGAGGCAGCACGCCAAAGGCGTCGGCGCTGAGGAAGATGACGTTCTTGGCGGCGGGACCAGCCGAGATGGGACGCACGTTCTTCACGATCTTCTCGATGTGCTCGATGGGGTAGGAGACGCGGGTGTTCTCGGTCACGCTCTTGTCCTTGAAGTCAATCTTGCCAGCAGCATCGACGGTGACGTTCTCCAGCAAGGCATTGCGCTTGATGGCGTTGTAGATGTCGGGCTCGCTTTCCTTGTCGAGGTTGATGACCTTGGCATAGCAGCCGCCTTCGAAGTTGAACACGCCTTCGTCGTCCCAGCCGTGCTCGTCGTCACCGATGAGCAGACGTTTCGGGTCGGTCGAGAGGGTGGTCTTGCCTGTGCCGGAGAGGCCGAAGAAGATAGCCGTGTTCTCACCCTGCATGTCGGTGTTGGCGGAGCAGTGCATGGCGGCGATGCCTTGCAGCGGCAGGTAG
>CAMYYV010000046.1 GCA_947303625.1 uncultured Bacteroidales bacterium | reverse complement strand
TGGCCGCCAAGGAAGGCAGCAAGACCTACGGCATCCTCAGCGTGCTGATGCAGGCCTGGTACGACATCGACTATCTCTTTACGGTACATGAAAACGTCTTTAACCCGCCGCCGAAGGTGAAGTCGGCGGTCATCAAGATGCGGCGCAATGCCGTCACCGACTTGGGCTGCGACGAGAAACTATTTGTGAGCATCGTCAAGCAAGCCTTTAACCAACGGCGCAAGACTATGCGCAACTCACTGCGTCCGATGCTCAAACCGGAAATCATTGACAACGAGGTCTTCAACAAACGGCCCGAGCAGCTGTCGGTGCAGGAGTTTGTTGATTTGACGAATTTAATTGGTAGGACAATGTAAAGACGTTGCGCGCAACGTCTCTACATATAGAATTTTTGTTCATTCATGTATTGGAACGCCTTCTCTGGCATGAAATGCCGCACGTCTCGCCCTTCCTTGACGCATTGGCGGATGAAGGTGGACGAAATCTCCAGAATTGGGGTCTTCAACACCGTCACCGACGGGTAATTAATGAGTTCTCCCCCATCGTAGCCTTCGCGCGGAAAGACTAAAAGCTCGTAATTGTCGAGAATCTTCTGGTATTCTCGCCAATTCTTCAGATTTTGAAGGCTGTCCATGCCACAAATGAAGACAAACTCGCTGTCGGGGTATTGCTCCGACAATGCGGTCAAAGTGTTGATGGTATACGACGGCGTGGGCAAGTGCATCTCGATGTCGCTCACGTGGATGCGCGGGTCGTCGCCGATGGCGAGTTGCACCATCTTAAGACGCTCGTCATCGTCAAGCAGGTCTTCCTTCTTCTTCAATGGATTCTGCGGTGTGACCACAAACCACAGCTCATCTAAGTCGGAGAACTCGACGAGATAGTTGGCCAGCATTACATGACCATGATGGATGGGATTGAACGAACCGGAATAAATACCTACTTTTTTCATGGCATGGGTAATGCGAACTTAAAAGTCCAGTTCAGGGCGGTTTGACTCAGGCGCATTCAAGAACGAAGTAACGACTTCCAGAATCTCACGCTTCGCGGTCTCCAGGTCGTCGTTGATAATGGTACGGTCGAACTTGCCTTGGGCGAACTCAGTCTCCCACTCGGCCTTGGACACGCGGTTCTCAATTTCCTCCATCGAGTCGGTACCACGCTTGATCAGACGCTCGCGCAACACCTCCACCGACGGGGCTTGGATGAACACCGAAAGGGCCTGTTCACCATAGTGTTTCTTGATGTTCACGCCGCCACACACATCGACGTCGAAAGCCACGTGTTTGCCTTCTTCCTGCATCTGGGCAACGACGGAGAGCAGGGTGCCGTAGCAACGGCCGGGATAGACCTCCTCCCATTCAAGAAACTCGCCATTCTCGACGCGCTGCTTGAACTCTTCCATCGTGAGAAAATAATACTCGCGGCCATTCACCTCCTCGCCACGAGGCGGACGAGTGGTTGCCGAAACCGAGAAAGCCATCTCGGGAATGTTGGCCATGACGTGGTTCAACAATGTTGTTTTACCCGAACCTGACGGGGCACTGAAGATTAGAAGTTTTCCTTTATTCATAGTTGTTTTTTTATTGCTTCTGGCCTCTGGCTTTTGGCAGTCTCTCAGTGTTTAGGAGATTGCGGGTCTGCGCCCGCAATGAGGCTCTGAGGGAGGGACTGCCAGCTGCCAATAGCCAGTAGCCAGTAGCCATTACAATATGTTACACACCTGTTCCTTGATTTTTTCCAATTCGTCCTTCATCTTGACGACGAGTTTCTGGATGTTCACTTCGTTAGCCTTCGAACCTAAGGTATTGATTTCGCGGCCCATCTCTTGAGCGATAAAACCGAGTTTCTTGCCTGCTTGTTCGTCATCGCAGCTCTCGTTAAAGTAGTTGCAATGCTGACGAAGGCGCACCTTTTCCTCAGTGATGTCAAGTTTCTCGAGATAATAGATCAGCTCCTGTTCAAAACGGTTTTCATCATACTGTCCAGAGGTTGTCAACTCACTGAGGTTCTTGGTAATACGTTGCTTGATGACTTCGTGACGGCTCTTCTCATAGGGCTCCACCTGGCCGAGCAGGTCAAGGATGAGAGCCACGCGGTGAAGCAGGTCTTGCTTCAACGTGTTGCCTTCTTGGATGCGGAATCCATCAACGATGTCCAAAGCTTGGTCGAGGGTCTCCCCCACCTTAGCCACGAAGGCCTCATCATAGTTCTCAGCTGGCACATTGAAGATGCCTGGCATCCTAAACAGCAAAGCTGCCATATCTTGGGCGGGTGAGATGCCTAATTGAGAGGAGATGGACTCTATCTGTTCCTTGTAAGCTTTCACGATGTCGGCGTCGATATGGTAGGATTGTGCCAAATCAGTATCGGTGATGGTGATGGTCACGTCCACCTTGCCGCGTTGCAACTTAGCTCCAACTTTGTTGCGGAAGTCGAGTTCGGCGAAGCGCAACTCATTGGGCAGTTTCACCTGAAGGTCAAGTTGCTTGCTGTTGAGGGTCTTGACTTCGACCACGATTTTCTTCGCGTCATAAGTCTGCTCGGCGATGCCGTAGCCCGTCATGGAACGAATCATAAATATCGCTGTTTGAATGGATTATTGTTGCTTGAAGCCCCAAGCCTCGATGCCATAGAGATCGGATTGGGCGCGAGGCGAGATCCTGACATCCTGTACCAGATTGACACGCGACGAGAACACACCGCGTCCACCATAGACATTGGTATAGTCGGGGACAGTTTGCGAGAAGCCCGTCTGTTGGTTCACCTGAATGTAATTATAGAGTTCGTCGCCGCCGGCTGACACGGTAATCCGCATAGGCTTAGCATCGAAATAACGCATCACATGGGGGTGGTTGGGGTCGACCACTGTGTCGGAGCCGATGGCCTCGCGCAACATGGTAAACAGGGCATTCTCGGCATAAGTGACATAGAATGCGTTGCCTTCCTTGTTCAACTCATCGGTACTCTTGACGCCAAACTTATACTGCACCTCCTTGTCGACGAGAGGTCCTCCGTTATGCGTCTCCTTGTAATAGAACACCATCTTCACGTCATAAAAGACCGCATTGTCGGCACTGGTGAACATAATACGTCCCGAGCGGTTGCTCTCCTCAGAGGAGAAACCAAGCGATTGGGCGAGTATCTTGAAATTCTCGCCGCCGACGATTCCTGTCTCAGCTGTCACGGTATCGTTGCCCTTATAAACAAAGAGCTTGTACTTGTATTTCGTGTTTTCGCTGTTCACAGCCAAGTGCTTGTCGGTGAAATATACCTTTTGTTTAGGTGCGTAGAAGATACCCTCCTCCTTGTTGTCGATGGTGATGGTGTCAAGCACAATTGTGTCGCCTGTCGCCACATAGGTATTGCCGTATGCGTCCTTATATTTGACGATGTAAGCCTTGAGTTTGCCCGGGTAGTTGCACGAATCCTCAATCAAGGCGACCTCAGTGGCATCGATGGGATTATCGCTGCTGCCGGAGAAAGCCCTATTGATGCGGATGAAATTGGTGTCAAGCGAAGCATCTAACAACCCATAAATAATGGGAGTATCCTTATAATCCGCATAAAGATCCACGTCGGTACTGCAAGCGTTAAAGCCTATCAAGGCAGCCAACAGTGAGAGAGACAGAATGAGTTTTTTCATCGTTCAAGTCATTTGATTAGAAACTGCAAAAATAGCATTTTTTCGGAAAGCCTTCGTTTATTTACGAAATTTATTGTTCTTGGAATCCCCATGCCGTCTTGCCATAAAGATCTCTCAACGTCCAATTTGAAAGTCCACATGCTTTTTTAATCTGCGTGCGTGACGAGAAAAGCCCATAGCCCCCGTCAATATTGGTATATGCCGAGACGATATTCGCAAGGCTGCTTTGTTGGGCTTGGCTGACAACATAATAGCGATACAAATCCTCACCAGCAGCAGTGATGGAAACCTCAAAACCATCGTAATAACGCACCACATTGGGATGATTGGGATTGACGACGGTATCATTACCGATAGCATTCGCGAGCGAATTAAACAGCCAATTGACCGAACACTCCAGATAATACGTATGATCGGTTCCTTCTACTCTTTGGAATTCGTCAATGGCTCTCGTGCCAAACGTGCGACTGACGCTTTTATACTGCACTCCCTGGCCTGCCCTTTGCTCACTATAGTTGAACCGTATGGTAACTTCATACAAACCCGCTAAGCCATCAGCCCGGAAAATGATCTTGTTCATAGCAAGGCTTTCACGTTCTTGAAACGCGAAGCCACTCGAGAGAATCTGAAACTCCTCACCGCCCACCATTCCCGTCAGTGCTGTAAGCGTATCGCCATCGGGTTTGACCACCATAAGGCGGTATTTGTAATGGTCGTTTTCGTCACCGGCGTAGAAGGGCTCCGTGGTATAATAGACCAACTGGTCAGGCGAGTAGAATGTGCCCTCCTCTTTTTTGTGGATAGTGATCGTGTCAAGCAAAAACGCACGTCCTGTGGGCTCGTAACGCCCGCCATATTGGTTCTTCAGCTCAATAATACTGACATCCAACTTACCTGCATAGTTGCTCGAATCATAAATCAAGGCCACGTCGTTGGCATTGATTGGGTCATCATTAGTGCCACAAAAAGCGCGGGTAATCTTGACATAGTTGGTGTCAACCCGAGGATTGAGCATGGCATAAATGATGGGAACATCCTTGTATTCCGCGTAAAGATCGACATCAGTGCTACAAGAGTAAAAACTTGTTATAAAAACAGCAAAAACAAGTATAAAACGTATGGATTTCATGTTGAATTGATTTTTTGTATGCTGCAAAAATACCGTTTTTTTCTATTGACGCAAATGTTTTTGGAGTTTTTTTTATTTTTGTCCACAAATCTAACAAACACAACACGGATGAAAAGACTTTCTTTCCTCGCTTTATTCCTTGTCATGGCCTTCTCGTTGACGGCTCAGGTGGAATACGTTTACGACTTCAACAGCCTCACCGAAGGCACGCAAAACCTCAATGGTCAAGACGGCTGGATGACGCATTACCAAACCGCCACCTCATCGCAGGACTTCGACGTCAGCTACGTCTGCGGCTCTGATATGGCGCCCGACGAGAGCCTCGCTATTTGGTATCCCTATGGCGGCTCTGGCGTAGGCCGCACGGCTACGCGCAAGGCCTCTGACAACTTCAACTTCAGCTTCCAAAATGGTGGCATCATGGACCTTGAGATCGACATGAACCGCACTTGGTGGGGCTCTTTCTTCGGCGTGGGCCTCGATGCTGACGGCGACGGTCACATCCTGCCTGGCATGACCGACCCCGACGGTGGTGTCTACCTCTTCATCAAGAGCCAAGGCGACAGCGGCCACGCCAAGGTATGCCTGCCCGACGGCAGCAACATCCCCTTCGACTACGAGGAAGGCGGCTGGACGCGCTATAAGATGTCGTTCGACTTCACAGCCTACGACGGCGCGGGCGCGGTGACAGTGTTCGTCAAGCCCGGTTGCGAGGGCGAATGGATACAGATGGCGGGCTGCACCAACGTCTGCATGAACCTCACCCCAGGCAGCGGCGACAAGCTGGACTACCAAGTGTGGGACGGCGTCTTCTTCCACTCGCAAGGCGGAACAGGCGGCTTCGACAACCTCCTCGTGCGCCAACAACCCGATGGCAACGCCCAACTCATCGAGATGGCCGACATCCCCAACCAGCTGATTTTCAACGACCCGATTACCCTAGAGGCCACAGCCTCCTCGGGGCTGCCAGTCTCTTTTGAGATGATGGAAGGTCCCGCTACCATCGAAGGCAACATCCTGACTCTGACAGGTGAAACGGGTGTCGTGAAGCTGAAGGCCACCCAAGCCGGCGACGCCAACTGGCTGCCCGCCCCCGATGTGGTGAAAAGTTTTGAGGTGATCGACCCGTATGACTACGAACCCGAGGTAAAACTCCGTCGTCCCTACGACGGGACGAAAGTCTATTTGGATGAAATCCACCCTGTAATGATTGTAGTCTCGGCCTATATCGAGCATCCCGAAGTCATCAAGTTCACTAATGTACACGCTTCCATTAATGGCGAATATATCGCCTTGCAGACCGACTATCCCGACAATCCCGACAACGGCTATTACTACGGCTTTTGGACGCCATCGGGCTTCGGCAACTTCGACATGACCGTCAGCATCACACAAAGTGGCGACAAGACAACCACCTTCACCAACCGTTTCGAGGTCACCAATGACATCGACAACCATTTAGACATCATGACCATTAACGGAGACCTCATCTGCGACCCGACCCACCACAGCGCAAGAGGCAATTATGTTCTACCTTCACACGTGGGCGCGTTTAACGAGATTATGGCCCACTACGACCACAACTGCGTGAACGGCAACTGCGACACCTACGACCGCGTAGGCGGCATCAAGGTGCGCAACTACCGTGGCGAATGGGTCGAGCTGTTCCGTTACTGCACCCCATTCGGTGTGCAGTGTGAAGACGACGTGGACGTGAGCGACTACACCACCCAACTACAAGGATTGGTCGAGTTGGAGTTTTACATGGAATCGTGGAACGGCTCAGGCTACAACCCCAACCTCCTCTTCAGCTTCACCAAAGGCTCACCAGACTATCTTTATGCCGACGTCGATGAAATCTGGTTCGGCACCTTCGCCTTCGGCGACTATGCCAACCAGCAACCCGTACCCATTGTCAATTACACCTTCAGCGACCAAGCCCAAGCCGCCAAATTGAAAATCACGACGACAGGCCACAACTGGAGCAGCGGCACCAACAACTCTTACAACACGGGCAATGCCGCCGAGTTCTATGAAGCTACCCACCACATCTTAGTGAATGGCCAAAACAGATACGACCAGCACCTATGGCGTTCTTGCAGCCCCAACCCAGCAGGTTGCCAACCGCAAAACGGCACCTGGGCCTACTCCCGAAGCGGATGGTGTCCAGGCAGTATCGGCATGGTATGGGATTTCGACCTGTCGGAATACATCAATGCCGGACAAGCTGAGCTGACGTATCAGTTCGACCCGAGCTACCTCGACCTCTGCCATCCCAACCACCCCGACTGCATTGACGGCGTGACCTGCACCGAATGCGCCGCCCCCGACAACCCGGTGCTACGCGTAGCAGGCAAGGTCATCACCTACAGCAACAACGAAGATCTGTTAGTAAGCGTCCACGAAGGCCATGCCGAGGCGGCTTTCCATGCTGAAATCTACCCCAACCCAGCCAAAGACCAGTTCACGCTTTGCACCGACTACGACAAGGGGGCTGTGAGCGTGATGGTGCTCAACATGCATGGCCAGATCGTGGCCACCTTCACCGTGGAAGGCCAACGCACCATCGACGTGAGCCGTTGGCCCGCTGGCATCTACACTGTGCAGATGCTAGGCGGAAACTTGGTGACCCGAAAGATCGTTGTGGAATGATAATTGCAGTAAAACAGTAACATAAATAGAAAACTTAACCGACATGAAAAAACACCTTTTTTTCGCCCTCATCTTATTCTTGGCCTTGCCCAGCATGGCGCAAATCAAGATAAGGCCCAATCATGGCAGCAACCATCAAGGCAACTCCTCCTTGACCGTGAAAGGCAACTCCTCCTTGACCGTGACCTCGCCCCGTAACCTAAACTACCGTTTTTGGCTCTATGTCGACGATGTGCTGCAAAACGAGCAGCCAACACGTTCCATCTGTATCCAAAACTTAGAGGAAGACAGCTACTATATCCGTGTGGAGCTCGACAACCAATCACAAAGCTGCATGGGTCAATTCGTCGACCTGAAGCAATCGCTAACGCTGAGCATCGTCCAGAATGGAAAACTTTTTGGGTTGGAAACCTCGCAAGCGCACGTTCGCCCCGAGGTGACACAAGATCTGATTGTTCAGCAGCCCGAGATCCCCAACATCCAGCCACCCGTGCCGCCAATCACGCCCTCGTTTGGCATGAATTCACGCGACTATGATGACGCATGCCAGCTGATTTCCAACGAGTCGTTCGATAACACCAAGCTGACCCTCGCCAAACAAATTGTATCATCCAACCCGATGACCGCCCGACAAATCCTTGGTATCTGTCAGATGTTCTCGTTTGAAAGCAACAAGTTGGAGTTTGCCAAGTTTGCCTACGGCTATTGCGTAGACCCAAACAAATACTTCCTGATCAACGAAGCCTTCACTTACGACTCTTCGAAGCGCGAGTTGGACGAATTCATCAGAGGACTGTAAGAAGCACTTCCATTAAAAACAGAAAAGGCCGCGATTGCGGCCTTTTTCATTATGCTACGGGAGTTCTTAGAATTTGTAACGAACGCCTAAAGCAGCAGCCCAGTTGAAGCTGTTGATGCAATCACTCGGCAATAAGAACTCATACTCAGGACGCACGTCCACTGAGAATTGGAGGAACGGGATCTTCTCGAAATTAGCTTCGACACCGCCTTGACCGGCAATGGCGACACCAAAACCATGGTTCTTACAATAGCTGGCCTTGACGCCAGGACCGGCAAACCAGCCCAACCAGTCAGTGATGGGGCCTCTCCACTGGTACACGCCAGCGAGATAGAAGAAGCTGAGATCGGTTAAATTGAGATTGGTGCCAAGATTCGTGCCCAAGTCTAACTCAAGGCGATTGGCACCCAAGGCCGTCTGATAAGAGATCTCAGCACCATAGCTGGAACCACCTCCGAAACGGAGACCGATAGCGTTGTTTTGTGCGTTAGCAGCAAAGGCGAAGCCCATAACTGCGACCAAGACAAGGAATAATTTCTTCATCGTTGTAATAATTAAGTTAGTAATTAGGTTAGTATTCGAGATGCAAAAATAGAAAAAACCGCAAAGATGCAAGTATTTTTGATCATTATTCCTCATAGACCACATGCAACAGCACGTCGCCAACCATGCCCAACGTGGTCTTGTCGATATGCTCGAGGTTGTCGTTGACGGTATGCCACACCTCGGGGAAGCATTCGTTGCTACTCTCGGGGTGCAAGTCAATGATGTCGATGGTAGGAATACCGGCAATGACATTCATCGGGATATGGTCATCACTGATCAAGCCCCAAAGCTCGTTGTTGAACTGGGGACGATAGCCAAGGTCGAAAGCACGACGCCACACCTTGTTGCTCACCCAAGCGGCATACTCTTGCGAATAAGACTCTTTCGGGAAGTTTGGGTTGGCACCGCCCACCATGTCCAAGAGGATACCGTAGTAAGCCTTATAACCATAAACATGCGGAGTCTTGGACCAATATTGAGAGCCTAATGCCCAGAAATTGACTCGGTCGTCTTGATATTTCTCGGCCTCATCTTGATGTGGGCCGTAGTCTTCCAGGTCGAAAAAGACGATGTCGATGCCAAGGGTCTCGGGCAGCGGCTGTAACTTAAACTGTCGGGCGCATTCCAGAAGCACACCCACGCCGCTGGCACCGTCGTTGGCGCCGTCGATAGGCTTACGCGTGTTGGCTGCATCGGGGTCGTGGTCGGCAAAGGGACGCGAGTCCCAATGGGCACATAGTACGATGCGCTTCTTGGCCTCGGGGTTGAACACGCCGACGAGGTTCTTGCCGTCGATACCGCGACCGTCGAACAGACGTGAGCGGAAATCCTGCACGACAACCGTATCGGCATATTCGCCAAGCCGAGCAATGAGCCATTCGGCGCAATCGGCATGTGCCTGCGTCTCGGGCACACGCGGGCCAAAACTCGTTTGCCGTGCCACAAACTGATAAGCCGAGTCGGCATTGAACTGCGGCACCATGACGGTCTTCTTGGGCTGATTGGTGTTCGCGTTCGGGTCTTTGGGCTGGTCTTCACCACACGAAGCCAAGAGCAAGACCGCAGCAATTATGAAAAGAACTTTCTTCATCTTGAGATATTTTAGGCTGCAAAAGTACAATTTTTCTACTGAACAAGCTATTCTTCCTTGACAAGATGCACATCGCATTGCGGGAAGGGTATTTCAATGCCGTTTTCGTTCAAGGTATTGTAAATCACTTCTTTGGCACGGTCTATATAACCCACGCGCTCCGCCACAAGCACCTGCTGCTTCACAGCGATGGTGACGGCGCTGTCGTCCATCTCCTCCAAGCTGATGCTAATGCCACGCTTCGCGTCGACTATATCGCGTCCGAATGCATCTTTGCCCTGCAATGTCTTCATCGCCTCACCCAATAGCTCTCGGACCCTTTGGATGTCAGTACCGTAAGCAACGCCCACCGTGATTTTCACAAACTCATAGCCATGGTTACGCGTGAGGTTGCTAAAGTTCTTGGCAAAAAGGGTGGCGTTGAGGAACGACATCTCGGCCCCGTCGATGGTCTCGATCTCAGTGCTTTGGTAACCGATGTGGGTGACCTTGCCGCGGATGCCGTCGCAGACGATCCAGTCGCCGACACGCAGGCGTCCCGACATCAATTGGATGCCATAGATGAAGTTGTTGAGGGTGTCCTTAAGGGCGAAACCGATACCTGCCGAAAGACCACCTGCCACGAGGCTCAACGAACTAGTGGGGATGTTCAACGTCAGGACGATCACGACAATATATGTAAACCACACCAAGACACTGATGATGCTGTTGCCTAACGACAGGTTGATCTCGTTGTTGCGGATGGTCTTGCGATTATGCTTCTTCATGAAAATTGCATAACGGCACTGCTGCCAGATGGCATGAAAGGCGCGGTTGATATAGCGGAACACAAAGAACAAGCATACCAAGACAAGGATACCATGGAACGACAGCCTGAACGTGTCGGCACCACTGTCGTTGACCAACTGGACGAAGTTGTGGTGATAGATGTTGTTGTAAAGGTCCTCAAAATCGAACACATCCAAGGCCAGATGGAGGCAGAACGGAATGGAGAGAAGTCCCATCACGGGGAGCACCACATCTTTGACCAAGTCGTAGAACCATGTAGCACCAAACAACAAGGTCTCCTTGCCGGGACCCGTAATGAAGTTGATCCGCGAGCGATAGTCATTGATGCGAGGTTTCATCCTCTTCTCACGGTATTGCACGATGAGCTTGAGGATGGTATAAATAGCATGGATGGCTGCCAATTGGAAATACCACCACACTAAGATAAGCAACGAGGCGAAGATATAGCCTGCAATGGCCACACCCAAAGCCGCGCCTATCGCCGCCAAGGAAATCCAACCCAAGAGACGGTCGATACGCTTGACTTTCTTCGCGTTGCGAAGGCAAGCGAAAAGCTGCCAAACGAAGAATGCTATCACTACGGGTGGGAAGATGAAATTCATCAGCGCGTTAGGCATAAAGACCACACGGAAACCGATGACGGCCAAAGCCATGCAGAAAGTGGGAAGGAAGAGCCTGACACCGTATTTCAGCTGTTTGGGTTGCAACCTCAAGAGCAAGGCGAGAAGGATGGCCGCCAACAGCCAGAGGAAGGTCTTGGTGAGACTGGCGGCGATATGCAGCAGGCCATCGCCACCGATAAAAGAGTTCACGATGATGGTGATGAGGATGGCGAGCAGCAAAGAGATGAATGGACGATGTTCCTTGGCCACGACGTCCTTCAGCTTTTTTATACGGAACATGGGGAGAAGGAGCAGCCAAACTACAAGCCAGATGGCCAGCAACTCGATGACGAACAAGACGATGATGAAGACCTGAAGCGAATACTCCCAACTTGTATCGTTGGTCTGTTCGGCAGTACCTCTCCTAAACAACGAATTGAGCGCGCCAAGGTCGTATTTCTCGTTAGCGTCTTCGGCAGCCTGACTCCAGTAGCGTCCTGGATTCTGCAGGATGGTGTACCAAGGCGTCTGGCCCTCGACGAAGATGCGGTTTTGCAGCACCTGATAGTAGTCGTGTGCATAGTCGTAGGTCTCCTTTAGGCGCAAGAAGGTCTCGTAGTAATGAATGCTGTCGGCCACCACGGTAGCCTTGGTCTCGGCATACATCTTGAGGAGCTCACCGGCATAAAAGATGCATTGCTCGCGGTCGCTTTCACCCTGCTCGTCGAGCACGAACGGAATAACGGAAAGCGAATCGGCCAGGGCCTTCATCTCCTCGTCAAGCTCAAGATGAGTCCCACTAAAATAGAGTGGGTTGAGCGTGTCGTAGTGATAAAGCAAGCTGTCGGGGATGCCCACGATGGTGTCGAGCTCGGGAGGAAGACGGCGCAGCGACTCGATGAGACGGGCATGACGTTCCATCTCCACATTGAGGTTGCTGACGATGTGGTCGAAAGGTCCACGGTTCTGGTTGAACTCGTTGTATTGCTGGGTGACCCGCTGCAAGGCATAGCTCACGTCGAAGGTGAAGCCCTGCTTCTGTGAATACAGCATCAGCGAGAGCTCATCGCATTGCTTCATCATATCGACCATCTTCTGGTGTTGTTTCTCGTAGTCCTCGGTGAGGCGCTCGCGGTTCTTGTCAATCTGACGATGGTCGGCTTCCAACTCATTGCGCAGCACTCGCAGAGTGCGGTTGAGGTTGTGGCCGTATGAGATGGCGAAGAGCGGCACCACTATGGCCATGAAGGCGGCCAAAAAGAGAAGGCGTTTCCGTTTGAAAGGGGTTCTCATTGCGCGATTTCTTTGATGAAACTCATGAACAGGGGATGCGGATGCAGCACCGTGCTGGAATACTCGGGGTGGAACTGGGTGCCGATGAACCAACGATGGTTGGGGATCTCGACAATCTCGACCAAGTCGCTCTCGGGGTTCACGCCGACGCACATCATGCCGTTTTTCTCGTATTCGTCTTTATAAAGGTTATTGAACTCGTATCTGTGGCGATGGCGTTCGCTGATTTGTGGCGTGCCATAGATCTCGGCCACGCGACTGCCTTCGCGTAGGTTGCAACCGTAGGCGCCCAGACGCATGGTGCCGCCCAGGTTGGTAATGGTCTTCTGCTCCTCCATCATGTCGATGACATTGTGAGGAGTATCGGCCATCTCACTCGAGTTGGCGTCTTTGTAACCCAACACGTTGCGGGCAAATTCGATGACCATCATCTGCATGCCGAGGCATACGCCGAAGGCAGGCAGGTTGTTGACACGCGCATACTCCACCGCGACAATCTTGCCTTCGATGCCACGTTGGCCGAAGCCAGGGCAGACCAAGATGCCTGCCACGCCGGAGAGTTGTTCCGCGACGTTCTCTTTGGTGATATTCTCGCTGTTGATGAAGTCGATCTTCACCTTCACGTGGTTGTAGATGCCTGCCAAAATCAGGCTCTCACGGATACTCTTGTAAGCGTCTTGCAGGTCGTATTTGCCCACAAGTCCCACATGCACTTCCTTGGTAGCAGTGCGCTGCAACTCCAAGAAACGGTGCCAACCTTCCATCTTGGGTGTCTCGCCCACAGGAACGCCGAACTTGCGCAGAAGGGCTGCGTCAAGTCCCTGGTTCTGCATGTTGACGGGTACGTCGTAGATGCTCGGTAGGTCTTCGCTTTGCACCACGCACTCGAGGTCGACATTACAGAAGGAGGCCACCTTCTGGCGGATGCTGTCGGAGAGGTGCTTCTCGGTGCGGAGCACAAGCACGTCGGGCTGGATGCCCGCACCTTGCATCTCCTTGACGGAATGTTGTGTGGGTTTGGTCTTCAGCTCGTCGGCGGCTTTCAGGTAAGGCACGTATGTAAGGTGCACGCTGACAGCACGGTTGCCAAGTTCCCATTTCAACTGGCGAATAGCTTCAAGGAACGGTGCCGACTCGATGTCGCCGATGGTGCCGCCAATTTCCGAGATGACGAAGTCGACCTTGTCGTCGTTGTGCATGATGCGGTGCTTGATCTCGTCGGTGATGTGAGGCACCACCTGGATGGTCTTGCCGAGGTAGTCGCCATGGCGTTCCTTGTCGATGACGGTCTTATAGATTTTTCCCGTGGTCACCGAGTTGGCTTGGGTGGTGCGGATACCTGTGAAGCGTTCGTAGTGGCCGAGGTCAAGGTCGGTCTCGGTGCCGTCCACGGTCACATAACACTCACCGTGCTCGTAGGGGTTGAGCGTCCCTGGATCGATATTGATATAGGGGTCGATTTTCTGTATGGTGATGGTGTAGCCGCGGGCTTGTAGTAGTTTGCCGATGCTGGCCGAGATAATGCCTTTACCAAGAGAGGAAACCACGCCTCCCGTCACAAAAATATAGCGTGTCATAGTAGTAGTTAGTTTTTGTTGTTGAATAAAGGGGCAAAAATAGAAAAAATGGCATTAACAACAAAAAAAGCGAAAGTATAAGTATCTTTGCAGCTTTGATGAAGTAAATCATGAACAAGTCACCGATTATAGGCGTCATGCCGCTATGGGATGCGGAGCGCAAGAGCGTTTGGATGCTTCCCGATTATCTGGACGGCATCAAGGCGGCTGGAGGCGTTCCTGTCGTCCTGCCTATTGAGATGTCAGAAGCTGACGCTGACCGCATTGTGGAAACCTGTGATGGTTTTCTGTTTACGGGTGGTCAGGATGTCGCGCCTGAGTTTTATGGAATGAAGGATGCCACTGGAACCGTCGTTCCCAGCCCCGAACGCGACAAGTTGGAAACGCTGTTGCTGTCGAAAGCCCTGCAGGCCGACAAACCCATTCTCGGCATCTGCCGTGGACTACAATTCATCAATGCGTTTCTTGGTGGTTCGCTATGGCAGGACCTCCCTTCGCAGCATCCTTCGGATATCGTTCACAGGCAGGGCAAGCCCTACGGCGTTCCAACGCATAAAGTCTCGTTGAGCGGAGATCTGCGTACGCTATTGGGCAAAGACACACTCGAAGTGAACACACTGCACCACCAAGCCATCAAAGACCTCGGCAAGGATTTGATACCCATGGCCGAATCCCCCGACGGTCTCATCGAAGCCGTAAAAATGGTGGGCAAGCGTTTCGTCTGTGCCGTGCAATGGCACCCCGAGTACATGTTCAAGACGGATGGTGATAGTTTGAGAGTGTTCTCTTGGTTTGTGAGACAGTGCGGATGAAGACGACACAATAAACAACGAAGCCACGCCAAAATAGCGTGGCTTCGTTGTTTTTCAATTGATGGTTTCAATACACGGCGTGGTCCAAAACAAGTTGCCTTTCAATCTTTTCGTCCGAGTTGATAGTAATAGGATTGATGCCACCATAGCCATCGAGTCCACCTCCATCCGTCAGTTTCCCGTTATACAATAAAAATATCGAGTAAGTGCCAGGAGCAAGATTGATTTCGTAGAAGCCTTTGGCGTTTGATGTGGTCTTGGCCACAAACGGTTTTGGCATTGCGTCAATAGGATAATTAACGGAAATACCGCCGCCGAAGTCAGAGAGCATGGTGTACTCGTAAACGTACACATCGCAAGCGATGGGTCTCTCGCCATGGTCGGCGTTTGCGCCAGGCATCCAATCGCCGTAACGTTCTATTACAGTGCCATACACGCCTTGCGTGATGGAAGGTTCTTTTTTACAGGCGGACATCAAAGTGATGACGCTCAATAACGCGAGGATAAAAACTGATTTTTTCATGTTATATAAGATTTAGTTTACGGTATCTTTAACGCTTAAAAGTCGTAATTATTTCGTTTAAAGGAATTTTTTCCTGAATTATTGGTTTTGGATGGCAATTGGGGACAATGGTGTATGGAGCGGAACACAGCCATTTTGGGATGCTATATTCATCTACTTTATACTTTCTTTATCGCAGTTTGTGAGGGCAAAAACAGGGAATGTTTGGAAAAAT
>CAMYYV010000045.1 GCA_947303625.1 uncultured Bacteroidales bacterium | reverse complement strand
TGCCGACAAGGTGAGCGACCAAGACGCCGACCGCATCGCCTACGACCTCTCGAAGCAGATCCAGACCGAGATGACCTACCCGGGTCAAATCAAGATCACGGTCATCCGCGAGACCCGCGCTGTCAGCTACGCGAAGTAACGATGGCCGATGGCTAATGGCTAATGGCCTGCCTCGACAAAGGGTGTGAAGTTCACCTTATGGTTGAGGCAGGCCATAAGCTATAGGCCATAAGCCATAGGCGAAAAAAGAAACAGAGATGATTAGAGAGCAAGTCGTCTTCGGGCCCATCCACAGCCGCAGGCTGGGTAGCTCCTTGGGAATCAATTTGTTGCCCGAGAAAGGCAAGATATGCACTTTCGACTGTATCTACTGCGAGTGCGGCTGGAACCGCGACGGACGCGACGACACGTTGTTGCCTACCGCCGAGCGGGTGCGCAAGGCCTTGGAAGCCAAGCTTCAGTATTGCCAGTCCATCGAGGTGCCTATCGACTCCATCACCTTCAGCGGCGATGGCGAGCCGACCATCAATCCCGAATTCCAGCAAATCATCGACAATACGATAGCCTTGCGTGACCAGTATTATCCCAATTCGAAGATTACAGTTCTGTCGAACGCCACCATGGTGCACAAGCGTGATGTGTTCCAAGCCCTGCGCAAGGTCGACAACCCGACGATGAAAATCGATGCCCCGACCAATGAGTTGATTGAGAAGATCAACCATCCCGCGCCAGGCTACGATATCCGCCGCGTGGTGGAGGCCTTGCTGCAATTCAACGGTGATTTCATCTTGCAGACTATGTTCTTGAGAAGCAAGGACTTCGACTCGTCAAGTCCCGAAGTTTTAAACGGCTGGATGGACATCGTGCGCCTTCTGAGGCCGCGCGAGGTCATGGTCTACACCATCGACCGCCCTACGCCCGAGGAGGGACTGCAAAAGTTCACCGTCGACGAGATGCGCCGTCTGGTGCAGCCGCTCATCGACGAGGGTTTTGTGATACAAATCAAGGGATAACCTTATTCTACCCCCACATTCATCCTTCCCATCAGCCTCTGCCAAGGGCTGAGGAATACGAACAGGAAATCGTAAAGGATCAAGCCTGGGAGCAGCCCTTTTTCGCCTAAGCGCTTCGAGGCTTTGTGGTAGATAAACAACTGTGTGCCAAAGCGCAAGAGGAAAAAGAAGACCAGGATGGGGATATAGAACGCCGCGCCGTTGGTGATGACGAAAGCGGGATGGGCACAGAGGGCAAGCAAGGCGATGAACGACGCGTAGAACAAGAGCTGCGAGCCATAAAACAGACTCAGCATCAGTCGGGCGCGGCTGCTGTATTTCGACACGGTGGAATAACGACGGCTCTTCTGCCGCATCCACAGACGGAAACCGCTCGGCGGCGTGGTGAGGATGGCATCTTCGGCGTCGATCAGCACCTCCGTGTTCTTCTTGGTGGCCACCTGGCTGATGAAGAGGTCGTCGTCACCAACGGAGGTTTTGTAGTGCGAGATGAAGCCTTGATTCCTGTAGAACAGCTCTTTACGATACGACAGGTTCTTGCCCACACCCATGTAAGGATGGCGGTTCAAGGCCGTGGAGAGATAGAGCATCGCGTTCTGCATCGCGTCGAAACGCATGATACGGTTGAGGCTGCTCTTCTTCTGCACGTAGGGGCTGTAGCCGATGACGATTTCAGTGCGGTTGTTGTAACGGTTCACCACGCTGCGCAGCCACTGGTCGTTGACGGGCATGCAGTTGCAGTCGGTGAGGATGATGAGGTCGTTTTGCGCCGACTTGATGCCCATCGAGAGCGGGAACTTCTTGCCGTTGAAGAAGTTGAGGTGCTGCTTGAGTTGCACGGGCTTCACCCGCGACTCCTTACGTTCCAGGTCTTTCAGATATTCTTCGGTCTCGTCATCGGAGCAGTCGTTCACCACAACGATCTCGAAGTCAGGGTAGTCCTGCTTGAGCAGGACGGGAATCAGCTCAACGAGATATTCGTAGGCATCGCGGGCGCAAAGCACGATGGAGACGGGCTCCAACTCCTCGTCGAGCTTCGGGCGCGCGCTCCTCTTATAAAAAGCCACCTTCGAGAAAAGGCCCCAATGGTAGAGCAGCTGGATGACAAGACAAACAAGAAAAACGATTAAAAGTATGAAACTTAAGTTGTTATAGTTAAAAGTGATGTGCACGGTAATTGGATTTTAGTGTTTGCAAAGATATGAAAATAGTTGGGAAAAAAGTCGTACTTTTGCACAAAAATAGAGCGATGAATTTCACGATTGATGCCAATGACCCGAAAAGCAATGCCAGAGCAGGTGTGTTACACACCGACCACGGCCCTATCGAGACCCCCATCTTCATGCCTGTGGGCACAGCGGGCACGGTGAAGGCTTGCCATCTGCGCGACGTGCGCGACGAAGTGAAGGCCCAGATTATCTTGGGCAACACCTACCACCTCTATCTGCGTCCGGGCTTGGACGTGCTCGAAGCCGCAGGAGGCCTCCATAAGTTCAACGGCTGGGACAGGCCTATCCTTACTGACAGCGGTGGCTTCCAGGTGTTTTCGCTCACGGGCATCCGTAAGATGAAAGAGGAGGGTGTCACCTTCCAGTCGCACATCGACGGCTCACGCCATCTGTTTACCCCTGAGAATGTGATGGATATCCAACGCAGCATCGGTGCCGATATCATGATGGCTTTCGACGAATGCACGCCAGGCACTGCCGACTATCAATATGCCAAGCCCTCGATGGAGCGCACCCACCGCTGGCTCGACCGATGCATCGAGCGCTTCAACGCCACCGAGCCGAAATATGGCTATGAGCAGGCACTGTTCCCCATCGTACAAGGCTGCGTCTACCGTGACCTGCGCGAGCAGTCGGCGGAATACATCGCCTCGAAGGACGCTGTTGGCAACGCCATCGGCGGACTGGCCGTGGGCGAGCCCACTGAGGTGATGTATGAGATGATAGAACTGGTCAACACCATTCTGCCCAAGGACAAGCCAAGGTATCTGATGGGTGTGGGGACGCCGGCCAATATCCTCGAGGGTATCTCGCGCGGTGTCGACATGTTCGACTGCGTGATGCCCACCCGCAACGGGCGCAACGGCATGATTTTTACCTCCGAAGGCATCATCAACCTGAAGAACGAGAAGTGGAAGACCGACTTCTCGCCCGTCGACCCCAATGGCGAAACTTTCGTCGACACACAATATACCAGGGCCTATCTGCGTCATCTCTTCGTCGCGGGCGAGATCCTTGGCCCTATGATTGCCAGTTTGCACAACCTCGGCTTCTACCTTTGGCTGGTGCGCGAGTCTCGCAAGCACATCATCGCCGGCGACTTCGCCGAATGGCGCGACGTGATGCTCCAAAAAGTAACCAGGAGATTATAAGTCTCGAAGTCCCGCAGTCTCGCGTCTCGCAGTCAAAAAAGAAAAAGGATGAGAAAGATTGATGCATATATCTTCAAGAAATACATCGGGACGTTCTTCTTCGCCATCTCGATGCTGCTCTTGGTGGTCATCATCTTCGACCTGTCGGAAAACATCGACAGCTTCCTGAAGCACAATGCGCCCTGGCAGCGTGTCGTGGTCGACTACTACGTCATGTCGATCCCTTATTACATCAACCTTTTCGTCCATCTGTTCGCCTTCATCGCCGTGGTGTTCTTCACCTCCAAGATGGCCGCTCGTACCGAGATTGTGGCCATCCTGAGCAGCGGCATCAGCTTCTGGCGTTTCCTCGTGCCTTACCTATTCGCCGCCTCTATCATCGCCTTGATGTCGCTCTATTTCGGCAACTTCTTGATACCCAAGACCAACGAGATACGACGGCAGTTCAAGGACGAGTACATGGAAAAGCTCACCCAAAGTGCGGGGCGCAACGTCCACGTGCTGATGGACAAGGACGAGTTCATCTATGTGGAGAGCTACAACATCACCAAGCAGTACGGCTATAAGTTCTCGTGGGAGAAATACGAAGGCAGCGACCTGAAATACAAGGCGATGGCCGATGTACTTTATCACGACACCCTCGGACCCAACAGCTGGTATTTCGACCCCTACGCCATCCGTTATCTCGACGGGGAGGAGGAACGTCTGGAGAAAGGCCGCAACTACGACACCATCATCAAACTGGTGCCCACCGACCTATATAAGATCAAGGAAGACTTCGATGAGATGAATTTCTTTGAGCTTCGCGACCACATCCGGACCATGAAAGACAAAGGCTCTGAGGGCGTGAAGGCCTACGAGGTGGAGATGCATACCCGCATGTCGGCCCCGGCGGCCGTCCTCATCCTCACGCTGATCGGCGCCGCGCTGTCGAGCCGCAAGGTGAGGGGAGGCATCGGCATGCACCTCGGCATCGGCATCACCATCGCCTTCGCCTACATCCTCTTTATGCAAATCTCTAAGTCGTTCGCCATCTCGGGCGGGCTGTCGCCCATGCTCGCCGCCTGGATCCCCAACCTCATCTTCTGCGTGCTCGGCATCTATCTGCTGATCAAAGCACCGAAATAATAAGCTTTTGATTTATAGCCTGTTGCCATTGCCTCGTGGCGAAAATTTGCTTTTTTGCAAAAAAAAATGCCTGCGCTTTGCCGACTTTTCCTTATTTTAGCCACTTCTTTCACCCAATAAAAAACATCGCACCATGCATATCGCAGTAGCAGGCAACATAGGCTCAGGCAAAACGACCCTCACTGGGCTTTTGGCCAAGCATTTCAACTGGAAGCCTCACTATGAGGAAGTTGAGCACAACCCCTATCTCGACAGTTTTTATGAGGACATGCAACGCTGGTCGTTCAACATCCAGATATTTTTCCTCAACAGCCGTTTCCGTCAGGTGATGGACATCCGAAAGAGCGGCGAAGACGTCATCCAGGACCGCACCATCTACGAGGACGCACACATCTTCGCGGCCAACCTTTATTCGATGGGTCTCATGGAGACGCGCGACTTCGAGAACTACCAGTCGCTCTTCGAGCTGATGACCAAGTTCCTGCAGCCACCCGACCTGCTCATCTACCTTCGTGCTTCAGTGCCTACGCTCATCCGGCATATCGCCAAGCGTAACCGCGAGTTTGAGCAGAGCATCAGCATCAGCTACCTGACCAACCTTAACGAACGCTATGAGAAGTGGATCAGCGGCTACACCGACGGCAAACTGCTCATCATTGATACCGACAACATCGACCTTGAGAACCCCGAGGACCTGAGCACCGTGGTCGACCGCATCGAAGCCTCTCTCAACGGATTGTTCTGAATATGAAAGTACTAGGGATCATACCCTCTCGTTACGCCTCGACGCGTTTCCCAGGCAAGCCTTTGGCCTTGATCAAGGGGAAGACGATGATTCGCCGTGTGTGCGAGCAGGCATGGAAGTCGAAACTGGATGCCGTGGTGGTAGCTACCGACGACATCCGCATCGCCGACGAGGTGATGGGCTTCGGTGGACGGTATGTGCTGACCGGCCCCAATCACCCAAGCGGCACCGATCGTTGTCGAGAAGCATTGGAATTGATTGAGAACCAGTATGATGCCGTGGTGAACATACAGGGTGATGAGCCTTTCATCGACCCACATCAAATCGACTTGCTCATAGACTTGATTTCGCAAGACGACGTCCAACTGGCATCGCTGGTCAGAAAAATTGACGACGAGGATGCCTTGTTCAGCCCCAATACGGTGAAAGTGGTGATGGACAGAGAGGGGAGGGCCCTGTATTTCAGCCGCAGCCCGATTCCATTCTTGCGCAACGTGGACAAGCAACAATGGCTTAAAGAGGGGTGTTTTTATCAGCATATTGGCATCTATGCATACAAGTCCGACACCTTGAGGCAAATCGCAGCCATGCAACCCAGCGCATTGGAGCGGTCCGAGTCGCTTGAACAGCTACGCTGGCTCGAAAACGGCTTGTCCATCCGCATGGCGGTGACCGATTCGGAGAATGTCTCCATCGACACGCCCGACGACCTCGTTAAGGCTGAGCAATTTGCACAAAACCAACCTGTTGAACCATGATCTCTATCGCCGAAGCCATATCAGACCTTTTGTTCGTCCGCGACACAGTGGTGGTGCCGGGGTTGGGCGCATTTGTCAAGAAAGCAGTGTCGGCCAAGGTGAATCCCGTGGCAAATTATTTCGCCATGCCTACCAGTTTGATAGAGTTTGACCCCAATTTGAGAGAAGACAACGACTTGGTAGTCAACTATATGTCGGAGAAAAACGACATCCCGGCCGATGAAGCTCGTCGCCTGCTGGCGATGTTCGTCTCCGACTGCTTCAACGGCCTCAAGGCAGGAAAGAAAGTGGTGCTGAACAATATTGGCACTTTGTCTAACGACGGCGTGGGCGACATCGCATTCATCCCTGATGCGTCGGTCAACTATAATGCCGATGCTTTCGGCTTGTGTGACTTTACTTCTGAGCCTGTGCTGCGCTCGAAGACCAAAGAAGAGATCAAAGAGGAGATCGAACGACAGCAGAAAGAAAAGAATACGCCTGTCACCGTTGACGAGCAGGAAGTGCATAAAAAGGATGAAGCCACTGACGTAGAAGAAGTTGAAGACGATAAGCCGAGACGCAGAGGATGGCTGTGGGTCTTGTTGGGTCTCCTGCTCGCTGCTGCCGTGGTCTTCGGTCTGCATTATTTCAAGGTCATTGACTTAAAGACGCTGTTCCATGGGACACCGCGCCCTGCCATCGACATCAAACCGGGGACTTACACGCTTCCTACTTATTCCGTGGATTGGGATGAGGTGTTGAATCATTATAAGGAGACATGGAAGCCTGCCGAGCCAGAGGACACCGAGAACACAAATACTGAAGTGCCGACAGGGGAGGAGCAAACCGTGGTGCCGGAAGAGCAAGGCCCATCCGTGACACCGCCTGAGCCAGGCCAAACCGTGGCGCAGCCCGAGGCCAATATCTTTGTCGTGGCCGGTTGTTTCTCGCAGGAGAACAATGCCGTGCTATACACCAACACGCTGAAAGAGAAGGGATACAACGGCGCCTTCCATGAGCTGCGAGGAAAGCAGTGGTACGTCTACTTTGGCCGTTATGCCACCGACGAGGAGGCCAAAGCCATGTGGCGCGAGGTGAATGCCAAGGGTGAATACAAGGCTTGGATACTGAAATAACCCGTTTCTCTATGTTTGATCCTCAAACACACTGCTATCCCTATCCCGAAGAGACCAACCAACACTATCTTGAGATCCGTAAGGATCGCGGTTTGGTTTTCAATGCGTCCTATCCTTATATAGACAAGTCCGGCTTTTTCAGGTTCAAGCAGGGCGTGGTCCGCATCTTACTGAACGTGATTGTTTTCCCGATGACGAAGATTCGACTGGGACTGAAGGTAGAAGGACGCGAAAACCTGAAAAAACACAAAGATGTTCTGGATAACGGCGTGATTTCCGTATGCAATCACGTTCACCTATGGGATTATCTCGCGATCATGAGGACCATCCGCCCGTACAGGTCGAACGTTCTGGTCTGGGCCAAAAACATCAACGGTGAGAAGGGCGAGAGCGTGCGTCTGGTAGGCGGGATTCCCATCCCCGAGGACAGTATCGCTGGCCAGAAGGCCTACCTCAAAGCCCTTAGTGAACTCCTCTCAGGCCACGGCTGGCTTCACATCTACGCCGAAGGCAGCATGTGGGAATACTATGCTCCGATTCGCCCGTTCAAACGCGGTACGGCACTCCTCGCCGTCAGCAATGACAAGCCCATCATCCCTCTGGGATTCTCATACCGCGAGCCTGGCTGGATGAGAAAGCATGTCTTTCATCAGATTGCATTGTTTACGCTTCATGTCGGTGAGCCTATCTTTCCAGATAAGACCCTCAAGCCCAAGGACTGCGAGACGGACCTTACGATTCGCGCCCACAGAGCGGTTTGCGCCCTTGTCGGAATCGATCCTGACAAGAATATTTATGAGCCCGTGTTCAATGATTCCATGCGCATCGACTATTATTAAAATATTTCTTTATCTTTGCACTGTCAAATTGATGACCTTGTTTTATTTAATCCTCTGCGTCAGAAAAAAGGAACATGTCAAAAAAGAACAAGCTAGAGCGATTCGCCGAGAACAAGACCTTCCCCAACCTGTTCGAGTACAGCTACGAACGTATCATGGGTGAGGGCTTCCCACTGCAAGGCAGGTGGCACGAGGAGTTTTTCCATAACGAAAACCCCATCGTGCTGGAACTGGGCTGCGGCAAGGGTGAATACACCGTGGGTCTGGCCCGCGCGCATCGCGACATCAACTATATCGGCGTCGACATCAAAGGAGCCCGCATCTGGCGCGGCCTCAAGCAGTCGAACGAGGAAGGCCTGAAGAATGTGGCGTTTCTGCGTGCCCGCATCGACCAGATAGAGCATTTCTTCGCCAAGGACGAAGTGTCGGAGATCTGGGTCACCTTCCCCGACCCGCATCCCGGCGAGGGCGCCCGCAACGCGCGTCACCGCCTCACCTCGTCCGAGTTCCTCGAACGCTACCGTAAGATTGTCCGCCCCGACGGCATCCTCAACCTCAAGACCGACAGCCCCATCATGTATGAGTTCACACTTCACGAGGTGGTGGAGCCTCAGGGACTGCCGCTGCTCTATGCCACCGACGATCTCTATGGCAACGACGACAACCTCGAGGTGAAGACCATCCGCACCTTCTACGAGCAGAAGTGGCTCGACCAAGGCTTGACCATTAAATACATTCGATTTAGAATAAATGCTGAATGAGGAATGCTGAATGCGGAATTTTGAATCTTTAAATTTTGAATTTTAAATTTTAAATCAAACGAATATGTATACAGAAGATAGACAACTTTACATCGCACATTGCGACAATGGCCCCATCTATATGATCGGAAAGATGGCCAACCGTCACGGAATGATAGCAGGCGCCACAGGCACGGGTAAGACCGTCACCCTGCAGGTGCTTGCCGAGACCTTCTGCGAGGCCGGAGTGCCTTGCTTCATGGCCGACATGAAAGGCGACCTCTCGGGCATCAGCCAAGCCGGCATGATGAGCAGCTTCATTGAGAAACGCTGCCCCGAGTTTGGCATCGAAGACCCGCAGTTCCACGGCTGCCCCACACGTTTCTTCGACGTGTATGGCGAGCAGGGTCACCCCCTCAGAGCCACCATCTCGGAGATGGGTCCCCAGCTGTTGGCCCGACTCCTCGACCTCAACGAGACCCAGACGGGCATCCTCAACATCGTCTTTAAAATCGCCGACGACCAAGGCCTGCTCCTCATCGACATGAAGGACCTGCGCATGATGCTCGACTATGTGGCGAAAAACGCCAAGGAATACACCACGACTTACGGAACGGTGTCGTCGGTGAGCGTGGGCGCCATCCAACGCGCCCTATTGGCCCTCGAGGCCGAAGGTGGCGAGATCTTCTTCGGTGAGCCTTCGTTCAATGTCTTGGACTTCCTCCAAACCGAAGGCGGTCGCGGCGTGATGAACGTGTTGGCAGCCGACAAGCTGATGCTCAACCCCAAGCTTTATTCCACCTTCCTGCTGTGGCTGCTGAGCGAACTCTATGAACAGCTGCCTGAAGTCGGCGATCTGGAGTTGCCCAAGCTGGTATTCTTCTTCGACGAGGCCCACATGCTCTTTAAGGACACCTCCAAGGCCTTGATTGACAAGATTGAACAAGTCATCCGCCTGGTGCGTTCCAAGGGCGTGGGCGTCTACTTTGTCACCCAGAGCCCGAGCGACATCCCGGAGATCATCGCCGGACAACTCGGCAACCGCGTGTTGCATGGCCTGAGAGCCTATACGCCCAAAGACCAGAAGACTGTCAAAGCGGCAGCACAGACCTTCCGCTCCAACCCCAACTTCAATACGGAAGCGGCCATTCTCGAACTCGGCACCGGCGAGGCCCTGGTCTCTTTCCTTGACGAGAAAGGTGCTCCATGTGTCGTCGAACGCGCCAAGATCCTCTTCCCGCTGAGCCAAATCGGTCCCATCACCGAAGGCCAGCGCAATGCCTTGATCCGCAATTCGCGCCTCTATGGCATCTACGACAAGAGCTTCGACCGCGAGAGTGCCTACGAGCTCCTCGTCGAACAGCAGAAACAGGAGGAGAAACGCCTCCAACGCGAAGCCGAGGAAGAAGAGAAACGTCTGGCCAAGGAAGCCAAGGAGCGCGAACGCTCCAAGAGCTCCAGCTCGCGAAGCACGACCACCCGAAAGAAGAAATCGACAGGGCAGAAAGCCATCGAGAAGACCATCAACACGACGGCGACGACCTTCGGGCGTCAACTCGGAAAGTCGATATTCAGGGGTATTTTGGGCGGTATGTTTAAGAAATAGAACAAATCTTAAGTTATATGAAAAACACTCTGACAGCTATAGCGGCCTTGTTGTTGTCGCTTGTGTTGGTATGTGCTGCTTGCACGAAAGACCCTGAAAACGGGGGCGGCAATAATGGAGGCGGATCCGGAAACGGCAATGGCGAGAATAATGGCCATGAATACGTCGACCTCGGCCTGCCAAGTGGCACGCTCTGGGCTACCTGCAATGTGGGCGCGACAACACCCGAAGAGTACGGTGACTGTTTCGCTTGGGGCGAGACGGAGCCCAAAGACAACTACAGTTGGAGCACCTATCAGTATTGCAACGGCAGTTATGTCACTTTCACCAAATACTGCAACAATCCCTTATACGGCGAAGACGGCTTTACTGACGACCTTACCACCTTGCAACCTGGCGACGATGCCGCTGTGGTCAACTGGGGCAGCGACTGGCACATGCCCTCTCAGGAAGAATGGGAGGAACTGGTGGATAATACAGCGAGCACATGGACGACGCAGAACGGCGTTCACGGGCAGCTTTTCACTGCCTCGAATGGTGCGAGTCTATTCCTTCCTGCCGCTGGATTAGGCCGAGAAAACGGTTACATGGTCGTTGGAAGCTCCGGCTACTATTGGTCGAGTACACTCTTCTTGGATAGCATTGATTTTGGATGTTGTTTCTGCTTCTATTCGGAGGGTTTTGACATGCCTGACTACTGCTACCGCTGTTATGGGGCGTCTGTGCGTCCAGTGCTATCCGCTTCGAAGAACTAGCCCTTGTCAGTCATTTCCTATTTCCTTCAGCATCGGCACGAACTTGAAGTCGCCGAACGCCTCTTTTTTTAGCGAGCCGTCATCTAATTTTGTGATTCTCAGCATGGTCTGACCGTCGCCATCGGGGTTATCCATGGGGATGACCATGATGCCGCCTGTCTTCATCTGTTCGACGAGAGTGGTCGGGATGGTGGGCGCTCCCGCTGTGATGATGATGCGGTCGAAAGGCTGGTAGGTGGACAGCCCCTCATAGCCGTCGCCCAAGAAAGGCTTCACACGGAAGGGCAGCTGCTCGAGGATGTCCTTGGTCTTGAAATAGAGGTTGCGCTGCCGTTCGATGCTGAACACCTTGGCACCCATGGCGGCCAACACGCATGCCTGATAGCCTGAGCCCGTGCCTATCTCGAGCACTTTCATGCCAGGCTGCACTTGCAGGAGCTGGGTCTGGAAAGCCACGGTGGAAGGCTGCGAGATGGTCTGTCCCGAGCCGATGGGGAAGGCTTGGTCCTGATAGGCGAGCTCGACGAAAGAAGAGTCGAGAAACACATGGCGCGGCACCTCGTTGATGGCCGTCAGCACGACCTCGTCGGTGATGCCCTTGGCGCGCAACTGGTCGACGAGCTGCTTGCGCAGGCCCTTATGGCGGTAGTTGTCTTCTAGATTGGTGTTCATTTTATGTATATCGGCCCTTCGACAGGCTCAGGGAGCTGGGTTTTTCGTTTTGCGGCGCGAAATTACACCAAACCGAACGATAAAAAAACTATTTTTGCCGAAAATTTTTTCTCCGGTCCCTGAGCTTATCGAAGGGCCGGTGTGCTGAAATTAGTTAATTATGCTGAAAATCGGAGTCTTAGGTGCAGGACATCTGGGCAAGATCCACCTCAACTGCATCAAACAGATCGAACAATATGAACTGGTCGGCTTCTTTGACCCCGCCACCGACACCGCCCGTCAGGTGGAAGCCGAGATGAATGTGAAGTGTTTTGAGTCCATCGACGCTTTGATGGATGCCGTCGACGTGGTCGACATCGTCACCCCCACCGTCCGTCACTTCGAATGTGCCTCGCAAGCCCTGAAAAAACGTCGTCATGTCTTCATCGAGAAGCCCATCGTGGCCACTCCCGACGAGGCCAACGCGCTCAAGAAGCTGGCCGACGAGGCGGGCGTCAAGGTGCAGGTGGGCCATGTCGAGCGTTTCAACCCCGCCTTCATCGCTGCAGAGCCTTTCATCGGAGAGCCGCTCTTCATCGAGGCGCACCGCCTGGCCCAGTTCAACCCGCGCGGCACCGACGTGCCCGTCGTCCTCGACCTGATGGTGCACGACCTCGACATCCTCTTGACCATCGTCAAGTCGCCCATCACCTACATTAGCGCCAGCGGCGTCAGCATCGTCAGCCCCACGCCCGACATCGCCAATGTGCGCATCGAATTCGAAAACGGCACCGTGGCCAACCTCACCGCCTCGCGCCTTTCGATGAAATACATGCGCAAGACCCGCATCTTCCAAAAAGACGCCTACATCACCGTGGATTTCCTCGACAAGAAGACCGAGATCTTCCGCATCAACGACGTGGTGGACGACACCAACCCCTTGTCGACGACCCTCACCCTCGCCGACGGCACCGAAAAGCAGATTACCTTCCAGATGCCAGAGATACAGCCTATCAATGCCATCAAGACTGAGCTGGAGAGCTTTTATAACGCCATCGTCCACAACACGAAGCCTGTCGTCAGCATCGACGACGGTATTAACGTGCTGAAGCTGGCCTACCAGATTCTCGATGCCGTCGACGCCTCCATCGCCAAGGTGAAGAAATAAAACAAACGGCTTGCAATAATACCGGGCTTCTTTCGTTTCCTTATTAAATAAATGTAACTCCATGAATCGTAGTTTTACCCTCTTCCTTTTGTCGGGTCTTGTGTGTCTCTCCTTGTCGCTGGCTTCGTGCAAGAAATTTGAAGGTTCACAGACCGTGCCCGCTTATATCCATATCGACTCCATCTCTTTGGATTGCGACTATTCTGTCTATGGCGCCAATACACACAAAATTACCGACGCCTGGGTGTATATCGACGATCAGATCATAGGATGCTACGAGCTGCCCGCCACTTTCCCCGTGCTGAAGAAAGGCCCCCACAAGGTGACCATTTTCGGCGGCATCTGCAACAATGGCATTGCGGCATCAAGGGCCACTTATCCTTTCTACAAACGCTGCGAATACACCGGGATCAACCTCGTGGAAGACAGCATCGTCAACCTGAATCCCGTGCTCAACTACTATCCCGTTGGCGACGGCTGCGAGGTGGCGTGGATAGAGGACTTCGAGACTACCAACACGGTGCTGCCAGAAGCCGAAAGCGACACTTCGGTGGTGCGCGTCAGCGGTAGCGAGGCCTGGCACTCTGTCAATTCGTTCTATTCAGGCAAGGTGGAGCTGCCGCCCGACTCGCTCGACTTCACCATTGCCACCGCCAATGAATTCGACTTCTACAAGGACTTGGATTATGTGTATTGCCTGTTGGAGATGGATTACAACTGCAACGACACGTTCTTCGTCGGCGTTCAGTATTTTAAGGACTACAAATTGGAGACCTTGCCGCTTGTGAAGGTGACGCCTACCGACAAGGCCCATGACAAACCGCAACGCTGGAACAAAATCTACATCAATATCGGGCCTTTGATGAATCAGAACAACGATGCTTCTTATTTCAAGGTTTATTTCACTTCCGACCTGACCACTGACGAGGATATCTTGTACGGTAATGTGTATCATCCCGTCGACGAGCGTCGCTACTACTATTTTGACAACCTGAAACTGCTCTATCGTAAGCTATGAACAAGAAAAGACTGGCTTGCCTTTATTTCTTCGTTGATTGGGTCGCCTCCATCCTTGCGTGGACGCTGTTCTATTTCTTCCGCAAGGCTCACGAGGACCTCTACATCAACTATTGGGACCGCATCACCCATTCGTTTGTCACGCCGAGTTTCTGGCTGGGTGTCATCATCATTCCCATCTGCTGGCTTTTCCTTCATGCCGTGACGGGTGCCTACGAGAAGGTGTACTACAAGTCGCGCCTCAAGGAACTAGGGCAGACGTTTTTCGTCACCTTGATTGGCGTGGTTGTCCTCTTCTTTGTGGTCATCCTTGACGATGAGGTGGTTTCCTACAAGTCTTATTACCAGTCGTTTATAGCGTTATTCACCCTCCAATTTGTCATCACCTATATTCCACGCCTCATCATCACCACGACGGTGATCTATCGGATCAGAGCCAAGAAAATCGGGTTCAACACCCTCATCGTGGGCAGCAACGACAACGCTTGCGCCATCTTTAAGGAGATCGAGGAGGAGGTGAAACCCTCGGGTCGTCGTGTCATAGGATTCCTCAATGTGTACGACAAGACGGAATACAAGCTGGCTGAGTTCCTGCCGCGTTTAGGCTCTTATCGTGAGATTGAGCAGATCGTGAAGGAGAAAAACGTGGAGGAAGTCATCATCGCCATCGAGCGTTCGGAGGTGGAGACGATGAAGGTGCTGCTCTCGGTGGTCGACACCACCGATGCCAACGTGAAGATCATCCCTGCCATGCAGGACCTGGTCTTCGGCACCGTCAAGCAGTCGGCCATCTGGCAGGCACCCCTCGTGCAGGTCACTCCCGAGCTGATGCCCGTCTGGCAAAGGGTGGTGAAACGGGCTTTTGACATCGTCGCGTCTGCCTTGGCACTCATCATCCTGTCGCCGGTGTTTCTGGCTTGTGCCATCATCGTGAAGGCGACATCGAAAGGTCCCGTCTTCTATGCCCAGGAGCGTATCGGCAAAGGCGGCAAGCCCTTCAAGATGGCCAAGTTCCGTAGCATGAGGGTCGATGCCGAGGCGAGCGGCACCCCGCAGCTCTCGAGCGACGACGACCCGCGCATCACCAAGTTCGGCAAGTTCATGCGTAAGGTGCGCTTGGACGAGATCCCCCAGTTCTGGACCGTGCTGAAAGGCGACATGTCGTTGGTAGGCTATCGCCCCGAGCGCCAATATTTCATCGACAAGATCATGGAAAAGGCGCCTTATTACCGCCTGCTGCTGAAGGTGAAGCCCGGCATCACCAGCTGGGGCGAGGTGAAATACGGCTATGCCGAGAATGTCGACGAGATGGTGGAACGCCTGAAATACGACGTGCTCTACATCGAGAATGTGAGCCTTGCTCTGGATATCAAGATTTTGATTTACACGGTGTTAATCGTTATCCAAGGAAGAGGAAAATAAGCTATCCCAATGAGATTCCCGCAGGGAATCTCATCCATCTGTCGTCAGTCAACGGCACCGACGTGAAGACGCAGAAAATTGTAGTGCGACAAGTTTGATTATTATTCCTTTATATTCGAAAAAAAAGTGGAGACGGTCTGGTGCACATTGCCCTATTGAGCCAATCCTTGCATGAACTCGGCAGCGGTCATAAAGGGCAGGTCACAAAACTCGGCGTAGTCTTTTCCGTTGTTTGTAATGATGACATCGCAGCCGTTGGCTTTGGCGCATTGGTATTGCAGAGCGTCCTCAAAGTCGTTGGCACGAAGAGCCAGTCCTTTGTCAAGTTGGGTGGCATCGGTGGGGAGTACTAGTATATCTTCGCGCATTTGAGCAACCAAATCATAGATTTCCTCCTTCGGATGGTGCCTTAGGATGAATCCCATGTTGGCATACGAAAGATAAGAGGCGCAAACCTCGATGACTCCAGCTAACCCAAGGGCGAGAATCTTCTCTGCTTCTTCGGCTCCATTACGCTCCAAACCGAAGTCGAGTAGGATGTTCGTGTCGAGGAAAACGCGCTTCATTGATTCAGCAGGTATTGGATTTGTTCGTCTTGCAAATCTTCTTCCGTTAGTTTGATGCAGCCGCGCTTGCGACGCAGTTTGTCAGGAATAACCAAGTCCTTCA
>CAMYYV010000044.1 GCA_947303625.1 uncultured Bacteroidales bacterium | reverse complement strand
CCTCATCGTGTCGGTCGACATGGGCAAGGCCCTCGACAAACGCGACGGCGAGAAACTGAAGACGTTTATCGGATTTAATTATATTTTCTAACTATTTCGGAAACAAATCTAACGTAAATCTTACATAAATAGAAAACAAGACAATCGGTCGACAAGGCAATTCTTGTCGACCGATTCTTATTTGTAATAGATTTGTGGCAGATTTGTTTCCCTTACTTCGCTTTGCCTTGATTGGCAACAGCCGCCATCAAAGCGGCCACCTTCTCGGGATCGCCGAGGAAGAAATCCTTTTGCAATTTCATGTTGTCGTCGAACTCAAAAACATACGGGATGCCCGTCGGGATGTTGAAGGCGATGATTTCATCATTGCTCATGCCTTTCAACACCTTGACCACGCCACGCAGGCTATTGCCGTGGGCCACCACCAGCACTTGGTCGTGAGTTTCGAAGGCCTTCATGATGTTGTTCTCATAGTAAGGCATCACACGCTCGATGGTGTCACAGAGGGCCTCGGTGAGCGGAATCTGCTCGTCGGTAAGCTCGGCATAGCGCGGGTCCATGCGAGGACTCTTGGGGTCGTTCATCTCCAACGCAGGCGGGCGTACATCGAAGGCGCGACGCCACAAACGTACCTGCTCGTCACCGTATTTCTCGGCGGTCATCTTCTTGTCGAGACCTTGCAGCTGGCCATACGACTTTTCGTTGAGTCTCCATGACTTGTACACCGGCAGCCAGTCCATGTCCATGGCTTCGAGGGCGAGGTTCAAGGTCTTGATGGCGCGCTTCAGATAAGAGGTGAAGCAGATCTCAGGCTTGTAGCCGTTCTCTTTCAATACTTTACCAGCCTCGATGGCTTCTTGGACGCCTTTCTCCGAGAGGTCGACGTTGGTCCACCCCGTGAAGAGGTTCAATTTGTTCCATTCACTTTCTCCGTGACGGATGAGAATCAGTTTTTTCATAAAGATTAAGTATTAATTGTTGATGTTTTCTTTTCTGGGTCTATGCTTTTTCGGCTGTTCTTCTTGGACTTCCTCTTCGGCAGCAGCCTCTTTTGGCGCCTCCTTGGGTGTCTCCTCCACCTTGGGCATCTCCACCTCAATGCGGCGAAAGATGTCGCCCTTGTCCTTGGGTCGCGCCTCGTCGTGCCACTTGAAGCCGGGCAGATAGCGGCTGCTCTCGCTCAGGTCGTCCTCGGGATACATCGTCTCATCAATTTCCTTGAACGACTTGATGATGGAGACGCTCTTGTTTTCCATCTCGATGACCATGGTGGTCGACTTCGACACGTCGATGCCAATAGTGCCTCCATCGTCGTCGCGAATCCAGTAGATGGTCTGTGCCTGGTCGCCGTCCACGTTGACGCGATGGATGTCGCCGTTCTTGAAACGTGAGATGATGTCCTGCCCTTTGATTTGGTTGAAGCCTTCTATCGAGTCTTGCGAGATGATGAAGGCATTGCCTCGTTGCAACACCCAATCCACGTTGTGATCCTTGAGCTTGATGTCGATATCGGTGCCACTCAGCTGGCTGTCCTCAGCCCACAAGATAGGCGCCACGCGCATCTGTATCGTGGAATCCGCCTTCAAGTAGGTCAAAGTGTCGCATTTGCCCTGCAGGTCACTCTTGAAGAAACGCACATGGCGGCGAGCGATGAGTTTCTTGGCTTCTTCCTGCTTCTTGTCGAAATACATGAAGAGCGTGTCGCCGTGGATGTAAAGCGAGTCGCCGCCATCATAGCTGATGGCATAAGCGCTGTCAGTGGCATATGAGAAGCCCTTGTTTTCCCACATCTCCACATAGTCGCCGCGCATGATGACTTTGTAGGACGTGTCGATCATCTCTACCTGGTCGTATGCCTGCGCCAGACCACGAGTGCGGTCGTAGAAGATGGAGTCGGACCACATCTGCTGCGTTTCATTATGCATGTAGGGCCTTTGATAAAGGTGCACATGGTCTTCGTTTACGAGATAATAGCCCCGCGTACCCTCCAAGACATTCTCCTTGTTGATAATGGTCGTCGGCCCCTCAAACCACATCTTCTCGATACCTGTATTATAATACAATGTGTCGGTGTACATCTGATACTTGGGGCTATAGACCTCCACATTCTCGAAAAACGAGAACTCTTTTAAGCGGTCGCGGTAGTAGCCATAATGGCTTTTCAGGGTCTTGTCGCCGCGCACCGTGGTGGCACTGTCTGGATAGCTGGCGAGGTGTAAGTTACGGTCGTAAGTGAGGTATTCGGTGTACAAGGTCGTAGAGTCATCGATCAGCTTCACGTGGTCGAAGAACTCGGCAAAGCGGCGGTCGCCGTCGTAGTCGAGCAGGTCGCTGAAGATCTCCACGCTGTCGTTGACGATGATATGCACATTCTGATAGGCGTTGAAGCTGTTGGTCTTCTGGTAGAAATAGGCGCTGTCGCAGAAAAAATACGCCGAGTCGTGGCGCATCTTCACATGGCCGATGAGGCGCTGCACGTCGCCCATGCTCTTCGAGTAGACGGCCTTGTCGTAATGCTCGATGTGGATGCGCGTCTTCTTGCGCTGCACGGTGTCCTGCTGCTGTGCCACAAGGGTTTGCGACAGCAAAAGAAACAGGGATGCTATGAGCAGGACTCTGGCTTTCATCGTGATGAAATAACGCGCAAATGTACGATTATTGTCCGAATTGGGCAAAAAAGATGTGGAGACGGTGTGCACTCCGTCTCCACAGAACAATGAATTCAAGATGATTACAAATTACATTGTCGTTTTCGTTTAGACGTTGCACGCAACGTCTCTACCAAAATAGATTACATGGTTTTCGCCCAAGTGTCTTTCAACGCCACGGTACGGTTGAAGACCAAATGGTCCTCGGTGCTGTCCTTGTCGACGGTGAAGTAGCCGATGCGCTGGAACTGGAAGTGTTCAAGCGGTTGGGCATCGGCCAGATATTCCTCCACATAGCATTCGGGGCGCACCTCAAGTGAATTGGGATTCATCATCTCTTTCATGGCTTCGAGCGGAGTCTTGCCCTCGTTTTGCAGGCGGGCCAGCTCGTCGCGCGGGTTCTCCACCTTCCAGAGGCGGTCGTACATACGCACCTCGGCCTGCAGACAATGCTCGCAGCTCACCCAGTGTATAGTGCCCTTTACCTTGCGGTTGGCACCAGGCATGCCGCTCTTCGTGTCAGGGTCGTATTCGGCATAGACCTCCACGACCTCGCCGTTCTCATCCTTCTTGCAGCCCGTACATTTCACGATGTAGGCGTTCTTGAGTCGTACCTCGTTACCCGGCGTCATGCGGAAGTATTTCTTCGGTGCGTCTTCCATGAAGTCTTCCTTCTCGATCCACAGCTCTCGGCTGAAGGCAATCTTATGGCTGCCAGCCGTCTCGTCTTCAGGATTGTTGATGGCTTCCATCTCCTCCACCTGTCCCTCGGGATAGTTGGTGATAACGAGCTTCACCGGGTTGACCACAGCGGCCACGCGAGTGGCGGTAGCGTTGAGGTCCTCGCGAATGGCACTTTCCATCAAGGCGAAGTCATTCAAAGCGTCGTAGGTGGTGTAGCCGATCTTGTCTATGAACTTATGGATGCCGCTGGGAGTGTAACCACGACGACGGAAGCCGCAGATCGTAGGCATACGCGGGTCGTCCCAACCACTCACCAGGCCCTCATTGACGAGGACGAGCAGGTTACGCTTGCTCAAAAGGATATAGTTGAGGTTCAACTTGTTGAACTCGGTCTGACGCGGACGATTGTCATCCATGTTATCACCCTCGCCACGGATCTCCTTCAACCAATCGATGAAGAGGTCGTAGAGCGGACGATGCACCACAAACTCAAGCGTACACAACGAATGGGTGACACCTTCAAAGTAGTCGCTCTGTCCGTGGGCGAAGTCGTACATCGGGTAGGCGTGCCACTTGGTGCCCGTGCGGTGGTGCGGCGTGTTAACGACGCGATAGATGATGGGGTCGCGGAAGTGCATGTTAGGGTTGGCCATGTCAATCTTGGCACGGAGCACCATCTTTCCTTCGCCAATCTCGCCGTTGTTCATCTTGTTGAACAGGTCGAGCGACTCCTCAACGGGTCGGTTGCGATAGGGGCTCTCGATGCCGGGTTGTGTAGGCGTACCCTTCTGTGCAGCAATCTCCTCGGAGCTCTGCTCGTCGATGTAGGCCTTGCCGCGTTTGATCAGCTCTATGGCAAAATCCCAGAGTTGCTGGAAGTAATCGGAGGCATAGTATTCGTTACCCCACTGGTAGCCAAGCCATTGGATATCCTCTTTGATGGCGTCGACATACTCCATGTTCTCCTTGGTGGGGTTGGTGTCGTCGAAACGCAGGTTGCACACGCCGCCATGTTGCGCGGCGATGCCGAAGTCGAGGCAGATGGCCTTGGCGTGGCCGATGTGGAGGTAACCGTTCGGCTCTGGGGGAAAGCGTGTCTGCACACGTCCGCCGTTCTTGCCGTTGGCGAGGTCTTCTTCCACTTTCGCTTCAATGAAATTGAGCGACTTCTTTTCTTCTTTTACTTCTTCTGGGTTTGTCATACTAATTCAAAATTCAAGATTTAAAATTCAATATTCGTTAATAAGCTTTGTACTTGTCGCCTGTCTTCTCGATGAGGATGCGGTAGTACTCGTCGCTATACTTGGGATGCTCGCTCTTGATGGGCGTATATTTGCTGCCGGGTTGCAGAGGCTGGGCGGTGTTGAGGTTGCCGTCCATGTACTTCATAAACAGCTCCTGGTAGAAACGCTTCCACATGGCAGTCATGTCGTTGGCGGCGCTGCATGAGAACTGGGTGAGTTCGCTACGTTGGGCCTCTCTTCCCTTGATGGTCGCCACGCGCTTGTCCAGTGCAGGAATTACGGATTCAACCCACTTCGTCTCTAACTCACGTTGGCGCTTGCGAATTTCAGGATGGATATAGTCGTACTTGGTGTAGGCCCAGTTGCTCATCTGGTTGAAGGTCCAGAAGGCGGAGGTTTCCGACCACTCGCTCATCGAGCCGTTGCCTTCGCGGAAGCACTCGGGGATCTCGGTCATGCAGGTGTACATCGGGCAGTAGACACAGTTGTCGGTATCGTCAACGCCAAACCAAATGATGCCGCCGATGGGCCATTCGAGATAGCCACGGCTTTGTGCAACGAAGCTGAAGCCTGTCTGCTGGGTGGCGGTGGTGCGCTCATGCACATAGTGAACACCATCGACTTCCCAGTCCATGGGACGCCAGCGGTAGGGGCAGTGGAATGGACCTGCGCCCACATCCTGCGACATGTCGAGGCTGGTGCCTTCGAGGTGGTCGCGCATGAAGTCCATCATGTCGAGCACGCTGACTTTCTTGTTGGGCTTCACCCACAAAGGCATGCGGTTGGTCGGGAAGTTGTCAGGGGTCTGGCACATGTTGGCAGTGTAAGGCTGGGCACGCTTGATGTCGCGACCTGTGGCATAGCCCCAATAGTCCTTCATATTGTCGGTCACCTTGTTAAACATAGCCCAAACGCGGAGGTCGCAGAAACGGGCGCCGTCGAAGGTCACGGGGTTGTAGACGTCGGAGAACGAGAACTTCTCGTCGGGACCATTGTAAAGCTTGGCTTGCTTGGCGAAGCTGATGACATCGTCAGCATAGACACAGTCGATATTCGGGTCTTTCAAAAGCTTGTCGATGTTCTTGAAGGTAATGCTGGTCTTGCACTTACGTGAGGCCAAGGGGAAAGTGGTGATGCGTGCCTGGTTGGCGTGACCGCTCACATAGCCATCGGGGATGCGGCGGGCTACCCACACGGCGCCTTTGTTCTGCTTGCCTTTGCCGATCATCTCAAGGATCCAGCACTCTTCGGTGTCGCAGATGGAGAACGACTCACCCTCGCTGACATAGCCGTAGTTGTAGACCAATTCGCCCATGCATTTGATGGCTTCGCGGGCGTTTTTGGCGCGTTGCAAGGTGATGTAAATCAGGCTACCGTAGTCGATGATGCCAGGGCCTTCCCATAGGCTCTCGATGCCGCCGTAGGTCGTCTCGCCGATGGCCAGCTGCCATTCGTTCATGTTGCCGACCACGTTGTAGGTATGGGCGACCTCGGGGATTTGTCCGCGGAACATACCGCCGTCCCAGTCGTACACATCGCGCATGGTACCCGGGGCGTAGTCAGCGGCGGGGTAATGATAGAGTTCGCCATAAAGCACATGGCTGTCGGCGGCGTAACTGATCATACAGGAGCCGTCGGCCGAAGCGCCTTTGGTGATGAGGAAATTGGTGCAGGCGTTGGCTTTCCCGAAGGAGAAAACAAGGGCCAAAGCCACGATTGCAGTGAAAACTTTTTTCATAGGATATAGTTTAATGATGATACTTCTTTTAGAGCCTACAAAAATAGTAAATTGTTTCGTTGAAGCGCTGATGATTTGCATATTTGTTTTTGACCATGACCTTTGACCATGACCATGACCTATCAACCTGGGTGAAAACGGTCAGGGTCAGGGTCAGCAGTTAGGGTCTATGAACAAATAATTACAAAGCTATAAACCAACAATATACCCGACGGCAAACGACAACAAACGATTACTGTCGACTACAAACGTTTGTTCAACGGATAGGTCTTGACAGGGTTTGCATTTTTGCACGGTGATATTAAACCCATAAGAGTATGACGAACAAGAAACCATTCGACAAAGAACAACAAACCAAGATTCCGTTTGAGGAGTTGATAGAATTGATTAATCAGAAGTGCGACTACAAATTTGCCATTATCGATAATGAAGTCGATGATGAATTAATAGCCCTGGCACAAGAAAAAGGCATTGACCTGAAAGGATACAAACATGTCATTGAGACTTCGGGGGTAAGACATTCGAAAACGCGACATGGCGAAGAAAGCAATGACCGAACACCTTTATCCATAGAGGACTATCTCTTAATTCCATATATTATAAAGCATCGCGACAAGGTTGTATTATCCGATAAGAAAACCAAAAAACACAAATTGAAGACTTTCGTTTACCGCAAAACGATAGGCAATCTTTATGTCTATGTGGAAGAGATACGCAAAGGGAAAAACAAAAGCCTTGCCTTTCAAACGCTCTATAAGAGGCAAATAAGAAAAGCCTCCCAATAGAGAGGCTTAGCTTGTTATCGCGGGGGGTATCGTGTCTAACGGCCCGTCCCTCACGTCTTGATAATCCATTTGTTTTTCTTTCCGTTGTCCGCGACCAACTGCCTGCAAAAATACAACAAAAACTAAAACCCCACCACGAAAATGGAAAATAATTATTACTTTAGCCAATTGAACACAATTGAAAACATGGCGCAGCAAACTTTTGTCAACCAGAAACTTGACTTTGTAGAGGAGCTGGTGCTCTTTACCGACTCGCATATCTTCCTCACGGGACGGGCGGGTACGGGAAAGACCACCTTCTTGAAGAACCTGCCTTTGAAGAGCTACAAGCGCATGGTCGTGGTGGCCCCCACGGGCGTGGCCGCCATCAACGCGGGCGGACAGACCATCCACTCGTTCTTCCAGCTGCCCTTTGGGCCACAGCTTCCTGAAAACGTGCAGGGCAAAGCTTACAATGCAAAATCGCTTGCAGCGCAATATCAAAAACTCAACAAGAAGAAGCTCAACCTCATCCGCAGCCTTGACCTGCTCATCATCGATGAGATCAGCATGGTGCGCGCCGATGTGTTGGATGCCATCGATGCCGTGTTGCGCCGTGTGCGCCGCTCGCAGAAACCCTTCGGGGGCCTGCAACTGCTGATGATCGGCGACGTGCACCAGCTGGCACCCGTGGCCAAGCCCGAGGAATGGGAGGTGCTGGCGCCTTATTACGACACACCCTATTTCTTCGGCAGCCAAGTGTTGCAAAAGACGCCCTACGTTTGCGTGGAGCTGGAGCACATCTACCGTCAGCACGACGAGGACTTCATCACCTTATTAAACAAGGTGCGCGACAACCGCATGGACGCCGACTGCGTCCGGGTGCTCAACAGCCGTTTCAAGCCCCACTTCCAACCCAACGACGAAGAGGGTTACATCACCCTGACCACCCACAACTACCAAGCCGACCAGATCAACGAGTCGAAGTTGGATGCCATCGACGCAAAGCCTCTGGTCTTCAACGCCACCGTCCACGGCACCTTCCCAGAGAACACCTATCCCACCAAGGAAGAACTCGTGCTGAAAGTGGGGGCGCAGGTGATGTTCGTCAAGAACGACCCAAGTCCCGACAAGGCCTTCTTCAACGGTAAGATCGGAAGGTTAGTAGGCTATGACGAAAAGGAAGGCTCCGTTACCGTGAAATGTGGCTCGGAATACATCGTCGTCACCCCGCTCAAGTGGCAGAACATGGAGTACACCCTCAACGCCGAGAACCAAGACATCGAGGAAAAAGAAATCGGCAGCTTCACCCAGATGCCGCTACGTTTGGCTTGGGCCGTCACCATCCACAAGAGCCAGGGACTGACTTTCGACAAGGTCATCGTCGACGCCGGACAGGCCTTCGCCCACGGGCAAGTCTACGTCGCCCTCAGCCGCTGCACCTCTTTGGAAGGTCTCGTGCTGAAGACCCGCATCACCTCCAATGCCTTGGTCAACGACCATTCCGTCGACCGGTTTGTCGATGCCCTGCCCGAGAAAGAACCCACACAGGAGAAGGTCGACCAGCTGCGCCATGAATACGAGCTGGAGACCATGTTTGAACTCATTGACTTCGAAGGCATTTACAAAGACTTTGGCAAGCTAATGAAGGTGATCTACGACAACGACACTCTTTTTGAGAGCTCTTTGATTCAAGACCTCTCGAGGCGGCGCAACCGCATCCACGAAGAACTGTGCCAAGTAGGGATCAAGTTCGAGAGCCAGATAAGGAAACTGCACGACCCAATGCCTTCATGTGAGCAGAACCCTGCCTTACAAGAACGCTTGATAAAAGGTGTGGCATACTTTGACGAGCATCTAAAGGCCATTGCTTCTGGGTTGTTCGACCTGCCCTTCAAGACCGACAATCAAGCCGTCAACGAACAAATTACCGATGCCTTGAAACTGCTCCAAGAGGACATCTCTATGAAAACCGGTTGCCTTGAAGCCTGCAAAGACGGCTTCACGGTTCAAGCTTACCAGAAGACCAAATCAATCAGTGCGATTGAAAAGGAAAAAGGTGGAAAGAAAAAGGTCGAAATCAAGTTTGAGCCGAGCAAAAACGGTGGACTCTATTCCATTTTACTGTCATGGCGCGCTGCCCGTGCCAATGCCGACGACGTTCCAGCATCCAACATCGCCCCCATCAAGACCCTCAAAGCCATTGCAGAAGCAAAGCCTGTCACGCTTGCCGAATTACGGAAAGTTGAAGGCATGGGAACCAAGCGCATCAGAAACTACGGTGCCGAGATTCTCAACATTGTGCTGCGATTCATCGGAAAAGATCCCAGAACTGCCGACATCGGTAATCTGACTCAAGTTCCTGCGAAGAAAACCAACGGCACCACCTACTTCTTGACAAAAGAAATGGCGGATCGAGGCATGAGCCCAAAAGACATCGCCAAAGCAAGAGGGTTGGCAGAGTCGACCATCCTCAGCCACCTTATTTATTGGGTGGAACAAGGCAGTTTTTCCGCATCTCAATTTGTCTCACACGAAAAGATAGCCGTAATTCGCGACTACTTTGAGTCGACAGGTGACCCAAAAATCACCACAGCGCGTGACGTTTTGGGTGATGATTACCAATACGGTGAAATACGCATGGTTTTAGCCGATATGAAGCGGGATGGAAGCTTTAAAGAATCATGAAATCCAAATAATTTATTATCTTTGCAATCTAATTCAACAATTCAAACACTTTGAACAACATAAGATTATATACGGTAGGCCATTCCAACCAAACATTGGAGGAGTTTCTTTCGTTGCTGCAACATTATGGAATCAATTGTGTTGTAGATGTCAGAAGCATTCCAGCCAGTAAATATGCGCCACAGTTCAACGAGGACTGTTTAAGGGTTTTCCTCAAGTTGCACGGCATCAAATACCTGCCTTTTGGTGACGAGTTTGGCGCAAGGCGAACCGACTGCATAGACGAGGATGGGCAGGTGAATTTTGAGTTGGCGGTTACGACTCCTTTGTTCCAACAAGGTGCTGAAAGGTTGATGAATGGCTTGAAAAGAGGCTTTAGTATCGCATTGATGTGTTCGGAGGCCGACCCTTTGGAATGTCACCGTTTTTCATTGGTATCCAGATTTTTTCATAATCAAGGGATCGAGGTCTTTCATATTCTGAAAGATGCGGAATTGGCCACGCAAGGTGAAGTCGAAAAAAGAATGGTGAACGAGTTTCTCCACTCACGGAAATACCATCTTGCAGAGATCGACGAGCTGTTTGGCTCCTATACAGCCGAAGACCAACTTAGAGATGCCTATAGACTGAAAAACAAAGAGATAGGATATAAACCCACATTACAGATGGAAGAGGGAGCTTACTGACATGATTACTTTATACACTATAGGTTTTACAAAAAAAAGCGCCGAACACTTCTTCGGCTTGCTGCGCGAAAACGGCGTGAAACAACTTGTCGATATCCGCATCAGCAACAGCAGCCAACTGGCAGGATTCGCCAAGGGAAAGGATTTGGAGTTTTTCACCAACGAGATTTGCCATATCCCATACAAACACATTAATGATTTTGCCCCCACCAAGGAACTCCTTGACCAATGGCACAAACAAGAAGTAACCTGGGATGAATATGTGGAAATCTATATCGAGATACTAAACGACAGGGATATTGCAAAGAAATATGGCGTCAAGCCTTTCGACGGGGCTTGTTTTCTTTGCAGCGAAGACACCCCCGAGCAATGCCACCGTCGTCTATTGGCCGAGTATCTGCAAAAGCACAGCAAAGAGAAAGTGAATATAGTCCATTTAATGTGACGACGATGGAAAAACATTTCATTTGTTTGGCCAATTCTTACAAACATGGGGGACGATGTATCGCTGGCATCGAAGTCGTTCCGCAATCGGACGGAAGCATGGTCATCGTGCGCCATAACGACGGTCGACCTCGGTGGATTAGGCCTTTGTCAATGTCATTCAATGGCGAGATACCCAACCATTTGGCCGAGAGTTTCAAGCTTTTTTCCCTAGTCAAACTGACCGATGTGGAACCCTGTCCCGACAAGGCCCACAGCGAAGACGTGCACTGCTCAAGGATGGAGTTTTGTCCTTTAGAAATCTCATCCACCCAAGATTTCTTGGACCAACTCGTCGACACAAAACATCAAGCTGTTTTTTATTTCAGGGGAAAGTCTATCCCAGCCACCATGATTGACCGGCTTGACTATTCGTTGATGCTGATTCATCCTGAAAATGCTTGCGCCTATTGTGACGAAGAAAGGGAAAACTCAAAGTATCGTATGAGGTTTACCTATTTTGGCTCAAACTATGACTTCCCCATCACCGACCCCGTCTTCTTGGAGCAGTTCAAGAAAGACCCCGATCGTTACACCGATTTAAAAGGGATATACTTGGTGCTTTCACTCGGCTTGGCGTTTGAAGGGTTTCATTATAAGTTGGTGGCCACGGTAGTGTTTCCAACAAAACAATCTTCTGTTTCAGAAAAGCCAGCCTTTTCAGAAGAACCCCATTGGTTTAATGACATCGAACAAGAGATGATACGTCTTATTGATGCCAAGAAAAAGATTGAGGAGCGAATGGAAACACTACGAGGAAAGATTAAAGAGCAAATGGAATTGCATGGGGAAGAACAGGTAAAAGCCCGTTATTTAACTATCAGCTACACTCCCGCAAAAACCGTGATGCAATTTGACAGCAAGACCTTTCGATTGGAAAATGAAGATCTTTATAGCCACTATTGCATTCCTAAACAAAGGGTAGCTTCCATCGTTGTACGAAAAAACAATATGGAACAAACTTAATTACATTTTTCCTTGATAAAACTTGCCTTTTTACAAATATCCTTACCTTTGCAACACTAAAATCTCACCATTATGAAAAAACTGTTTACCCTCTGTTTCCTTGTCTTGATGGCCTTCTCCCTCAACGCGCAAACACTGAAGACCCTCACTTGGGCCGGACAACAACGCCAATATCTTGAATATGTGCCTTCGACCTACTCGGCCGACACACCCACTCCCGTGCTTTTCATGCTGCACGGCCTGGGCGACGACTGCACCAACTTCTTCAACGCCACCAGAGTCAGAGCCACGGCCGAACAACGCGGCTGGATCGTGGTGTGCCCTCAAGCCTTGGATTTCAACTTGCAGACACCCCTCGGCAGCTATGACTTCGGCACCAGCTGGAGCGCCGGCATCACCATCAACGTGCAGTTTGAGCTATATGGCATGCCGTTCAGTTTCGACGTCACCGTCAACCCCGATGCCGACGACAGCGGCTTCCTGATGGCCGCTCTCGATGCCATCGATGAGGAATATGCCGTTGAGCCCGACAGCGTGTTCTTCGCCGGCTTCTCACTCGGCGCCTGCATGAGCCATCGCATGGCCATCGAACACAGCGACCGCATCGCCGCCATCGCTGCCGTGAGCGGCGTGGTGGGCAACGACGTGGACGAGCTCACACCCACCGCCAATGTCAACGTGCTCCAAATCTTCGGCACCAACGACGACATGATCTCGTACGACGGCGCCGAAATCTCGCTGCAAAGCTACGGCAGCTACAGCATCGGCCTCCCCGCCGAGTCCACGGTGGAATACTGGCGCGCTTTCAACCAATGCAGCCTCACCCCCGTCGTCGAAGACTATCCCGACCTCTTCAACGACGACCTCACCTTCACGATGTATAGCTACCTCGACGGCGCCAACGATAGCCGCGTCAGCTTCATCAAGGTGAACAACGGCGAACACACCTGGTACGACTGCGACCACTACGACATCGACTACACCCAGGAAATCGCCAAGTTCTTCACCGGCACCATCGATGTGACCGACGTCAACGAACAGGCAGAAACGAATTTTAACGTCTATCCCAACCCTGCCAAAGACTACATCCAAGTCGAAGGCAACGCCAACATCTACGACCTTTGCGGAAAACTCGTGCTGAAAGGCTCGGGCAGAATTGATGTCACCGCTCTACCCGAAGGAATGTATTTCGTACAATCTGAAAAAGGTTGCTCCAAAATCGTTATCAATAGATAATGAAAAAAGTAATACTTGTTTTGGTAGCAGTTTTTGGGATAGCCTTTGCCGCAAAGGCACAGGACAATGCCATAGGTGTTCGCCTTAGCGGTGGTTATCAATGGTACTGTGCTGAAATCTCCTACCAAAGAAGTATAGGTGCTCCCCACTGTATTGAGACAGACCTTGGTTACAGGGTTGATGATGAGTTTGACATAGGGTATTTGTTTTTAACTGGCATCTATCAATTGCATTTTGATTTTTCTGCCGCTAAAAACCTTGGGTGGTTTTTTGGTTTTGGTCCCAGATTAGAAATATTATACTATGATGGTCACTCCGGTTATGATAATCCAATTAACTTTGCAGGCGCGGTAGGTGTAGTGGGTCAGGTTGGTATGGACTATCATTTCAATGCCATCCCTCTCCAACTTGCATTGGACTACCGCCCATGCTTATATCTTATCCCTAACGCAACATTCCAGTGGGGTGATCTCGGCATAAGCATCCGCTATAAGTTCTGATTTCAAAAGTCGTCATCAACAGATAATCCATAAATAAAACTCAACAGAAAAATGAAAAAAGCACTCCTCATCCTCGCCGCCGCAGCCCTCTTTATGACCAGCTGCAACGGCCCATCGAACACAAAGACCACGGCTGTCACTAACGACAGCAGCAACGTCGCCGCCTACCAGGAAGGCGAGCCCACCACCGCGGACGAGAATCCCGGCATGGACCCCTACCAACCCGTGACCGTCGACATCCAACAAATAGCGTCAAAAGCCACTCCTCAAGACAGCAACGCACAGTTCGACCTCTATGTCATCATGGACCAAGAACCCGCTGAATACGAGCTCGACGGCATCTACTCCGTTTGGTTGGCCGACAAAAAAGCAGGCACCGCAACCAAGATACTGACCACCAACCCCACCGTCGACGCGCCATGGGACCAGATGGAAGGAAAGGATGCTGACGCTGTGGAAGTGCCCATGCACCTCATCGGATCCGCCGCCGCGGCCTACCTCCTTGCCGCCGACGGAAGCAAGATCATCGTAGAAGGCTGCCCCGATGCACGCAACATCTGGACCTACATCGTCGACACCAAGACGCGCACCGCCAAACAGCTGCCGACGACCGAGGGCGTGAACAACATCAACTTTGAAAAACAAGAGATCATCGCATCCTTGTATGGCTACTACCCCGAAGGCGGCCGCTATACCTATAGCAAGGCCTATTCTTTCGACGGCAAATACCTCCGCCAAGAGACCGAGCCGGAACCGGAATGATTGACCAAATCACAAAGAAAAAAGTCGAGGAGGCCAACGCTTCCCCGACTTTTTTCTAGTCTTGTAATAATAATGGCTAATCTTTCGCGAAAAGCTCCACATACTCTTTCCCCTCAGGGGAGATAGGCAACTCTTCTTCAGTAACAACCGTAAAGACGTAAACGAGCTCCTTCTCGGTCTTAGCCTCCCTGACATATTGCCGCTTCAACTTAGGGTTTACACCTGATAATCCCAGCGACTCCGCCATCTTACGCTTGAGGGTCTTCTCCGGCGTGTCACCAAACGCCACATGCCACCAATAAAGCCCTATGGTCTCTCCCTTGCCATTGACGACATGCAGATGCGCGACAGGGTGCAGCATCTTGTTGCCTTGATGCAGCTCCACGTTCAACGCCCGCCCCACGATGTTGCCGCGCTCGTTGACGATAGGCAGAAACTCAACATCGTTCACCTCGGGCTCAAACCTGCGCGGGCCTTCCGCTTGGGCTGGAACTTCAACGACATCGTCCTTTACGACAGGCTGTGTCGGCGCAACCGGCTCAGGGATTTCTTCGATGATCCTTCGGGGAGATCTTTCTGCTGTCGTTATGGTCTTAGCGGGCTTGTCTTGAATGATCTGCGTGAGTGTCATCGGCTCAAACGACACCTCCTCCACCACAATCTTTTCCGAGCCCTTCAGTTCAATGACGTCGCCAGCCTTCTTCCCTATCAACGTCTTGGCGACAGGCGAGATGAAGGAGATGAGGCCTTTGTTCACGTCGGCTTCGTCGACCCCCACGATGCGCACCACGCGCCCGTTGTAGCGCACCCAGGCGCCAAAGCTCACCGTGTCCTTGGCGGCCTTGGCAAGGTCGACCTCCACGGCGCTGTTGATACGGTCGACGAGCTGCTTGATGGTGGCATCAAGGAAATTGACCGTGATGTAGTCATCGCCCGCCTTGACGCGCTCCGCCTCCAGGGCCTTCAGCTCTTCTTTGAGCGCCTCGAGCCCTTCTTTGGTGACATAATTGGGCACGCCATCGGGCAGGTAAGCCCTCGGCGGCACCCTCGGAATCTCTTCCTGATCGCCTTCTTTGATAAAGCCTCTGCTCATTGGAACACATAAATGCGGGGCCTTCGACAGGCTCAGGCACCCTTAATCTCACGAAAAAACCAAGGTCCCTGAGCTTGTCGAAGGGCCGTCCTCCGTCAATCATCTCATTTAATCACCAGCTCCTTGATGATGTTGTCGCACTTACCCACCTTCTCGATGCACCAGAGCAGGTAGCGGGCGTCCATGCAGATGGTGCGCTGCACCTTGTTCTCGAAGCTGAGGTCGCCGCTCATGGCTTCCCAGTTGCCGTCGAAGGCCAGACCGATGAGGTTGCCCTCGCCGTCGATGACGGGACTGCCCGAGTTGCCACCCGTGATGTCGTTGGTGGTGATGAAGTTGACGACCAGCTCACCCTTTTCGTTGGCATAACGGCCATAGTCCTTCTTGGCCACGAGGTCACGCACATCCTGCGGGATGTCGAACTCCCAGTTGCCGGGTACATACTTGGCCATCACGCCATCCATGGTGGTGTAGTAGTTGTAGTTGACGGCATCGGCGGCCTTGTAAGGCTCCACGGTGCCGTAGGTCAGACGCATGGTGAAGTTGGCGTCGGGATAGAAGTTGCGGTCGCTCTGCATCTCCATCA
>CAMYYV010000043.1 GCA_947303625.1 uncultured Bacteroidales bacterium | reverse complement strand
ATGGAGCACATCCGTCGCCGCCCGGGTATGTATATCGGCAAACTCGGCGACGGCGCTTCGCAGGACGATGGCATCTATGTACTGATCAAAGAGGTGATCGACAACTCCATTGACGAGTTCACCTCTGGCTTCGGCAAGAAGATCGAGGTGACGGTCGACAAGGCCGCCAAGAAAGTCAGCATCCGCGACTATGGCCGTGGCATCCCGCTCGGCAAGCTGAAAGAAGCCGTCTCGCAACTCAACACAGGCGCCAAATACGACAGCAAGGTTTTCCAAAAATCGGTCGGTCTGAATGGTGTAGGTACCAAGGCCGTCAACGCGCTTTCGTCTTATTTCAAGGTGCAGTCCATCCGTGAGGGAAAGACGCGTATCGTGGAGTTTGCGCAAGGAAAACTGGTTAATGACAGCGGCATTATCGAAGTCGGCCCTTCGACAGGCTCAGGGACCTTAGATACTGGTACTTTAACGGAGTTCATCCCCGACTCCGCGCTGTTCGGCAACTACCACTATGTGGACGAGTACATCGAGAAGCGCGTGTGGAACTACGCCTACCTCAACCGAGGCTTGAGCCTGATTTACAACGACAAACGCTATTATTCCAAGAACGGCCTCCTCGACCTGTTGCAGAACAACATGGAAGGCGAAGGCCTCTACCCCATCATCCATATCAAGGACGGCGACTTTGAGGCCGCTTTCACCCATGTCAACGGGCAGTCGAGCGACTATTTCTATTCCTTCGTCAACGGCCAGCACACCACCGAAGGCGGCACACACCAGTCGGCCTTCCGCGAAGGCTACGCCCGCGTGGTGCGCGAGTTCTACCAAAAGGAATACGAGCCCGCCGACATCCGTCAAGGCCTTGTTTGCGCCTTGTGCGTCCGCATACAAGAGCCTGTGTTTGAGGCTCAGACCAAGACCAAACTCGGTTCTACTCACCTCGCGCCCAACAACCCCGATGGCACCAATGACAGCCCCTTCCTAAAGACTTACGTCTTCGACATCCTGAAGCGCCACTTGGACAACTACCTGCACAAGAACCCTGAGACCGTCAGCGTGTTGCAGGCGAAAATCCAAGCCAACGAGAAGGAGCGCAAGGAGATTGCCGGCATCAAGAAAGCTGCCCGAGAGAGTGCCAAGAAAGTCAGCCTCAACAACCGCAAGCTCCGCGACTGCCGCATCCACCTCAACACCAACCACGAGAAACGCCTCGAAAGCACCATCTTCATCACCGAGGGCGACTCCGCATCGGGAAGCATCACCAAGAGCCGCGACGTGCAGACCCAGGCCGTGTTCAGCCTGCGTGGCAAGCCGCTCAACTGCTTGGGAATGACCAAGAAAGTGTGTTACGAGAACGAAGAGTTCAACCTGCTGCAAGCCGCCTTGAACATTGACGAGGACATCGAGAATTTGCGCTACAACAACATCGTCATCGCCACCGATGCCGATGTTGATGGCATGCACATCCGCCTGCTGATGCTCACCTTCTTCCTCCAGTTCTATCCTGACCTGGTGCGCAACGGCCATGTCTACATCTTGCAGACCCCGCTGTTCCGTGTGCGCAACAAGAAGGAGACCTACTACTGCTATAGCGACGAGGAACGAATCACGGCCAAAGAGAAATGCGGCAAGCAGGCCGAGATCACCCGTTTCAAAGGCTTGGGCGAAATCTCCCCCGACGAGTTCCGCGGCTTCATCGGCCCCAACATGCGCCTCGAGCCGGTCATCCTGCGCTATGACTTCGGCATCAAGGAGCTGTTGGAATACTACATGGGCAAGAACACCATGGAGCGCCAGCGGTTCATCATTGATAATCTTAGGATTGAGGATGATTCCAATATGGACAAGATGTAATTCAATTTCAAAATCAACTTATAATGAAAGTAAAAAACTGTTTACTGATTATGGGCAGTATCATCACCCTGTTTGGCTGCAACCAACAGCCGCAACGCTATTCCGTCAAGGCTTACCCCGAGACGAGAAAAGACACCACCGTCGTTGACGACTACTTCGGCACGAAGGTCGCCGACCCGTACCGTTGGCTCGAAAACGACACCTCCGCCGAGACCGCGAAATGGGTCAAGGAACAGAATGAAGTCACGCAAGACTACCTGAGCCACATCCCCTTCCGCAGCGCCCTCAAGGACCGCCTCACGCAACTCGTGGACTACGAACGCTACGGCATGCCTTCGAAGAAACACGGCCGCTACATCTACTCGAAGAACGACGGCCTCCAAAACCAAAACGTCATCTATATGCAGGAGACGCTTGACGGCGTGCCTACCGTGCTCCTCGACCCCAACGCCCTCTCCGACGATGGCACCGTCTCGTTAGGCGGCATCAGCTTCTCCAAAGACGGCAAATACATGGCCTACACCATCCAACGCAGCGGCTCCGACTGGGTCGAGATCTACGTGAAGGACATGGCCACCCTTGAACTCCTCCCCGACCACATCGAATGGGCCAAGTTCACAGGCGCCTCGTGGTACAAAGACGGCTTCTTCTATGCCGCCTACGACCGTCCCACCGAAGGCAAGGAGTTCAGCAACGTGAACGAGAACCACAAGATCTATTACCACAAACTCGGCACGCCACAGGAACAAGACGAACTCTTCTACCACAACCCCGCCCAGCCGCGTTATTTCCATCAAGTGGACCTGACCGACGACGAGCATTACATGTTCCTCTTTGAGAGTGGTCAAGGTGCTGGCAGTACGCTTTGGATCAGGGATATGCAAGACCCGAAGGGTAAGTTTGTGCAGATTGCCGATGACATGGACTACCAATATGGTCCCATCGATGTCATCAACGACACCTTGTATATCTTCACCAATTACAACGCGCCCAAGGGCCGCATCTGTCGCGTGTCGGCCAAGACCCCGCAGATGGAGAACTGGGTGGATGTGATTCCCGAAAACGAGAATGTCATCGCTGGCATTAGCCTCGCCAAGGGCAAGATGATCGTCACCTACGACCAAGACGCCTCCAACCACGCCTATGTCTACACTATGGACGGCAAGCAACTCCACGAAATCGCCCTGCCGACCTACGGCGCCGTCGGTTTCAGCAGCAAATACGAGGAGCCCGAGGTGTTCTACGCCTTCACCTCCTTCGCCTTCCCGACCACGATTTACCAATATAACATTGACGACAACACCTCGACGGTGTTCCGTGCTCCCGCCATCGACTTCAAGTCGGACGACTTCGTCACCGAACAGGTCTTCGTCACCTCGAAGGACGGCACCAAGGTCCCGATGTTCCTGACCTATAAGAAAGGCATGAAGAAAGACGGCACCAACCCGACCTTCCTGTATGGCTACGGTGGCTTCAACATCACCCTCAACCCTGGATTTTCGACCCATCGTCTGCCCTTCCTTGAAAACGGCGGCATCTATGCCCAAATGAACCTGCGCGGTGGCAATGAGTACGGAGAGGACTGGCACATCGCCGGCACCAAGCTGCAGAAGCAGAACGTCTTCGACGACTGCATCGCTTGCGCCGAATACCTCATTAATAATGGCTACACCTCGCCGAAGTATCTGGCTCTGAACGGTGGCTCCAACGGCGGTCTGCTCGTCGGTGCTGTCGTCAACCAACGTCCCGACCTCTTCGCCGTGGCCGTGCCGCAAGTCGGCGTGATGGACATGCTGCGTTATCACCTCTTCACCATCGGCTGGAACTGGGCCAGCGACTATGGCACCAGCGAGGACGATGAGGCCATGTTCAAGGCTTTGTATGCCTACTCGCCGCTACATACCGTCCAAAGCGGTGAGAACGTGCATTATCCCGCCATCATGGTCACCACGGCCGACCACGACGACCGTGTAGTGCCCGCCCACTCGTTCAAGTATGCCGCTGCCTTGCAGGCCGCCCAGACCGGCGACCAGCCCAAGATCATCCGCATCGACACCAAGGCCGGACACGGCGGTGGCAAGCCGATCTCCAAGGTCTTGGAAGAGCAGGCCGACATCTATTCGTTTATCCTCTATAACATGGGATTGACTTATCCAGCAAAGGCAAAGTAATCTCAAACCAAAAAAAATGAGAATCGCCCGTCAGGTTTTCTTGGCGGGCGATTTTTGTTTGGTTGATACAATGACTTTTTTTCCAAAAAGTTTGAAATTCAAGAATAAAAGCTATATTTGCAAAAATTTACGCTTATGAAAAAGTTATTCTTCTTATTGACGCTTGTGACTGTGTTTTTGATCCTTTCTACAATGGATGTGGCCGCTTCGAACAGGACGAGCCAACCGAACAGCGGCACCTTGATTACCATTACAGCCAAAGCTGATGCCGGCGGGCTGAAGGCACTTGTCGCATCCCCCGAAGTGACTCCGGAGGATGTGATCAAGATGGAGGAAAAATATAGCCCTCGTATGGCCAAAACACACCCGTTTTCCGCAAGGTATGTAACTGGTTAGGATGGGCCTCCCTTGGCATGTTTGTGGTGTTTATTGCGTTTTCGATACCCCGCAGAAAGATTTGGAACGTTTTGGCGATGATCCCCATTGCTCTTTTGCTGTTTATCATTGCGAAAAAATGTGCCATGCCCACGTGGCTTATGATGTTTGTCATCCCCTTCATGGCCTATGTCATCACCTATCCCCTGCTTTATATCAGGACGCCCTGGCTGGTTTATCAGTTGGGTTGCTTCGCCATAGCGTTGGGTGCGGCGGGCTATTATTTTTGGCATTATCTGGATGTTTATGACAGCGCCCGACACAGCCTCTCTTTGATCCATCTTCTGCTATTCATCGGTATGCTTGTGGTGACTTTCTTCATCACCTTCTTCATTTCCAATAGAAACGTCGAGGACATCTGTCCCCACTGTGGATACTTTGCGAAGCATTCAAAGGGCACAAGTCGCAAAACGGGAACCGATGTGTCATACGGTTCCGAAACGGATACGGTGTATGACGGCACCACCGAGAAGATGAATTATAGCACGAACACGAAGATAATCACCAAACACTATCACGACGAACGATACGAAACGAAGACTACAACGACACATTACGAGACGGATCGTAGATGTATGCGTTGTGGTGGCTCGTACACCTCCCATTCAACATCCTCGTCTACCACGAGAACAAGGGTTGGATGACCTTCGCTTGAGAAATAGGAACGGATTTTAGTTAATCCAATTCTTCGTATTCATATCTCACCTTCTCCCCGACCGTCAGCACCAAATAACTCGGGGTGATTTTGCTTTCGTTGAGGTTGTCGGTCATGAGGTACTGCACACCGCCGAACTGACGCTGCTCGCGCATGTGGAAATGTCCCATCACGACGAACTCCACATTATGGTTGCTCATCAGATCCATGAAAGCGTACTGCTCGTCCTGTGGCAGGTTGGCTGCAGGAGTGGTTGTGTAGTTATACGAAGTGCGGAACAGCCAGTTATGGCTGATGACGATGCAATGGCGGTAGTCCGCGCGATGCGAGAGCTTCTCCTCTAACCATTCCAGCTGACGCTTGCCATGGGTGCCGTTGCCAGAGTCCAAGAAGATATAAAGGTCTTGATAGCCCCCAATGGTCTTCACCGTCACGGTGTAGGTCGAAGTGTGGAAGTACTGCTTATAAAAAGGAGCGCAGTCGAAATAGACGTCATGGTTGCCGATGACAGGATAGCACGGGTCGTTTTTGGCTTGCGTCTCAGCGTTGTAACGCATGGCTTCCTCGCTCATTCTGAAGCCTGCCTCGCCACTCTCGTTGACCAAGTCGCCGGCATGAATGGCGAAGATGGCCATCGGGTCGTTGCGTTCAGCGGTGATATACTTGTATAGACGGTCATTCTCGCCTTGTGGCACGATGCTGTCACGCTCGGAATAGTGCGAATCGGAGCAGGAATAGACACGGTACTCGTCAGGAGCGTTCTCGATGACGGGTTCGCCGTGTTGATTGTTGTAGTCGAGCCAGTCGGCCACGCGTTCTTCAGTGTCGCTGCGGTTGATGACCATTCCGGCCACATCAAGACGGTTGCAGCCTGTGGTCAGCATCATAGCGGCTGCGGCAAATATAATAAGATATTGCTTTTTCATGGTGTTCAGTTTTTAGGTTTCCAAATCAGTCCAACATTGCAGAACAAGCCGTTGTATTGCGACGACAGGTTGAGCACGCCACAAGGATGCAGTCCGAATTCAGATGTCAGACGTAATCCATTGCCGAAATCGTAGTAGCCGTTCACGCTATAGAAGAATAAGGTGAATCGCTCGATGACGAAATCCCTGTAGTTCGACACGCGAGCACCCACGTTCCAAGGATGTTGCTGATCAAAGACGTTGCCTTCGATGCAGAAGGTGACGTTCATCGGCTCAAAAACGGTCTCCATGCCTCCGTTCTTTCGCAGCGGTATGGGCGCAGTGTAACGGTTGGTCAAGCCAAACTGGAAGTTGAAGTGACGATTTCTCCATCCTAAGTCAAGCACGCCGTTGAATTCCTGCAAGTCATAGTCCGGGAACAGCCGGTACAGATAACGGTTCTCCAAATACAAGGTGCCACAATTGGCCTTAAGCAAGTTCACCTGATATTGCAGGTTGATGGCATGTCGGTTCAAAGTTGTGCCTTGATAACCCAGTCCGATGTTAAAGTTATCTGCCAAACGATAGTCGCCTTTCAAGGCCAAGGAAGCACTGCTGCCCGAGGTGCGCGTGTAGTCGTATTCGCCGTAGGTCTGTAAGGTCCACTGCGCTTTGACCGAGAATGCAACCAGCAGCAATGCGAACGAAATAATAAGTTTTTTCATAATTGAATAATTGAGGGCGCAAAGGTAGGAAAAAAAGGGATTGGGTGATTTTCGTTTACTACTTTTAGAGTAAATCTCTATTTTTGTGATGCCTTGTTACAAAACATAACCATTATGCACAAGTATTTTAAATTTTGTTCCATCTTTTTTACTTTAAGCTTTTTAAGTCTCAGTTTATCAGCGCAATACGGACCTCAGTTCGACAATCGCGGATATGAACAATGGACCACACGTGAAATGAGCTCTGTCAGCGAGCCTACACATTGGCATTCATCTGGCACAGCCACTGGAAGCTTCTCCGGTTTTTTGCCATCAAACATGGTTGAGCAATCTACACAAACCCGCCCCGGCTCTTCAGGTAGCAAGAGTGTTCGTATCTATCCTAGCTCTGTCTGGGGTGTAACTGCCAATGGCACCCTCACCAACGGACGCATAAACGCCGGCGATATGTCTGCTTCGGGTGGCAACAATTACAATTATACACAACGCTCCCAAAACGCTTTCAACACCCCCATCACCCAATGCCCCGACTCACTTACCATCTGGGTGTGTTTCCGCAGTCAAAGCACCTCTCATAAGGCGCAAGTGAAGGCAGTAGTCCATGGCGATGCCGATTATAAGATTAAAGCCAACAACACCGAAGAACCCGCCAATATGCACGTGGCAACGGCTGATCAAAGGTTTACCCGCACTGCCGCCAACGGAGGAGCCTACAACTGGACCAGATTAAGCATCCCCTTTGTCAACAACGGTCCCTGCACCGATGTGCGCTACATCCTGATGATGGCCACCACCAACGAAACACCTGGAACAGGTAGCACCAGTGATGACCTGTTTGTCGATGACGTGCTGCTCATCTATAATCCCAGCCTCAGCATGGGACAACTAGCCTCCAACAGTTTCGCACCCAACGATGCCATCACCATCCCCTTCACGTTGAGTGGCACCATGTCGCCCGAAAACCTCAACAAAGCTGACAACCAAGTTATCGCCCAACTCTCGGATGCCAATGGCAACTTCACCCCTCCTACCGAACTGGGACGTGTCACCACCAACACAAGCGGCAGCATCACTGCACAAATCCCTAATGTACCGGCTGGCAACGGCTACCGCGTCCGTGTGGTTTCCACCAACTACCCAATGGTCGGCAGCAACATCCAAACGGTTTCCATTGGTTCCACCACCAGTACCATTACGGTGACAGCCAACCCGAGCAACGGTGGCACCGTTACCGGAGGTGGCACCTATAACAACGGACAAAGCTGCACCGTCAGCGCTACTGCCAACACGGGCTATACATTCACCAACTGGACTGAAAACGGCAGCGTAGTGTCGACCAGTGCCAACTACACCTTCACCGTGGATGGCAACCGCAGCCTTGTAGCCAACTTCACTGAAAACACCTATACCGTTACCGTTTCGGCCAACCCAAGCAATGGTGGCACTGCCACCGGCGGCGGCACCGTCACCCACGGACAGAGCTGCACCGTCAGCGCCACGGCCAACACAGGCTATTCGTTCACCAATTGGACTGAAAACGGCAATGTGGTATCGACCAGTGCTAGCTATACCTTCACCGTGGATGGCAATCGCATCCTTGTGGCCAACTTCACTGAAAACACCTATACCGTCACCGTCTCGGCCAACCCGAGCAATGGCGGCACCGTCACTGGCGGCGGCACCTTCACCCACGGACATAGTTGCACCATCAACGCCACGGCCAACTCGGGCTATTCGTTCACCAATTGGACTGAAAACGGCAATGTGGTGTCGACTAATGCCAGCTATACTTTCACGGTGAACAGCAACCGCAACCTTGTGGCCAACTTCACCATCAACAGCTATACCATCACCGCGACGGCTGACCCGAGCGAAGGCGGCATAGTGAGCGGCGCTGGCACATACACCTACGGACAGAGATGCACCATCACGGCAATAGCCAACGAGAATTATGAGTTTGTAAACTGGACAAAGAATGGCATCGAGGTGTCAACAGAAGCCAGCTACACCTTCATGGTCAGAGAATCGGAGGAATATGTGGCGCATTTTATCTATGACGACGACGTGGAAGAGAACAGCGCATCCAGCCAACTCTTCCCCAACCCTTTCACCTCGACTTTGAGCATCACGAAGGAAAAAGCCATGAAGAGCGTTCGTGTATATGACGTCAATGGTCGTCTTGTCAAGGAACAAGATGTGGCCGACACGCATGTCGAACTTGACTTGTCAGGATTCAATGCGGGGACATATCTACTACAAATAGACTACGGCGACATCCGCAGCGTGCATCGGATCATGAAAGCCGAATAAACAGAAATCGCGACGAGGTGCTTCCCCGCCGCGATTTTCTTTTACTGACGTTATGACGTTTACAGACGCTCGTTCACCACGTCCCAGTCGATGATTTGCCACAATGCATTCAGATGGTCGGGGCGACGGTTCTGGTAGTCGATGTAATAGGCATGTTCCCACACATCGAAGGTCAACAAGGGCCTGAAGCCGCGCTGCACTGGGTTGCTGGCATTGGTCTCTTGCGTGATTTGGAGCTTACCGTCCTTGTCGACGGAGAGCCACACCCATCCTGAGCCGAACAAGGTGGCGCCTTTCTTCGTAAACTCCTCTTTGAAGGCATCGAACGAGCCAAACTGCTCGTCAATCCATTGGGCGATCACACCCGTGGGCCTGTTGTCGTCCTTAGGAGCACGAAACTGGGTGAAATAGAGGTTGTGGTTGAGGATTTGGCCTGCGTTGTTGAATATGCCGCCATTGGCTTTCTTCACGATGTCTTCCAATGGCATCTCTTCGTATTCTGTGTCTTCGATGAGGCCGTTGAGGTTGTTGACGTATGCGTTCAGGTGTTTGCCGTGGTGGAAGCTTAACGTCTCTTTGCTGATGACGGGTTCCAAGGCGTTTGCCTCGTATGGCAATGTGATGAGTTCGTATTTCATAGTGTCGTAATTGTTGTTCGTGCTGCAAATATAGAAAAAAAATGGGATTTCGTTTCCGAAACCTCACTTTTTTCACTGATTCATGTACATCTGATAGAGTGGTGAATTAGGCTCACTCTTCAGGCGTTTCAGCGCTCGGTCGCGGATCTGACGGGTGCGTTCACGCGAGATGTTGAGCTTCATGGCAATCTCTTCCAGCGAATATTCTCGCGAGGTGCCCAAACCAAAGTACATGCAGATGATGGTGCGTTCCTTCTCGTTGAGCATGTCAAGAGAGTTGCGGATCGCATTGCTGGTCGACTCCTGCTCCACCGCGCTGTCGGTCTTCACCTCGTCGTCGGCGACAAAGACATCCAAGAAGTTGGCGTCATCTTCATCGTCAAGCGGGGCGTCGGTCGACACGGTGCGCGAGTTGAGGTTCAGCAACTGTTCTACCTTGTCCTCAGTCATGCCGATTTCGTCGGCAATCTCCTTCATCGTGGGACGGCGTTCCAGCTTCTGCTCAAGCAAGGCGGCGGCTTTCTTCACCTTGGCCAAGGCGCCCACCTGGTTCATGGGCAGACGGATAACGCGTGCCTGTTCGGCCACAGCCTGTAGGATGCTCTGACGAATCCACCACACGGCATACGAGATGAACTTAAAGCCACGGGTCTCGTCGAAACGCTGTGCCGCCTTCACCAATCCGAGGTTGCCTTCGTCAATAAGGTCCTGAAGGCTCAGCCCCTGGTTCTGATACTGTTTGGCCACCGATACGACGAATCGCAAGTTGGCCCTGACCAATTTGTCCAACGCGGCCTGGTCGCCAGCCTTGATGCGCTGTGCCAATTCGACTTCCTCGTCGGTGGTCAGCAACGCCTCCTTCGCAATGTCAGCGAGGTACTTGTCCAAAGTCCCCGCGTTGCGGTTGGTGATCTGCTTTGAAATTTTCAGTTGTCTCATTTTCTCAAATCTTTATTATTGTTTTACATTTTTTTGTTTCATGACACGCTTCTTCATACCCTACTCCACCTCGTGATTTTCGCATAATCTTCCGGTTTCGGGAGAGACAGCATGGCTGCCATCTCACCCAAATCCAAGAATGATTTATTATCAAAAACTATACCGAAACTATTGTTTTTCAGTAAAAAAGTGTTCCGAATCGCACATTAATAATAGAACGATCCTGTCATGCCATTGGGGAACACCCCTTCGATGGTAGTGCGACGCGAACGTGACCGCAAAGCGTTTTCAAGATCGGACTTGCTGTTTACCGAATAGCCGTTCACCTTGGTGATGACAAATTCGACAGGAACACCCGAGTTCATGAAACGCCCCTGGCGAATTTCCACAATCTTCAAGCCGTTTTTGATGCCGAGCCGTCCCTTGTCGTTTTGATTGACAGGTTGTAACATCAAACCGAATTCGGAATTATAAAAGCTGTCGCCACTTCTCACCACATCGACATTGCCAGCCTCGTTGAGCAGAGTCAACTCATAATGGTGATGGTTACCTTTGCGGTTAACTTCCACACTTACCTTGTCACCGGGACGGTATTGTCGGATGGTTTCCATCATCTGGGTTACGGTGTTCACCTTCTTGCCGTTGATAGCCGTAATCACATCGCCTTTTTCGATGCCTGCCATCTTTGCGGCACCGCCATCGGTCACTTCAGCAACATATACGCCTTCGATGTCTTCAAGTCCCTCTTGCTGGGCCAGTTCTTGGGTCAGTTCGGCAGGAAAGATGCCGATATAGCCACGCTGGGTCTCGCCATACAACAGCAGGTCGTCGACCACCTTGCGCACAATGTTGGATGGGATGGCGAAGGAATAGCCCTCGTAGGAACCCGTATGCGAGGCGATGGCCGCGTTAATGCCAATCAACTCGCCTTTGGTATTCACTAAAGCACCACCGCTGTTACCCGGGTTGATGGCAGCGTCGGTCTGGATAAACGACTCCACAGAGGTGCCTTCGCCCAAAATGCTGAGGTTGCGCGCCTTGGCGCTCACGATGCCCGCCGTGACGGTCGAGGTCAGGTTGAAGGGATTGCCCACAGCCAGCACCCATTCACCGATGCGCACATTGTCGGAGTCGCCAAAGGTGAGGAACGGCAAATCTGTGGCTTCTACCTTGATGAGGGCCAAGTCGGTGGTCGGGTCAGTCCCAATAATGGTAGCGGTCTTCTTCACCTTATTATTAAAGGTAACCTCCACCTCGTCGGCGCCTTCTACCACGTGGTTGTTGGTAACGATATAGCCATCGGGCGTCAGCACCACGCCAGAGCCGTAGGCCACCATGGTATTGTTGCGCGTCTGCCCTGGGTAGCCATAGATTTGGCCGAACAAGGCTCCGAAGAAGTCATCGTAGGTGTTGCTTTGTTTCACCACTTTGGTCATGATATGTACCACTGCGTCAACACTATGTTCAGCGGCATCAACGAAATCGGGGGTGCCGTCGGTTGGGATGAAAGCGGCGCGTTGCACATGGGCCTGTTGCGCTTGCTCGATCAGCGACACCTGTTCTTGTTGCTGTTGCTGTTGCTGTTGTTCTTGTTCGGTCGGGTTGGAATCCTCTACGGGTTTCTTCATCAAACTATCACATGATGTCGCCATCAGCAGTCCGGCAAACATCAGCATCAAACTCACTTTTCTCATCATATTTCGTATTTAAGATTTCTTTTTTCGTTTATAGTGTCATTAATGCGTTTTTTCAACCTTTATTGCACCAAAAAGTGTAATTTTGTCGAAAATTTCTGCGGCGAAGGTCATCAAATTATATGCCAACATCCGCATGACACAAGGTTTTTCAACGACTTTGACAAGATGTTCATAAAGAATGACATAATAGCATTGCGTCCTGCCGAACCTGCCGATGCCGAGCTCATATACCGCTGGGAGAACGATCGCGACAACTGGCGTGTGAGTGGCACCCGTGCCCCCTACTCGCTCTTCCAGATCGAACAGTTTCTCTTGGGCAACAATGACTTGCAAGCCCAGAAGCAGCTCCGCCTGATGATTGACCTGACATCCAACGGTGAAACCATCGGCTGCATCGACATCTTCGACTACGATGCCTACAACCAACGCGCCGGCTTAGGCATCCTCATCGACAAAAAACACCGCCAATTAGGCTATGCCAAGGCAGCGTTGGCCTTGTGCATTGAGTATCTCTTCCAGGATGTCATGCTCCATCAGGTACATTGCTCTATCGACGAGACCAACACCGAGAGCCAGCAGCTCTTTGTCGGGCAAGGCTTTGAACTGTGCGGCAGACGGAAAGATTGGATAAAAACGGACGAGGGGTATTGGGATGTACTTGAATTTCAGTTGATGGCCAAAACAAAAGCAGGGACCACTCCCCCTTTAAAGGGGGCAGGGGGGATTAAAACATCTCCTGCTGACCGTTTTGCCATCTTCACACCAGAGTATCTCCAACAAAATGGGATAATTACAGATAACCTTCTTTTTGTGCCTTTCAATCTACCATATAATCCTAATCTAAAACAACGTAGTCGCAATTTACGCAATGATTGCCAGCTGTCAGAAAAACTTCTATGGAATCAATTGAAAAATAAACAAACTGGTTACACATTTAACCGTCAAAAACCTATATTAAACTATATTGCAGATTTTTATTGTAAAGAACTTGACTTGATAATCGAGATTGATGGAGCTTCTCATTTTAGCAAAGAAGCACAAGAATATGACAAGGAAAGAGATCGACAAATGAGAGTATTAGGATTGAGAGTTATCAGGGTATTGGATAGTGAAGTCAGGAAAAACCCTGAGCATATTGCAAGGAGCATTATGAGTCAAGTATTATCATCTGAATAAAAGAACATGTAGAATGGCTTGAATCCCCCTAACCCCCTTTCAAGGGGGGGACCATCCTTGCCAAATTAAAACACCAACGACAAAGAAACAATACGTTTATGGTCAAAATAGAAACCAAGCTCCCCGACGAGAAAAAATCCCGCAAAAGCGGTAACAAGAAAAGCGGTAAACGCACCAAGCGAACTGTTATTCTCGTGCTCTTTATCCTATTAATCTTTGCCGTTGCCTTCGGTTACTGGGGCTACAAAACCGTCATGTCGCCCAACGTTAAAACTGCTGACGGAAACGGTGTCGAGCTGTTCATTCCCACTGGCTCGGACTACAATCAATTGAAGACCCTTTTGAATGAGGCGAACTGTATCGTCAATGAGAAGAGCTTCGACTGGGTGGCAAAAAAGAAAGATCTTCCTGCCAATGTCCACCCTGGACATTATGTGCTGAAAGACGGTATGAACAACAACCAAATCGTCAATATGCTACGCGGCGGACTGCAGACACCCGTGAAGGTCACCTTCAACAACATTCGTGACGTCGACCAGCTAGCGGGCCGTATCGCCAAACAGATCGAAGCCGACTCTGCTTCTATCTCACAACGTCTACACAACCAGGACTATATCAATCAACTCGGCTTCAACAACCGCACCATCCCAGCCCTCTTCTTGCCCGACACCTACGAGTTTTACTGGAACACCGATGACGAGGGTTTTGTCAACCGCATGTTCCAGGAATACAACAAGTTCTGGAACGATGAACGCAAGCAGCAAGCCCAAGCCAAAGGCTTGACGCCAATACAGGTAAGCACATTGGCCAGCATCGTCAACAAGGAGACCAACATGAGCGACGAGATGCCGCGCGTGGCTGGTGTCTATCTTAACCGCCTGAAGAACAATTGGCTTCTGCAGGCCGACCCCACCCTTATCTTCGCATGGAACGACTACACCATCAAGCGGGTGCTCGATCGTCACAAGGAAATAGAATCACCTTACAACACTTATAAATATGCCGGCTTGCCGCCCGGACCCATCTGCATCCCCTCTATCACGGCTGTGAAATCCGTGCTCAACGCCGAAGACCACCACTATTTCTTCTTCTGCGCCAAGGAGGACTTTTCAGGCTATCACAACTTCGCCAAAACCCTGGCCGAACACAACCAAAACGCCGCCCGATACCAACAAGCACTTAACCAACGTGGAATTAAATAAATGCCTCTGGCTTCTGGCCTTTAGCCTCTGGCAGTCTTATCCCTAAGGCCTCATTGCGGGCGCAGACCCGCAATCTCCTGAACATAGAAGAGCTGCCAGTTGCCAATAGCCAAGAGCCAGTAGCAACTGAACAACTGAATAACTTAACAACTGACAAACATGAAAGCCTTCAAAGCATACGACATTAGAGGCGAATGGGGTCCCGACCTCAACGAAGCCATCGCCTACCGCATCGGCTACTTCCTGCCCGATGTGCTCGACACCGACATCTATCTCGTGGGACGCGACATGCGCTTGTCCTCCCCCGCCCTCTTCGACGCCCTCACCCGTGGCCTCACCGACCGCGGCAAAGACGTCGACTTCATCGGCCTCAGCACCACGCCGTTGGTCTATTGGGCCACAGCCAAATACGGCTACGGCGCCTCCATACAGATCACGGCATCGCACAACCCGAAGCACCACAACGGCCTCAAGATCTCGGCCAAGAACGCCCTCCCCGTGGGCTACGACACCGGCCTCAACTGTCTCGAAGCCTTGGTGGAAAGCGACAAGGCCACCCCGCCCTGCACCGTGAGAGGACAGATCAGGGAGAAGAACGTCTACGCCGACTACATGGCCTTCCAACAGCAGTTCGTGGGGCCGCACGACAACCTCAACATCGCGGTGGACTGCAGCAATGGTATGTCGTCCATCTTCGTCCATGAGCTTGTGGGCAAGGCCCATTACATCAACGACAAGTTGGACGGCAACTTCCCCAACCACGAGCCCAATCCGTTGGAAGCCAACGCCCAAGAACAGATTAAGGCATTGGTAAAACAAGAGAAGTGCGACATCGGACTTCTCTTCGACGGCGACGCCGACCGCATCACCTTCATCGACGAGAAGGGACGTTTCATCAGCCCCGACCTCATCATCGCCTTCTTGGGCGACTATTTCATCGGCGAGGAACACCAGAAAGGCATCGTGCTGCAGGACATCCGCAGCTCACGTGCCATCCAGGAATACCTCGACCGCTACCATTCCAAGGTGGAGACTTGGCGTGTGGGACGTGCCTATGCTGCACTGAAGCTTCGCGAGCTGGACGGCTGCTATGGTGGTGAGTTGGCAGGGCACTATTACTTCCGCGACTTCTACTACTCCGACTCGGCACTGTTGGCCGCCTCCATCGTGCTGCGCCTCTTGGCCGAACGCAAGAAAGAAGGCCAGACCATGAGCCAAATCATCGACGAGATCACGCCTTATTCCAACAGCGGCGAGATCAACTTCAAGATCGAGAAGAAACAAGAGGCCATGGATGCGGTCAAAGAGCATTTCACCTCCATCGAGAAGCCCGAGCGTTTCCTTGACTTCGACGGCTATCGCCTCGACTACCCCGACTGGTGGCTCAACATCAGGCCTTCCAACACCGAGCCTTACCTCCGCTTCC
>CAMYYV010000042.1 GCA_947303625.1 uncultured Bacteroidales bacterium | reverse complement strand
CCCTGGCAGCACTCATTGTCGTGCTCGGTATGATTGTGGACGACTCCATCATCAACATCGACGGCTACATCGACAAACTCAGCCAAGGCTACAAGCCCTTCGATGCCGCTGTGAGCAGCGCCAAAGAGCTCTTCATGCCCATGCTCATCGCCACCGCTGCCATCGCCTGCATGTTCTTCCCGATGACGCGTATCATCACAGGGCCTTTGGGCGAGTTCGTGCAGCTCTTCCCCTGGACCGTCGCCTTCTCGCTGATGGCGTCGTTGGCCTATGCCATGCTGGTCATCCCTGGATTGGAGATCATGTTTATCAAACCGGAAGACAAGCCACGTCATAATGGCTTCGTGAGGGCACAGATGCGCTTCTTCGGTTTCCTGCAAAGCCTCTACGACAAGATGCAGAGCCACTGCTTCAAGCATCCTGGGTTCACCATCGGCTTGGGTGTCGGCTCCATTGTCCTCGGTGTACTGATGTTTTTGGCCTTGAACGTGCAGATGATGCCCATGGCCGAGCGCGACTGCTTCGCCGTCGAGATCCGCCTGCCCGAAGGTAGCAGCATGGAAGCCACCACGCGCATCAGCGACTCGTTGCAACGCATGATGCTTGCCGACCAGCGCGTCACCTCCGTGACGGCTTTCATCGGCGAGAGCGCACCTCGTTTCCACGTGACCTACTCGCCCAGCATCCCTGCTTCCAACCTCTCGCAACTCATCGTCAACACCACCTCAAAACAGACCACCGAGACCTTGTTGAAAGAATGGGACGAGAAATATTCCTATTACTTCCCTGAGGCCTACGTGCGCTTCCGTCAGCTTGACTACCAAGCTGTGGCCACCCCCGTCGAGGTCTTCGTCTATGGCGACGACTACAGCAAGACCGCGCCTGTGGCGCAACAAATCAAGGACTATATGCTGACCTTGGACCATGAATTGCGCTGGGTACACACCGACTACGACGAGCAGCTGGCGGCGGTGAAGGTGACCATGAAACCCGAGGAATGTGCCCGCCTGGGACTCACCAAGGGCTTCCTCTCCTTGGACCTCGCCAGCAGCCTCAACGGACAGCCCCTGACCACCGTCTGGGAAGACGATAGAGGCATCCCCGTAAGGCTGTACTCCCAGCAGAACTACGACCCCAACGACTACGAGTCCGTCCAAAACCAACTCATCCCCACCATGGTGCCCGGTACCAACGTGCCGCTCCGTCAGGTGGCCGACATCAGCCCCGAGTGGCATCCCGCGCAATTAGTACACCGCAACGGCAAGAACGCCATCACCGTGGCCGCCGACATGAAATTCTGGAAGCCGCAGACCGTTAGCATGAAGAAGATACAGCAGTACATCAATACGGAAATCACACCCAACCTGCCCGAAGGCGTGAACATCGAATACGGTGGCCTTTCATCGCTCAATACCAGTGTTATCCCACAGCTGCTGAAAAGCCTGATTGCCGCCATTTTGGTGCTTTTGGTGTTCTTGGTGGCCTATTTCAAAAAGTTGAATCTAGCCATCCTCACTTTGGGTTCCAGTGCTTTATGCATGTTCGGCGCCTTCTTCGGCGAGTGGCTCTTCGGCCTCGACTTCGGCATGACCTCGCTGTTAGGTGTGGTGAGCCTCATCGGTATCATCATGCGCAACGGCATCGTCATGTACGAATATGCGGAGACGCTCCGCTTCGACGAGGGCTTGCCCACCAAAGAAGCCGCCATGAAGGCCGGCAGCCGCCGCATGAGGCCCATCTTCCTCACCTCGGCCACCACCGCTTTAGGTGTGCTGCCTATGATTATCTCGCGCAACCCGCTCTGGATGCCTATGGGCGTGGTCATCTGCTTCGGCGTGGTGCTGTCGATGGTCATTATTTTGGCCGTGATGCCCGTGATGTATTGGCAAATTTTTAGAAGGAGTAAATGATATGTCACAAAACCTACAAAACTGTCAAAACTTCAAAGTAGAAGTAGGGAAAGCGGCTTTGTTCCGACGGATTTGCAATCCGTCGGGCAGGAAAAGGGGATTTGAAATCCCCTCTTCAATACGGCCGGATTACAAATCCGTCCGAACCACGACATTAACGATTCTATTTGCATTATTTTCAATTTTCATGATGGCACAGGAGCCGCTCCGTCTCTCCGTGCAGGACTGCATCGACATGGCCTTGGAGAACAATATTGAACTGAAAAACAGCCAGTTGGAAATTGACAAGGCAAGGGCAACAAAAAATGAAGCTCGCGCTGAATACTTCCCCACCGTGTCGGCTCAGGCCGTTGCCTTCGATGCTCTCAACCCAATGTTTACCTTCGGTATCGAGGACATCGACAACGCACAACTAAGGCAGATCCTATACACCCTTTATGCAGAATACGGTGCCAATATGGGCTTGGACAAAGAGTATTCCTTTGTGCAGAACGGCGTGATGCTCAACGTGATGGCGACCGAACCTATCTATGCGGGTGGTCGAATCCGCAACGGCAACAAATTGGCCAAGTTGGGCATCGACGCCGCTGAGACACAGGCAAAAATAAAGGAAGATGAAGTTTGTCTGCAAACCGAGACCCTTTATTGGCAAATCGTAGCTTTGCAAGAGAAACTGGCCACCCTGGACCAGCTCGATAGGCTTTTGGATACGCTTGACAAGGACTTGTCGGGAGCCATCGAAGCAGGTTTGGCTATGCCCACAGACCAATACAAACTGAAGGTGAAGCAAAACGAGAGCCAACTCAACCGCAAGAAAGTCACCGACGGCATCACCCTGCTCAAGATGGCCTTGGCGCAAACCATCGGTGCCGATTGGCAGACGATGACCCTTACCGACACCTTGGGCATGGAAGCAGAGCCTTCAGCCTATTATCAAGTAGCTAACGTAGCCGTTGCTTCGCGTCACGAGAGCCACCTCCTCGACCTCTCGCTGCAGGCCGAAGACCTCAAAAAGAAGATGACCCTCGGCGAGGCCTTGCCATCGCTGTTGGTAGGCGGCAGCGCGAGCTACCACACCATCTTCGAGAACAGCAAGCCCAACGCGATGGTCTTTGCCATGTTGCAGATCCCCATCACCGACTGGCACAAGACCTCGTATAAGCTAAAGAAACACAACCTCGACGCTGAGATGGCTGAAAACACCCGCCGCGACCTCACCGAGAAGATGGAGATGCAGACCAACCAAGCCTGGTTCAACCTGGAGCAGAGCTGGCTGCGCATCACCATGGCGCAGACCGCCCTCAGCGACGCTGAGGCCAACCTGAAAGTCACGCAGGACTATTACGAGGCTGGACTGGTGGCTTTGTCGGATGTGCTCGAAGCCCAGACCATGCTCAAAAAAAGCCGCGACGAGCTCACAGACAGCCGCGTGGAGTATAGGATTAATCTGGTGACCTACAGGCAGCTTGCCAAGGATTAAAGCACTATATCTTTGGGTTTTGCACGATTTTTGTATTTTTGTCGCCTAATTCAAAACTCAATCCAATGAAAAAACTCCTTTTTTTAGTCCTTTTCATGGCCACGGCCATCCTCGGACAGGCCCAAGTCAGCAAGATGATTGGCCAATGGAACACATACGACGACAAGACGGGTGATCTGCGCTCCACCGTTAAAATCTATGAAGAGAAAGGCACATACGAAGCCGTGATTACCACGCTTTACGAAAAAGATGCCAACGGTAAATACCAAGTGATGAAGGCACCTTACGCCAAAGAATACGAAGGCGTGGTCGGCACCAAGCTCTTCAAGGAGATGAAGGCCAACGGCGACCAACTGAAAGGCAAAATCTACGACCCCGAGAGCCAGAAGACCTATAACGGCAAGGTGTCGTACAAGGCCAAAACCGATGAACTCAGCGTGCGCGGCTCATTGGATAAAGCAGGACTGCTGGGCCGTTCGCAGACCTGGAAACGCAAGAAATGAGATAAAATAACCTCTAACCGAATCAATCCGAAAACATCCGAGATTATTCGGTTTTATTCGGGTCGGTTCGGTTAGAGATGTTTCTTTCTAAATCTAGTTGTTTTTAAACATCAAATTTGAATTCGGCGTCAAACCAGCCGGTGTCTTCCTTCAAGAGGTCGTATTCTTCGCCCGTGAGGTGGTCCACCACATGCACGGTGCCTTTGATGTCGTCGTAGGTGAATGTAAACTGAGAGTTTACGTCGTCGTCTTTAGGTACGTCCATTTTAGATGTTGCTACTTGTTTTTGAGGCTGCAAAGATACTAATTAATTCTGAATGTGGAATGCTGAATGCTGAATGTCGGTAATCAACTATTTATTTTGGTTTTTTGTTATTGCTGTCAGGATGCTTAATAGCTCTTCACATTTGTCGTTCAAATCAGTAAACATCTCGTCTGGAAGGTAATCTGTAGCGTGGATAATGTCAAGCCAATAACTGGTTTCACTTGCTTCTTTTAAAGCAATGCTCATTTTGGCATAGAAATCAGGTTTTGTTTGTGCCCTAACTCCTTCTGCCACATTGGCTCCAATGCTGGTTCCCGCACGTAGAACCTGTTTAGACATAACATATTCATGCTTCTCTTCACATAACCATTGGTATGCTCTGATGATATCTATGGCAAAGTTCCTGCTTTTTCTTTTTATTACATTATCTTCCATCTCGTGTAGTTTTTAATCATTCAGCATTCCTAATTCAGCATTCCGCATTTAAAGATTCAGCCGTTTATTCAGAGCAGCCGTCTGCTCTTCAAATCCTTTCTTGCCCAACAGCGCAAACATGTTCTTCTTGTAGGCTTCCACGCCAGGTTGGTCAAACGGGTTGACATCCAGCATGTAGCCACTGACGGCACAAGCCATCTCGAAGAAATAGATCAACTCGCCAAGCACCTTTGCGGAGACTTCGGGGATGACGATGCGAAGGTTGGGCACGCCACCGTCCTCATGGGCCAACACAGTGCCGAGTTCAGCCTTGTGGTTCACCTCAGAGATGCGCTTGCCAGCGATGTAGTTCAGCTGGTCGAGGTCGTCGTTCTCCATCGGGATGCGGAGCTCGTGGTTCGAGTTCTCCACAGAAATCACCGTCTCGAAGAGGTTGCGAAGACCGTCTTGGATGTATTGTCCCATCGAATGCAAGTCGGTGCTGAAGGTGACCGAAGCAGGGAAGATGCCCTTGTGCTGTTTGCCGTGGCTCTCACCGTAAAGCTGTTTCCACCATTCGCTGAAATACACTAGGCGCGGCTCATAGTTGACCATGATCTCGTTGGTCAGGCCTTGGCCATAGAGCGCTTGGCGCACCACGGCATATTGCGTGATGGGGTTCTCGAGGGTCGGGTTGGCTTTGCATTGTTGCTCCATCTCGACGGCACCCTTCACCAAGGCGCGGATGTCGATGCCAGCCATGGCGATGGGCAGCAGACCCACGGGGGTGAGCACCGAGAAACGGCCGCCCACGTCGTCGGGGACGATATAGGTCTTGTAGCCCTTCACGTTGGCCAGCTGCTTGAGGGCACCACGGGCCTTGTCGGTGATGGCGATGATGCGCGAGGCGGCTTCTTGTTCACCATATTTGTTGATGATATGCTGCTTCAGGATGCGGAAGGCGATGGCGGGTTCCGTCGTCGTGCCCGACTTGGAGATGACGGCCAGTGAGTAGTCCTTCTTGTCGAGGATGGCCATCAGGTCGTGGAGATAGTCCTCGCTCATGTTGTGGCCCGCGTAGACGATGAGCGGCTTGTCGCCAGTGAGCGGCGCGAAATGGTTTTGCAAGGCTTCGATGACGGCACGGGCGCCGAGATAGGAGCCGCCGATGCCGATGACGACGAAGATGTCGGACTTCTTGCGAAGGTCGGCAGCGGTTTTTTCGATGTCGGCCAAAAGGCTTTCGTCGATTTCCGAGGGAAGGTTCACCCAGCCGAGGAAGTCATTGCCGGCGCCGGTCTTCAGATACACCGTCTCGTAAACGCTTGTTATTCTTGATTCTAAATCATTTTTAATCTTTTGGTCCAAAAAAGGCTGGACATGTGTGAGGTCTATTTTCATAATAATGACGTTTAAGATGCTGCGAAGATAAGAGAAAAAATCGAAACTTTGAGATAATTTTATGAAATCAGATGAATCACAAGGCCTTTTTTTCGTATCTTTGCGCAACAAATTTTCAAAGTCCCCGTGAGGGATTGTTTGTTTACGTTAAACGTTATAGTTTTTTAGACAAAACCTATGTCACACAAAAAAATTTTACTTGCCGAAGACGACAAAAACCTTGGCATGATTCTCAAGGCTTTTCTTGACTCCAAAGGTTTTTCCACCATCCTTTGCATGAACGGAGAAGAGGCTTGGAACAGTTTCCTTGCCAACGATTTTGACATTTGCATTACCGATATCATGATGCCCCTGATGGATGGCCTCACCCTTGCCAGGAAGATCAAGGAGACCAACCCGATGCTGCCTGTGCTATTCCTCACCGCGAGGAAAGAGCAGGACGACATCATGGAGGGTTTCAGCCTTGGCGCCGAGGACTATATCACCAAACCTTTCAGCATGGACGAGTTGCTGGCTCGCGTCAAGGTGTGGGAGCGTTGGAGCTCCTACATGCAGGTGCAGTCGCAGCCGTCAGTGTTTCATCTCGGCGACTTCGTCTTCGACGCTCCACGCCATCTCCTCGCCAAGGACAACGACCAGCACAAGCTGACCTCGAAAGAGTCGGACCTGTTGCTGATGCTGTGCGAGAACATGGGAAACACGCTGGAGCGCACCAAGGCCCTGCAGCAGATCTGGGGCGAGGAGTCGTACCTCAACGCCCGCTCGATGGACGTTTACATCACCAAGCTCCGCAAATACTTCAAGGACGACCACAATGTCGACATCCAGAACGTCCACGGCGTGGGGTTCAAGCTGGTGGTGAAGTAATGTTTACAAATAAGAATGAAAAAATGGGAAACTCGCTTGAGTTTCCCATTTTTTCATTGATTCAAAGGCTCCGCCTCAGGCAGCATCACGCTCGTGTCCGTCATAAAAGCGAAGGTGACATCGGGTGGGATGATGTAGGTGGTGTTGCCTAAGATGACAAGGAAACGATGGCGGTGCTCGTCGCGGATGATGCCGCTGCGGTAGCCCTTCCACCAGCCGAAATGGAAATAGACGTCAGGATATTCTTGGCTCAGACGCCACCCGAAGCCGTAGTTTTCGCCGTTTTTCCAATTAGGTGAGCCCGGCACGAAGGCCTCGCGCTGCAGGCTGTCGGGCAACAGCAAGTGCACATCCAAGGCCTGGTTGTATCTCCAGATGTCCTCCACCGTCGAATACATGACCTTGTCGCCCATCACCCCGTTGAGGTAGTCGTTTTGCGTCTTTACCGGACCGCTGCGATAAAGGTCATGGCCTTGCACGTCGGTGGGCACATACATAGAGACTTCACTCTCCTCCCGCATGGAATAGATGTAGGAGCCACCCATGCCCACAGGCTCGAAAATACGCTCGCGCATGAAGTCCTCGAAACGTTGCCCACTCACCCGCTCCACCACCGTGGCCAATAGTGCATAGTTAATGTTGTTGTAGAAATAGACAACATCGGGAGCGTTATAGACCTCCGGCTTTTTGTCGATGAGCATCTGGATAAGTGCCTCGTTGGAGAAGGGCTTCTTGCGGTCGGGCCAAAACTCGTCGGCCATCGAGTCGTAGCGCGGCAAACCCGAACGGTGGGTGAGCAACATCCGGATCGTCACGCCCTCGTAAGGCAGCTCGGGGATGTATTTCTTGACATCGTCATCGTAGTCGAGCTTGCCGTCAGCCTTGAGGAGCATGACAGCCTCAGCGGTAAACATCTTCGAGTCGGACGAGAGCTGAAAGGCATCGTCGATGCGCAACGAATCCTTCTGCCGCTTGGTCAGGTCGCGCCAGCCGAAGGCCCTCTCGTACACTACCACGCCCTGCTCGGCATAGAGCACCACACCGTTCAAGCCGTCGCGCGACATGTCGGTGAACACCTTGTCGGCCTGCTTGGCACGCTTGGCGATAATCTCCTTGTTCAGGTCGATGAACAGGCTGTCGACATTCAAGACGGGTACCTCGTGGCCACAGCGACGGCTGCACAGGACGACCGAGCCTGCCACGAGCAATAAGAGTACTATGAGAAGGGTTTTCCGTTTCATTTCCGAGGCAAAGGTAAGCAAAAGAGGCTTCCGTTTCGCCTATTTTCGGGCAAAACACAGATTATTACAGCTTAATTCGTTAATTATTACTACTTTTGCAGCCTCAAATCAACCAACAAAAATTTCATGTCACAATTTACCGATTTTGGATTGAATCCCGCTCTGTTGAGGGCTATTAAGGAGCTGGGGTTCGAGAATCCTATGCCGATACAGGAACAGACGATTCCTGTGCTCCTTGAGCACGATGTTGACTTCGTGGGCCTTGCACAGACGGGAACGGGCAAGACAGCTGCCTTTGGCTTGCCGCTGTTGAACAAAATCGACGCCGAGCAGCGATGCATCCAGGCGCTGATCCTTTGTCCGACACGCGAGCTCTGCATGCAGATCACCCGTGACCTGCGCAACTACGCCAGATACATCCCCGAAATCCTGATTGTGCCCGTCTACGGCGGTGCCAGCATCGAGCTACAGTTCAAGGACTTAGCCAAGAAACCGCAGATCATCGTGGCCACGCCCGGCCGTCTGCGCGATATGATCCGCCGCAACCGCGTCGACTTCAGCAACGTGAAGACGATGATTCTCGACGAGGCCGACGAGATGCTCAACATGGGCTTCCAAGAGGAAGTCGACGACATCCTCGAATACATGCCCAAGGAAGGCCGCCACACCATGCTTTTCTCGGCCACCATGCCGAAAGAGGTGGAGGCCATCCTCAACAAGTACATGACCGACCCCGTAAAGGTGGCCGTGGGCGAACGCAACAGTGGCACCGCCAATGTCGACCACATCTACTACATGATGGCCGCCAAGGACCGTTACTCCGTGCTGAAGCGCATCATTGACTACACGCCGTCCATCTACGGCATCATCTTCTGCCGCACCAAGTTGGAGACCCAAGAGATTGCCGACAACCTCATCCAGGACGGTTATAACGCCGCTGCACTGCATGGTGACCTCTCGCAAGGTATGCGTGACAACGTCATGGACCACTTCCGCAAACGCAGCCTGCAACTGCTGGTGGCTACCGACGTCGCCGCTCGTGGCATCGACGTGAAAGAGCTGACGCACATCATTAACTACAACCTGCCTGACGACATCGAGACTTACGTGCACCGCAGCGGTCGTACGGGTCGTGCCGACAAACGTGGTATCTGCCTCAGCCTCATCAACTTGCGCGAGAAGAGCAAGATTAAGAAGATTGAGAAGATAGTGGGGCGTCCCTTCCAGAAGGGCATGATTCCCACGGGTAAGGAGGTCTGCGAGAAGCAGCTCTTCAACCACATCGACCGCATCGAGCATGTCGACATCAACCGCGAGGAGATCGACGACTACCTGCCCGTGGTGTTCCGCAAGCTGGAGTGGATGAGTCGCGAGGAACTCATCACCCGCATGGTGGCGCTCAACTTCAACCGTTTCCTAGACTACTATAAAGACGCCGTCGACCTCAACGTCACCGAGCGCGAAGAGAAGAAAGACCGTAAGGAGCGTCAGATCGAGCGCGAGCACCGCGACGAGACCATGATGCGCCTCTACTTCGGCATGGGCAAGAACGACCACATTCTGCCGCAGAAGATCATCGGCAAGATCAACGACGTCACCCGTTCGAAGAACATCCCCATCGGCCGCATTGACCTCTATCCCGACTTCTCGTATGTCGACGTGGAAGAGAGCTTCGTGCCGCTCATCCTCGACTGCTTCGCCGACCCGCACAGCAACCCGCGCGGCATCGTGGTGGAGGTAGCCAAGGAACAGCCTGAACGCAAAAAGGGTGGCAGCGGCGAAAAGAAAGGCTCTGGCGAACGTAAAGAACGCAAGGAGCGCCGCGAACGCGACGAGTTCCGCGAGAAACGAGAACGTCGGGACGACGACTTCCCCGAGAAGAAGGCGAAGAAGAAAAAGAAAGACCGCGACGACGACCGTCCCTACTACAGGTCAGAGCGCTCGCGCGACGGCCATGAGTGGCTCGACCCCGATTGGAAAGAGCACCTTGATGACATCGAGGTCTTCATCGACGATGACGACCGTCCGAGCCGCAAGCAGCGCAACGCCGAGCGGGGCTTCGGCAAGAAGGGCGGCGGGGCTTCAAAGGGTGGCTCATCGAGAGGTGGATCGTCAAGAGGCGGAAGCTCACGTGGCGGAGGCTATGCCTCGAGAGAATCGGGCAGAGGTCGCCGTGGCGCCAGCCGCTATGAAGACGACTATTACTCGCCTCGCCGCAGAGGTGGAGGCCGCCGGAGATGATTTTTGGGGTCACAAAACCGACAAAACCTTCAAAACTTTAATTAGTTAGAGCTGGAGCAACGGCACCCAACCGGGCTGCCGTTGCAACGCCCGACTAACGTCGGACACTAAAGCACAACAGAATATGATAGATGTTGAAGCCTTAAAAGATTACGCTTACGATACGATAGGAGCTATCCATGAAGTTCACAAAGAGTTAGGACCTGGGCTGAACGAAAAGGTCTATCAAGAAGGACTTCAATTGGAATTGTCGGAGAGGAATATCCCTTTTGAGAAAGAGTTGACATTCCATCCTACCTATCACGGAATAGAAATGGAAGCCACCTATAGGTTGGATTTCTTGGTAAACGATGATATCATTGTCGAGTTAAAGTCTGTTGAAAAACTGACAAATGAACATAAAGCACAATTGTTCAACTATATGAGACTATTGAAAACAACGGTCGGAATTCTGGTTAATTTTTATCCTAGATTCGCCGAAATCGAACGTTATTTCTATGATCCAGAAAGCAACGAAGTTTATGGCTCCGACGGTTTCCCCATCAGAAAATACGATTAAAACCCAAGCAGCATCCGAAGGATGCGTAGGAAAGCAGGCCGGTTGGCTGCTTTCCTTGTCCAACCGAAAATGGTTTTGTGAGTTTTGTAGGTTTTGTGATAAATAAAAACAAACTATGGCAAAGTTACAGACATGGATAAAAGCCGCGCGTCCAAGAACGGTGCTGCTCTCTTTTTCTGGAGTGCTGTTGGGTGGATTTTTGGCCATAAACCAGGTCCCTGAGCCTGTCGAAGGGCCGGCCCCATGGCTCGTCATCCTTTTTTGTGCCCTCACCGCTGTGCTGCTCCAGATTCTCTCCAACCTCGCCAACGACTACGGTGACTTCAAGAAAGGCACTGACAACTTGAAGCGCGTAGGTCCTCAACGCGAGATGCAGAGCGGAGCCATCACCGAAAAGGAGATGAAACGCGGCCTATCCGTCACAGCGGGCTTATGTTTGGTATTTGGCGCCTTGCTGATCTTTATCTTCGCTAACTTGACATGGCAAGAACAGAGTGTTTTTGTCGCCTTGGGAATCGCTGCAGTCTTGGCAGCCCTACTCTATACCTTGGGCAAGCGTCCCTACGGCTACCGCGGCTTGGGCGATTTGTTCTGCTTCTTGTTCTTCGGGTGGGCAGCCGTGGCTGGAACCTTCTATCTCGCTACAAAATCGCTTGATTTCAGCGTCTTGTTGCCTGCCTCGGCCATGGGCTTCCTCTCCAATGCCGTGCTCAACATCAACAACATGCGCGACCATGAGAACGACCGCGCCTCAGGTAAGAACAGCCTCGTGGTAAAAATGGGTCTTAAAAAGGCTTTCGTCTACCACTGCCTGCTTATCGGTGGAGCTTTCGTCTGCCTTACCGTTTACCTCGCCCTGCATCACGCGGCATGGTATTCCTACCTGTTTTGGTTGCTTTCCGTACTGTTTGTCAAGGACCTGATAGCCATAAAAAAAACCACGCCCGAGCTGCTGGATCCTTTCTTGGGACGGCAGGTCAAGCATAGTTTTTTACTGGTGGTGGTGTATGGATTACTGCTTATAGTTTGATTTCGATAGTATCGGGCAGCGTGATGCCTGCGCATTCGTGCTCATGGCAGCTGAGGCCCGAGTCGTCCAAGTTGCCGTCGAGATAAGCCTTCACCACATCTTCCACCTTTCCTGAGCACCCACGGACCACCTTGATTTGGTTGTGGCTCAGCACGTTCACCGCGCCGTCACCCATGTTGCCAGCCAGCATCACCTCGACACCCATCTCGTGCAGTATGGGTGCAATGTTGCTCTTGCAACCGCAGCCTACAGGCGACTCCATGCGCTCGTAGCTGAGAGGCTTGCGATTTTCATCCAAAGTGCAGATGGTATAAAACTGGCAGTGACCGAAATGACTGTCGATGGTGCCGTCGTCTTTAGTTGGTAATGCAATTTTCATAATTATGTGGATTTTGTTTCTGCAAAACTACATAAAATAACATCATTCTGATCATACTATCAAAATAGTATTTATCTTTGCTACGAAAATAACGTTATAACTAAATCTAATTACAATGAAAAAAACTTTATTATTTGTATTTGCCTTGCTGTTTGCAATGGCAACGATGGCACAAAACCGTGCGGTTCTGCTGCAAGAATCCTTTGATGGCACCACTATGCCTGCTGGATGGTCTATTAATGGACAACCAAACAACTGGTCTGTTTCAGCTACCAATAACGCAGGTGGAGAGCCTAATGAAATGCATCTTGCTTGGAGTCCCCAATTCTCTGGCATGACACGCCTGGTTTCACCCGCTGTTGACTTGACGGGCATTAGCAGTGTGGTGTTCTCCTTCAAGCATGCTTTAGACAACTATCAAGGCGCCAATACCATCGGCATTGCCACAACATCCGATGGCGGTACTACCTGGAACCAAGGATGGAGTCAAAGCTACAACACCAGCTCAAGTTGGGAGGTGAGCCAACAAATCACCACTTCCGACATAGGTCAGGCCAATGTGCAGTTCTGCATCTTCTTTAACGGTAGTAGCTATAACATCAACGACTGGTTCTTCGACGACATCACAGTCTTCACGCTCGAGAATCTTGACCTTGGTCTTGAAGCCGCCACTTTACCTTTATTCACTGGCAGCGGTGAAACCACATTTGGCATTAAGGTCTTCAACTATGGTGTCACGACAGTGACCTCCCTTGAGGCCACCTACGAAGTGGAAGGCAAAGAGCCTGTCACCGAGACCTTTACGGTCAATATTCCTTCCATTGGTACGTCGATTGTGAATTTCACGACAACTACCTTGCTGATACCCGGAAGCTACAATGTCAACTATAGCATCAATTTGGTCAATGGCCAAACCGATGATGATGCCGACAACAACACGCTTTCAAACGCCGTCTGCGTAGCCTATGGCACTGCTGAACGCAAACCCATGATCGAGCACTTCTCGTCATCAACTTGTAGTCCTTGTGTGACACCCAACGTCCAAATGCATACTTTCTGCAACAATAATGAAGGTCGTTACACTTACACCAAATATCAGATGAATTGGCCAGGCAATGGCGACCCCTATTACACCACAGAAGGAGGCGTGCGTCGCAATTACTATAGCGTTAATGCCGTACCTATGGCTTTCCTTGACGCAGAATCATTGAGTTTCAGCAATGTCCAAAACCAATTCGACCAACACGCCCAAATACCGGGATTCATGGATATTAGAGGCTCCTTTACGGTTGAAGGCAACAACATCTCGGTGATTGCCGATATCATGTCTTACATCGATGTCAATGCTCGCGTCTATATTTCTGTCAACGAGAAAGAAACCCATGGCAATGTGGGAACCAATGGTGAAACTTCGTTCCACCACATTTTCATGAAGATGTTGCCCAATGCAGAAGGCACAACGATTGATTTCGTCGGTGGCGAAATGCAACGTTTGGAATTCACACAAGACATGTCGGGAACCCATGTCGAAGAGATGAGCGACCTTGAAGTTTCCATCTGGGTGCAGAACTACCTCACCAAGGAGATATTCAACAGCCACTTCGCCTACGAATACACCGAGGTGCATCCCTATCCTGTTGAGAACCTTGTCGTGACGGATAATGCCCCAACGAGAGAGGGTACTATAGTCGCCACGTGGGATGCCCCGTCCAATGGCAATCCCATCGGATACGATGTGTATGTCAATGATGTATTGGTGGCCGAGAATATTACCGACACCGAGTATTCGTTTGAAAGTGAACCTGATGTGTTCTATGTGGTTGGCGTGGTTGCCAAATACGAGAACGACATGAGTTCGGTGAAAGTGCTGGCCACTGCGGCAAGCAGTTTGCAAGACATGGGATTGGTGAACTATGGCTCACCCTACGTTTATCTGACGGTCGAAGAACCCGAAGCAGATGTCTATGTGACCAATGCCAATTTCGCTTCGCATACACCTATTGAAATCACTGCTATCACAGAAACTAATCTTTCGGGTGAACACTATCTGGTTATTGACCCCTCAAACACGCTGCCTTACACAATCAACGAAGGAGAAGATTTCCAATTCCATATCAGTCCCGCCGCGCCCATTGGCAGAAGCGTGGCAGAGACCTTTGTTAAAGTGGAATCCGATGGTGGAGAGGTGACATTTAATGTTACCGTTGATGGCGAGCTGCTGACGGTCACCGAGCTTTCATCGAAGGTCAAAGTCTATCCCAACCCCGCCAACAACCGAGTGCGCATAGAATCGGCCAAGAGCATCGAGAGCGTGATGGTTTACAATGCGATGGGCGTCTTGGTGGAGACCATTCACGCCGACGGCATGATGGTCAACGTGAACCTGAGCCAATACAGCAACGGCGTCTATTACTTCAACATCCGCCAAAGCGACGGTACCATCAGCAACCAACGCGTGGTGGTCAACCATTGATGACCTTAGGCTTTGCCTAAAAACACGAAAGGAGCCTCAATCGAGGCTCCTTTCTTTTTTTGATACAATAAAGCAGTCCTTTTTACCACTCGATACCGACTCTCAAGGAAATGCCGGAAGGACTGATGTTTTTTTCCGCATACTCATAATGCCATTCGCCATGTTCATCGTAGTATTCGTTATAATAATAGTTGTAATGGAGGTTGTCGTAGTACGTTCCGGCCACCATTACGCTGACGGCGAAATCCTTCTTTGAAGAAAAACGAACGCCTAAGGCAAGATCGCCGTATGCACCCATGTTGTCGGAGACGAACGAACCCAAGCGCATGCTTATGAAGGGGCTGACGGCCTTATTGTTGAGGAACACATAACGGACATTAGTGTAGAAAGGCATCAGGAAATAATCGGCGTTGAACTCCAAGCCGACACCTATGCCGGCATAGATGTGGTCGTTGAAATAGAATCCGTGCGTGGTCGAGAGTTGGATGGTGGCGGGCATTTCTTTGTCGAAGTGCCAGCAGTTGCTTTCTTCCAGAAAGCCTTGGTATCCGTTGGGGATGTAGCTTTTGTTTTCTTCATTTTGCGCGAATGCGGCAATGGCGAAGAGGGCCATGACGAAGGTTAATACTGTTTTTTTCATTTTGTTATTGTTTTTAGGTTATACTATAATTAGAAATGATACTCGTATCCAATCCGCAAAAGTAAGCTGGCTTCTACTCGCGAGCATTCCAAACTTTGGTATTTGCCAATACCGAAGGTGTGACCCGCAGAGATTTGCGGTCCAATTCGCAGTATGCTTTTTTCAAAAAGCCTGATTCTGCCGCCTATCTCCACTGTTGGACCAAGGGATACAATGTCTTTGACATCGTTATCAGAGTTGTCTCCAAATCCCTTTTCGACAAGAGCGCCTAATGCTACATAATACCAATCTTCTTGATACTCAAAACGGACAGGCAGACGTATAATAAAGCCATTTGCTTTGTCAGTAGGTGGCTCAGCGCTATGGGACCCACCATATACATAATAGTTCATAAAATGCCAGTATTGGTAGTCTAAACCGAGCACTAAAGACCAGTGTTCCGAAAAATCCCACTTTTCATCCACGCCCAACGCAACAACTAGATGTTCCGTGCTGTTATAGTTAAACATACTTTCAAATTCGCCATAACCGCCAGCGGCATGAACCACGATGGAATAGGGGCGATTTGAGGTTTGTCCAAACACAGACCCCGAAAGGAATGCCATCAGGCAGAGAAGGAAAAGTGCTTTCTTCATCAACGGTTGATTTTAATCTTTATATCTACTGCGGCCTTACCGCCACGAGGCGAAAATTATTGAACCACCCCTCGGCCTCGTCGGTGCCGTTGCTGATGACGAGATGGTAACGCCCCAAGGGTTGGTCGCCCATATAGTAGCGTACCTCGGCATTGGGATAGGTTGGGGTCTCCTCGCAGAAGAGGACGGAATCCTGCG
>CAMYYV010000041.1 GCA_947303625.1 uncultured Bacteroidales bacterium | reverse complement strand
CCTTCAAGGATACCCTTGATGGTGCTGAACTGACGGCGGACTTCCTCCACCATCTTTTGGGCAGCACGGCCCACGGCGTTCATCGTCATGCCGCAGAACACGAAGGCCATCATGGCACCGATAAAGATACCAACGAGGACGATGGGGTTCATCAGGTTGACGTTGTACACATCCATAAACTTAATCAAATCGGCGTTTTGGATATCATTGATAGTCCATTTCACACCTTCGATGATTTCCGCAGTTTGATCCGCAGCATGATCGGCAACACGGAATAATGCAATCTTGATTTCCTCAACGTAGGAAGCCAAAAGTGCCAAAGCCGTCAGAGCGGCAGAGCCGATGGCAAAGCCCTTACCCGTAGCAGCAGTGGTGTTGCCAAGAGCATCCAGGGCGTCGGTGCGCTTGCGCACTTCGGGTTCGAGACCGCTCATCTCAGCGTTACCACCCGCATTGTCGGCGATGGGGCCGTAAGCGTCAGTAGCCAAGGTAATGCCCAAGGTGGAGAGCATACCCACAGCGGCAATGCCGATACCATAAAGGCCTCTTGACAGATTGATGCCATTCAGTTGTGTATTGAAGCCATTTGCACAAAGATATGCCAGCACAATAGCCACACCTACAGTAATAACCGGGATGGCTGTGGAAAGCATACCAAGACCCAGTCCAGAGATGATGACCGTGGCGGGACCCGTCTTCGAGCTTTCAGCCACCTTCTGTGTGGGCTTGTAGCTCTGCGAGGTATAGTATTCAGTAGCTTTACCAATTATTACACCAGCCAGCAGACCGACAACGACAGATAACGAGGTCAACCACCACATGTTTTTAAGATAGAACAGTGCCTTAGGATCGTCTCCATAAATGGTTTTAAGTTCTTCCAAATTAGGATTGCCGAACAGGAAATACATGATTCCGAAAGTGGCAACGGCAATCAGGATGGCAGCGGTGTTGGTTCCACGGCTCAATGCGCCGAGCAGTTGTTTCATGCCGGCATTCTCTTTCGTGCGAACCAGGAAGATGCCAATCAGCGAAAGGAGCACACCCATGGCTGCAATCAGCATAGGTGCAATCACAGCCTTCAGCTGCAATTGCTCTCCAGCAGCAACACCTTGAGTAGCAGCCGTGGCGAAGGCCGAAGCGCCCAGGGCCATGGTAGCCAAGATGGAGCCTGCATAGGACTCGTAAAGGTCGGCACCCATACCAGCCACGTCACCAACGTTGTCACCGACGTTATCGGCGATGGTGGCGGGATTGCGCGGGTCGTCCTCAGGGATGTTGTACTCGGTCTTACCGACGAGGTCGGCACCGACGTCAGCAGCCTTGGTGTAGATACCTCCACCCACACGGGCAAACAAGGCCTGCGTGGAAGCACCCATGCCGAAGGTCAGCATAGTGGTGGTGATGGTCACCATGTCAGCATTGGCGCCCACAAGTTCAAGCAGTTTGGTACATCTCAGTACGAGGAACCACACGGACACGTCGAGAAGGGCGAGGCCAACCACGACAAGGCCCATAACGGCACCCGAACGGAAGGCGACCTTCAGGCCGCTGTTCAACGATTTACGAGCGGCATTGGCGGTACGTGCCGAGGCATAGGTGGCCGTCTTCATTCCGAAGAAGCCCGCCAAGCCCGAGAAGAAACCGCCCGTGAGGAAGGCAAACCACACGATGCCGTTCTGCAGTTTAAAGTAAGCCATGACACCGAAAATGGCTGCCAAGACGATGAACACAATAATCACCACCTTGTACTGTTGCTTCAGGTATGCCATGGCACCCTTACGCACATGTGCAGCAATCTTCTTCATCAGGTCAGTACCTTCGTCTTGCTTCATCATCTGCTTGTAGAAGATGAAAGCAAATGTCAGCGCCAAAATGGAGGCAGCCAACACAATGTAAACAATACTGTTGCTAATCATAAGATTGATATTTAGTTAGACTTTATTTCGACCAAATAACAATAGTTTTGACGGGACAAAAATAAGGACAAAATGCATTGAATTGAACTTTTTTCGCATAGTTTTTTTGGGGAAATCAACTTTTTTTTCTCGTTTCCAAAAATATCACTACTTTTGACGATTGAAGGAAGAAGGTTTTGTTCCGAATTAGTGACCTAATAATCAGTTTTTTAGAAGGACAGAGCCCTGCACCCTTCCAAAAATGAGCAGCAATGAACAAAGTCAATTTGGAAATCATCGGCTTGACCTATAGCGAATCCTCGACAGGTGCGTATGTCATGATATTGGGCGACAAAAACTCGCAACGCCGTCTGCCTGTCGTCATCGGGAGTGCCGAAGCAGAATCCATCGCGATAGGAATCGAAAAGCATAGGAATGGCCGTCCTCAAACGCACGACCTTTTCATACGGTTCGCCAAGGAATTTGGCATCGAAATCATGGAGGTGGTCATTAACCAATTCCGCGATGGAGTTTATTACGCCATGCTGGTGTGCAAGCAAGGCGACGACCTCACCATGGTCGACGCACGGCCTTCCGACGCCATCGCCATTGCAGTACGCACTGGTTGTGAGATCTATGCTTACGAATCGGTCATGGAAGAGGCCGGCATCATTATGGATGACATGGAGAGACAAGACTCCAACGAGGCCGATGACACACCTATTAATAAAGGTCAGACCAAAACTAGCCTCGACCTGCTCGACATGGACACTTTGGAAGAGTTGCTTCAAGATGCCATCGACAATGAGGACTACCAGAAAGCGGCACAGATTAGGGATGAAATCAATAGGAGGAAATGAAGAATGCTGAATGTAGAATGCTGAATGCGGCCCTTAGACAGGCTCAGGGACCTTTGAATCTTTAAATCTTTAAATCTTTGAATCTTTGAATTTTGAATATTAAATCATTAAATCTACGGATATGAAAGCAATCAAATTCAGACTAATTGTGATGAACTTCCTGGAATTTGCCGTCTGGGGAGCTTATTTGACCAGCATGGGGGCCTATCTCGCCAAAATCGGCATGGGCACCAATATAGGTTGGTTCTATTCCGTTCAGGGTATTGTGTCTTTATTCATGCCAGCGCTGATTGGCATTCTGGCAGACCGTTTCATCCCTGCACAAAAGATGTTGGGAATCTGCCATCTGCTTGCCGCTGGTTTCATGGCCATTGCTGGTTATATGGGCATGACCTATGGCGACCATGCCACCTTTGGACAACTTTTCCCATTTTATGCTCTGAGTGTGGCTTTCTTTATGCCCACAATTGCTTTAGGTAACTCAGTGTCATACAACGCCTTGACAAAAGCCGGACTTGACACCGTCAAACACTTCCCCCCCATCCGCGTGTTCGGTACCATCGGCTTCATTGTTTCCATGTGGATTGTCGACCTGTTGGGGTTCCAGCATGACTACCGTCAATTCTTCGTCTGTGCTGCATGGGGTTTGATTTTAGGTGTTTATTCCTTCACCTTGCCCAACTGTCCCATCAACAAGTTGGCCGAAAAGAAAGGGTTTGTCGATGCTTTGGGACTACGCGCCTTCGCCCTATTTAAGGAAAAGAAGATGGCTATTTTCTTCATATTCTCTATGTTGCTTGGCGTTTCCCTTCAGATCACGAACGGCTATGCCAACACTTTCATCTCGAGTTTTGCTGACATCCCCTCATTCTCCGACACCTTTGCCGTGAAACATGCCAATATCCTGATCTCGCTGTCGCAGATTTCCGAAACTTTGTGCATCCTGCTCATCCCCTTCTGTCTGAAACGTTTCGGCATCAAAAAGGTCATGCTGATTGCCATGTTTGCATGGGTGTTACGTTTTGCCTTCTTTGGCGCCGGCAATCCTGGTGGCGGTGTATGGCTGTTCATCCTCTCTTGCATCGTTTACGGTGTCGCATTCGACTTCTTCAACATCAGCGGTTCGTTGTTTGTCGACAAGGAAACTGACGAAAGTATCAGAAGCAGTGCCCAAGGTGTTTTCATGATGATGACCAACGGTTTTGGTGCCACCATCGGCACTTTAGGTGCCCAAGCTATTGTCAACAAGATAGTCTATAGCAAGACTGAGCCTTTGGAGCAAATGTCGGCTTGGAGCAACACTTGGTATATCTTTGCAGCTTATGCTCTGGTAGTTGCCATCCTGTTCGCCATCCTATTCAAGTACAAGCACGAGCCTGAAAAGAAGCAATGAAGCAATACCTAGATCTGCTACAATATATCCTTGACCACGGCCATCAGAAAGGTGACCGAACGGGAACTGGCACTATTAGTGTGTTTGGCTACCAGATGCGTTTTGACCTCTCGGAAGGATTCCCATTAGTCACGACGAAGAAAGTGCACCTGAAGAGCATCATTCATGAGTTGCTGTGGCTGCTCAGTGGCGACACCAACATCAAATACCTTCACGACAACAAGATCAGCATCTGGGACGAATGGGCCGACCCCAACGGTGATTTAGGTCCGGTCTACGGTGCCCAGTGGCGCAATTGGAACAACGAAGGCATCGACCAGATTGCCGAAGTGGTGCGCAGCATCAAGGAGAACCCCAACAGCCGCCGACATATCGTCACGGCATGGAACCCCAGCGTGCTACCCGACGAACACGAGAAGAGCTTCGCCGCCAATGTGGCAGCAGGCAAAGCAGCCCTCCCCCCCTGCCATGCCTTCTTCCAGTTCTATGTGGCTGACGGCAAACTGTCATGCCAGCTATACCAACGCAGCGCTGACGTGTTCCTCGGCGTGCCGTTCAACATTGCCTCCTACGCCCTTCTCACCATGATGATGGCGCAGGTGTGTGGCCTCCAGGCTGGCGATTTTGTCCACACCTTCGGTGATGTACACATCTACAATAATCTTGTCGAACAGGTGAAGCTACAACTGACGCGCACACCAAGGCCTTTGCCTACAATGAGAATCAACCCTGAGGTCAAAGACATCTTTGGCTTCAAATTTGACGATTTTACCCTAGAGAATTATGACCCGTGGCCTGCCATCAAGGGCGAGGTGTCTGTATGAGAATCCGACCAGCCTTAAGGAGATTGCGGGTCAAGCCCGCAATGACGGCAGGCGTATAAAGCAACATGATTAACAACTGACAACTAATATGACAATATCAATCATCGTCGCCATGGCAGCCAACCGCGCCATCGGCATCAACAACCAGCTCATCTGGCACAACAGCAACGACCTTAAACACTTCAAGAAGGTGACCAACGGGCATTGTGTCATCATGGGGCACAACACTTGGCTCTCGTTGCCCGGACAGAAGGCTTTGCCTAACCGCCGCAACATCATCATCTCCGACCGTCTGGACGAGGCTCCCGAAGGCTACGAATTGGCCACTTCCATCCCACAAGCCATTGAGATGGCACAAAACGAGGATGAAGTCTTCATCATGGGTGGTGGTAGCATCTATGAGCAGTTCCTGCCCAAGGCAGACCGTCTTTATCTGACCCGCCTCGACAAGGAATTTGAAGCAGACACTTTCTTCCCTTATATCAACTTCGACGAATGGATCCTGGTCGACCTTGAAGTCATCGACGACGATCCACAAGTAGACTACAGCTACCGCTTCGAGATCTGGGAAAGGAAAGAAGCCTAAATTAAGAATCCTATTACCAAACAAAAAAACGGTTGCCCCTAACGAGGCAACCGTTTTGCTTTCGTCTCAGACTGGATTATCTGAGGACCGTGATGCGTTTGGTCACTTCGCCGTTGGCGGTGGCGACGCGCACCATGTAGACGCCAGCCTCGACGTTCAGGTCGATGTCGACCGATTCAGCCTGGCAGTTCATCTCATACACCTTTTGGCCCATGGTATTGAAGACCGACACATGGTTCAAACCTTCAGCTTCGATGGTGAAACGGCTCGTAGTAGGATTGGGGAAGACCGCCACACTGTTGGTCTCCTGCTCGTTGACGCCATCAGAATAATACGGGACGTGCAGGAAGAACTGGTTCTGGTTATAAATATAGTTGGCTGGAGCCGAAGTACAATCCAGATCACCATAGTAGGCATAGAGCTTGTAATAATAATCGCCATCCTCAGTTACAGTGTTGTCGGTATAGTTGGTGGCACCTTGGCTGAGCAACTTGATTCTTTCATAGCTTCCATCTGCGCCATCCTTTCTAAATAAATAATAGCCCGAGAGGCCGTCGGAAGGATTGGGACGCAGCCATTTCAGCTTGATCTTGTTGGCATTGGTATACTCGAAGTCAATATCAGTCGGAGCATAGCAGGCACCGGAAGTGGCGCACGACTCATTGGAGTATTGGCCGTTCTCGCCACCGTAATAGAGGTAACCCACTACATAGCAGTGACCGCCCATAGGAGCATTCTCATCAACGAACGAGGTGCCTTCGGGGATCACACGATACAGCAAGCCGTCGCGGTAAACCGTGTAGCCATAGCCGTCGGGACGGATGCCATCCCAAGAAACGTGGATGTTGTTGGGGTTGTCTTCGTCAACCAAGGCAACGCAGTTGGAAGGAACACCGTCACCGATGCTCTGTCCGCAGCTGTTGTTAGCCTCAAAAAAAACGCCTTCAGGCATATCGTCAGACGATCCAGAGTAGGTATAAACCGTAGCGTTTTGCGAATCCTTGATGCTGAAAGCCATGTTGAAAGCTGCACCAGTGGGAGCCGACCAGCCGAAAGCGACATGTCCCACAGGCATATCAACGGGGAACGACTGCACACCCGAAGTGGTAGTGGTCACAGAACCAATCTCAGTACCACAAGCATTGTACATGTGGATAGCAGCGCCACGGAATCCATTGAAGGAAGCTTGCGTAATGTTGATGGTCCAGCCACAGGTAGGTCCGAAGCTGATGTTCTTTTGATAGGCCATCTTACCATGATTGCCGTAGCAGATGGCATAGACCATATAGTCGAAAGCATCGAAGCGCGGAACATTATTGTCGACAATAGTCATCGCAGCACCAGGGGTGACGTTGTTTTCAACATAGGCGACATCACCACCACGCATAACAATGATTTGGTCAATCGTGCTCAAGTTAGTATTGTTCAAGGTCTTGGTGGGGTTGGTCCAGCTCACCGTAGCCGAGAGTTGGTTGTTGGCAGCAGGAGTAACAGTGAGGTTAGTGGGAGCCTGTGGGGTGTTATTGTAGACTTCGGTAGGAACGAAGTTGAAGACAGCGCCGTCGCTCGAATTGTAGTCGATTTGATCGAAGTCGAACCAACCATCACCGCTACCGCTCCAGCCCCAGTTGAAATGGAAGAGGTTGGCATCGTTGTAGCCATCGCAAACGAAAGCGTGACCACCCTCCGGACTCTGACCGTTATAGTAGAGCGGCCAGCCCATATCGAACGATTCCTTCAGCATGCTTGCCCAGTTGTCATAAGAGTAGTTGTCTCTGCTCCTGAGTTCTGATTGGTTGGTGTAGGAGAAATAGCTCGAGATAGCGCCAGGAACGAGGTACGAGTAGCTACCGCTACCATCGGGAGCATACATCATGTCGACAGAAACACCGCAATGGTACATCAAGGTGGCAATGGCGTCAATCTCTACTTGAGGAGAACTGTTTCTGATCTGTTCAGGCATATTGTCCCAGTCGTAGTCCGTTACACCGAAGTTGGCACTCTGTTGACCATGGCCAGGGCAATTGTACGAATGGCTGCCCGTGCCTTTGGCGGGAAAGTTCCAAAACTTCATGATTTGGCTCATGGCAGTGGCCACACAGCCTGCATAGCAACGGCCACCAGGACCACCAGCACCCGTTGGGCAGTAGTAGTTGTAAGGACTGCCCTGGTCCCACTTGGTTTGGACGAGATAAGGAACGCCACGGCCTCCATTGAGCGAGAGTAACGTGCCACGGTTCATGACCATATCCCATTCAGCTGCCACCAATGGAGCCGGGGTACCGAGGACTTTGCCACTGCGGCCTGAGATCAGTTCGCCAAGCATGTAGGCAAGTTCAGGGTTGATGTTATCAGCATCGAAGGTGCCTTCATCAGAATAGCCTACGATAGGACGATACACATCATCAGCCGAGACCATCACAAAGCCATGGTCACCGACATTGAAAACATAAAAGCAAGCCTCGCCACGATTGGAGGAACCCGTGTAAACCAAGGTGAGGTCTTGGCTCTGACGCGACTGCTCGAAGTTGGTTTGGACAAACTGCTGTCCAACAAACTTGGCCTGGCTCACACTGACGGGGTTGGCATGCAACATCCCGATGCCGAGAACCAAAGCGAGTAAACTCATTAAATACTTCTTCATTTTTGTTGAGATTAAGATTAGATTCTGAATAGTTTAAGGGTGCAAATATATACAAATTCCCCCAACACTGCTCTTCTTTTGCTCATATTGTTGAAAAAAAACCTTCGTTAATGGGAAACGGAAACACGACGGATGACCTGTCCGTCACAAGTCTGCACCTTCAATAGATAGATGCCTTCTTCCCAGTCGGAAACATTGATTGTGAACTCGTTAGACTTTAATTCTTGTTCATATACCATCTGACCAAGCAAGTCGTAAACCGCCACATGGGTCATCCCGTCGGCCTCAATGTTCAAACTCTGCTGCGCTGGATTGGGATAGAGTTTGAGCGCCGCGACTTCTTGCTCATTGACATCAGTGGGCGAGTAATACACTTTCAAATAGAACTTGGTGGGGTCATCCTTGAGTGAAGCCGGAGCTGAGGTGCAGTCGATGCTTCCATAATAGGCATAAAGGCGATAATAATAGTCGCCTTCAACATTGGCCGTATTGTCGGTATACGACGTGGCCGACGCGCCAAGAAGCCTGATTCTCTCATAGATTCCATCTTCACCGAACTTTCTATAGAGATAGTACCCCGAAAGCCCCGTGCTCACCTCGGGTCTGCTCCACGAAAGCTTAATCCGATAATTGTCCCCCACGTACTCATAATCGAAATTGGAGGCGCCCATGCAGTCGCCCGCCGAAGCGCAGGTCTCGTTGGAAGGTTGCGTCTCGCCGCCCATGCACAAAGCGGTGACAGTGTAACAATGACCCGTCACAACGTCCTCATCGACGTAGGAGCGCGACTCGCCGCCTCTGACTAAGGCCAAGCGTTGCTCGTCGCGATACACGATATAGCCATATTCGGGCTCGGCACCGTTCATCTCCCAAGTAAGGGTGGCATCGCCGTCGTCGACCACAGCACGGAGGCCATAAGGAGCCTGTACGTTCAGCTCGTTGCCACAGCCGTTGTTGGCTTCCAAGATGATGCCTTCGGCCAAACCGTTGCTGCTACCTTGATAAGTATACACCGTTTGGTTTTCCGAGTCTTTGATGAGAATGGTGATGTTGCTCACATTGGACCGAGGCCTCGTCCATCCGAAGCTGACGTTGCCCACTGGCACGGCGAGTTCAACAGTTTGAGGTGAGGAATTGGTAGTGGTCATGCGCTGGATTTCCCTACCCGTTCCACTGTACAAAGAGACATAACCGCCGTTCCAACCTTGGAAGGCCGACGACTGCATGATGACCTTCCAATCGCAGGAAGGGCTCACAAGTACCTTCTCGGCCACTGCCAAAGCGCCGCGTTGTCCGTTGACGACAGCATACACGGAATAATCGAAAACGTCATAATAAGGCACGGTCTCGTCAAGGTAGTTCATCTCGGCACCAGGTGTTGGGTTGTCTTCGGCATATACCACCTGTCCGTTGCGTTCCACCACGATCTGGTCGATGACACTCAAGCTTTGGTTGGTCAACGTCAGCAAGGGGTTCTTCCATGTAAGAGAGGCCGTGAGCGTGCCATCAGTGGCAGGCACTGCGACCAAGTCGGTAGGCATATTAGGTGTGGCGGCATAGATCTCGGCGGGCACGTAGTTGTAGATGACGCTCTCGCCGTCGGTATAGTTATGATCGTCGATGTTGAACCAGCCGTCGCTGCTGCCGCTCCAGCCCCAGTTGAAATGCACCATGTCATTGTCGTTGTAGCCGTCGAGCACATAGGCATGACCGCCGCCACGGTGTACCATAGGCCAGTCCATATCGATGGCATTCATCACCAGCTGCATGTATTCCTCATGGGTGTAATCCTCACGATAAAGGTTGGCCATCTGGTCGGTATAGAAGAAATAAGCGGGCATCGTCTCGCACAGTCGGCCCGTGACGGCGCCGCTGCTCGTAGGACGATAGTTCATGTCGACGCTGACACCAGCGTGATAGATGAGTTGTGCCACGGCCTCAATCTGCACCAGTGGCGAGTTGGAATTAATGGACAAAGGCATATTCTCCCAATCGTAAGTGGCCTCACCGAAATTGACGGTCAATGGGCCGTATTCAGGATGGTCTTCAGGATAGTAAGAATGGCTTCCTTGACCCTGCAAGGGATGATTCCAGTACCTCATCAGCTGGGCTGCTGCTGTGGCTACACAGCCAGCATAACAATGGCCACCAGGTCCACCCTCGCCCACTGGGCAGAAATAGTTGTAAGGATAATTCTGGTTCCATTTAGTCTCCACGAGGTATTCGTCTTCCCTGCCGCCATGACGCGACACCAGATGTCCCGTCTTCTCAAGCATAGCCCAATCGGCGGCCACGGTGGGCTGTGCCGAGGATGCCCTCGATGCATCCATCACACCTTGACGTATGCCTTCAAGATAGTATGCCAAGGCGGGAGCCATGTCGTCGGGGTTGAAGATCCCCTCGTCGGAATAACCGATGATAGGGCGATAGTTGTCGTCACCAGCGATAATGACGAAGCCCGTGTCGCCCACATTGAAGACATAATAGCAGGCCTCTCCCCTGTCGGAGAATGCGGTATATACCAAGTTCAAGTCAGCGCTTTGGCGGGTAAACTCGAAATTAGATGCCACAAAGGATTGCCCCAAACGTCTAGCAGTCTCTTGTCCGACCGGACGGGCCTGAACTGCAACGCATGTTGCAGCCAGCACTAATAATGTGAAGATGTGTTTTCTCATTGTCTTAAAGTGTTTTCGATTAAGCGGCAAATATATAAAAAAAGGAAACACTGCAGTGTTTCCTTTTCATTTTCATTGTTTTTGTCCGTCCTTAATGGATGACGGAGAAACGCTTGGTCATGGTGCCTTGGTTGGTCTTCACGCTGATGGTGTAGACGCCTGAGGCGAGATCGGATGTGTTGATGACCACACCGTCCTCGCTGCACTGTTGGCGCATCACGACTTGGCCCATCACGTTGTGGATGGTCACCAGCTGCAAGCCTTCGGCCTCGACGCTCATCAGGGCGTTGGCGGGGTTGGGATACAAGTTGATGCCGTCTTCATTCTCGATGACACTGGTCACTTCGATGTAGACATAGTCGTTGCCGTCGTTGGCCCATGCGGGTGTCGACTCGCAATAGCTGCGGAAAGCGGTCACCTTATAGTAATAGGTGCCAGCATCGCCCGTGATGTCGAAATACTCGCGCAAAGTCTTGTCGACAGTAGCGACCACCTCATAGTTGCTGCCGTCTTCGCTGCGATAGACCTTGAACGATTGCGGGTCATTATCATAACTCCACGTGAGCAAGGTGCCGAAGCCTTCATTGGTCCACTGGTATTCACCAGCAAGGTTGGTGGGAGGCTCGCAGCCTGCGCAGTCGTTGTTACCCGTATAAAGCGTGGCAGGAACCTGGTTGGAGTTACCCGTGTAGGAATACACGGAAGTGTTGTTCGAGTTCTTGATGTTGATGGTCAGGTTGGAGACGGCCGAGTTGGGAGCCACCCAAGTGAAAGTGACGTTACCCTCGGGCATGGGAATTTGCTGGCTGACTGGTGTCGAACTGGTCAAGGTGACTTCCTGCATGATTGTGCCAAAGCCGTTCTTCACCTGAATCTTACCGCCGTTCCAGCCTTGGAAGTTGGAGGTCTGACCGATGACTTTCCACGTGCAAGTGGGACCGAATTGATACTTCACCTGAGCCGAACGGCCTTTGGCGCCATTGGTGAGGTAATACACACGATAGGTATAGCAGTCGAAGTCGGCGACTTCGTCTTCAAAATGCATCGTTTCGCCAGGAGTCACATTGGCTTGGCTGTAAATCTGTTGGTCGTTGCGAAGCACCACCACCTGTTCGATGTTCTCCACCACGGTACCATCGAGTGAGGTCGTCGGGTTGACCCAGCTAATATAGCCCCTCTTGGAATGGGCATTCTCTGAAGTCACTTGCAACGACTCAGGAGCGGGCATCAATGCGTTATAGATGTAGTTAGGGATGAAATCGAAGATGGCAGCTTGATTTAAATTGAAGTTGCCCGAGTAGGTGTTCAAAGCATCGATGGCGAAGTAGTTGTTGTTGAAACCGCTCCAGCCCCAGTTGAAGTAGAACTTGCGGTCGCTCTCACGATAGCCGCAGCACACAAAGGCATGGCCGCCGTCGGTGTCGCTGCCCGAATAATAAAGCGGGAAGCCTTCCTGGAGGCTCTCGATCAGCATCTCTTCCCAATCATATTTGGAATAAAGCTCGCGCTCAAGACGGTTCGCGTGTTCCGTATAACGGAAATAATTGGCGATGGCGCCAGGGACATCCTGCGAATAGGCACCTGAGCCTTGGGATCCATACTGCATGTCGACAGCCACACCGCAATGGTACATCAAGGTGGCGACAGCTTGGTAATTGGAATTATTGCATGAGTTGGGCATATTGTTCCAATCATAATAGGCATTTTCAAAGTTAACCGTTTGGGTAGGATAACCCTGAGGTGTGTAGCTGTACGAGCCTTGACCGTGGTCGGGCCAGTTCCATTTCTTCATTACCATCGACATGGCAGTGGCCACACAGCCGGCATAAGCATGGCCACCAGGACCGCCTTGTCCCGTCGGGCAATAAAGGTTATAGGGGTTGTCTTGGTTCCAGTTGGTCGAGATCAGCGGGGCAACATCGCCACGGGTGGCACGGGTGTTGACACCTTCCTCGAAGCCCGTTCTGGCTATGTTTTCCCATTGAGCCGTGACTTCAGCCTCGGGTTGGAGGTTATTCTCCACAGCATAACCAATCTGACGGGCATAATAACGCAGATAATAGGCCAAGCCTTCTGAAATCTGATTGGCATCAAAATTGCCTTCCTCACCATAGGCCAAGATGGGTTGCGCCACATCGTCAGCAGCAACGATGATGTAACCACCTTCAAAGTTGAAGACATAAAGGGCGTTGGCGCCACTCTCCATTGTCTCGGTGTAAGCGAGATTGAGTTCAGTGACATTTCTAGCAGAATGGCTCTGCACATACTTCGTGCCCAAGCGACGGGCTTGCTCCACATCGACGGGCGAAGCGATGAGCTGGCTCACAAAGAGAGCCAAGGTCACCATCAGAAATAAAGTTTTCTTCATCGTTTTGTTAGTTTATTGATTGTTACTGATTTACATTTTAACCACTCGTTGCATCGAAGCGCCCTCGTGGGTTTCCACTTTGATAACATAGATACCGTCCTGAAGACCATCCATGTCGAGGACGACGCTGTCATTATCTGCGGAGACCTTCAAGACGCATTGGCCAACAAGGTCATAGACGCTAACAACGGTCATGTTTTCGGCTTCAACAGTCAGCTGGCCTGAAGTGGGATTAGGATAGACGACAGCGTTGATTTGGCCTTCGGGAACCGACAGGTTGTTGACATTCACAAAATCGTCGCCGCTATCGGTCAAGGCAAACTCGGATTCGCATTCCTCGTAAACGGCTTTCACCATGTAAGACTTGTCCATCTCCTCGACGGTAATCTCGTCTTCAAAGAACAAATCGGCGACATCGGTAATCTCTGTGGTTTCATTGGTGAGATTGTTGACAATCACCACCGTATAGCTGTCAGGTTGACGCTCTTCGGGAGCGTTCCAAGCAATGTGTGCCACATTCATCGGGTCTTCGCGACGCAGGTGGCTCGGGGCGTTGCAAGGCAGCACAGGCGGCTCGGGCATGGCGACACAGGCCTCGTTAGACGTTTCCTCAAAGCCCTCGCCTATCGCGACGACTGTATAACAGTATGTCTCACCCAGCACGAGGTCAGCGTCTTCAAAAGCGGCATTTGTCGTTTCGCCGATCTTCACGCCGTTGCGCATGATGTCGTAGGAAGCGGCTTGGTAGGCTGGCTTCCAGCGCAAACTGATAATGGTGTCTTCCTCATGGTAGGTGGCCTGAAGGTCTCTCGGTGCGTTGCCCCAGTCCACTTCCACAAAGAACTTGTTCACGTCGAAGAGGTCGTTGGCATAAGCCGTAGTACAATCGATGTCTCTGTAATAGGCTGTCACCGCATATTGATAGACGACGCCTTCCTCGGCGGTATTGTCCTTCACGGTGGGGTTCGTCGTCAGTTTGATACGCTTGAAAGGCGTGTCTTCGGTCTTACGGTAGATATAGTAGCCCGTCACGCTTGGATTGTCGGGGGCAGTCCAGTCGAGTTGCACCTTGTTGGCGTTGGTATAGCTGTAATGCAAGTCAATGGGAGGCTCGCAGCCTGTGCCTGAGGTGACGCAATACTCGTTGGAGTTGGCCGTCTCGCCACCGTTGCAAAGAGCGGTGATATAGTAGCAGTGACCTCCAATCTCGGTGTTCTCGTCAAGATATTGCAGTTCGTGCGCCATATTGAACAGGAAGCCGTCGCGATAAATGCAATAGCCAAACTCGGGGGTATGGTCCGAATCCCAAGTGAGGAGGATGTTGCGGTCGTTGTCTGGGTCGACAGTGGCCCTTAGGTTGTAAGGCGACTCGCATGTGTTTTCGTTGCCGCAACCATTGTTGAGTGTGCGCAGGATACCTGCCTCAAGTCCCGAAGAAGGACCGGCATATTCATACACCACATGGTTGCTGGCGTCCTTGACCTTGAAAGAAAGGTTGGAGATATTGGAGTTAGGCTCGGTCCAATAGAGGTTGCTGTTGCCAAGTGGCATCTGGAAACGTTGCATCGAGGCTGTGGCCTGGGTGGTGGTCAGGAAATCGATATAAGATCCAGCAGCGTTCTGCACGGTGATGCCTCCGCCATCCCATCCATGGAAATCGGAAGAGGTCATGATGACAGTCCACTCGCAATAAGGACCGAAGACACCTTTGGTATGGGCCAGACGTCCGTAACTACCCTCATTGACAGCCATCACAGCATAATCGTATTGGTCGAAGAAAGGCACCACATCGTCGTAAGTCATCGTTTGGCCAGGCTGAACGCCCTCAATTTCGGCAACAATGAAACCCTTGCGTGTGACGATGACTTTTTCAATCGAGGTCAGGGCCTCGCCGTTTTCCGTCATCGTGGGGTTGGTCCAGGTGAGGTGTCCTATCAGGCTCACATCACTGTCGATACTTACGCTGAGGTCGGTGGGTGCTTGAGGCATGGCATTGTATACATGGTCGGGGATGAAGTCATAGACGATGGCTTGGCTACCCGTATATTCGAAGTGTTCTCCATCGATAAGGAAGAAGCCGTTGCTCGCTCCTCCCCAGCCCCAGTTGAAATAAAAGAGGTCGTCGACGTCGTAGCCGTCGCATACGAATGCATGGCCACCTTGGTTGCTATGTCCAGAATAATAGAGCGGGATACGTTGGTCGATGTTGGATTTCAGCAAGGCAACCCATTCATCATAGTTTCCACCTTTGGTGATATGAGTGGCATGTTCAGAATAGGAGAAATAGTTTCTGATAGCATCAGGCACGTCCGCCGAATAGGCACCGCTGCCGTCGGGCTCATAGGTCATGTCGACCGACACGCCGCAGTGGTACATCAACACAGCCACGGCCTCTTTCTCTTCTTCCGTGTGAGCGCCAACGGCATAGTTTTCCACCATATTGGCCCAGTCGTAAGTGGTCTCGCCAAAGTTGGCGTATTGCTGTCCATAACCCGGAGCGAAATAGCTGTGCTCGCCCGTACCTTGTGTAGGCCATTCCCAGTATTTCATGATCTGTGCCATGGCCGTGGCAACACAACCCGTCGGGCAACCGCCAGGTGCATACATGTTATAAGGGGCGTCTTGATTCCATCTCAGCTGTACCAAATGGTCAACGACAGGAGCGCCCTTGTCGGGATGCATCATTCCGTGTTCCTCGAGGTTCTTCCAACGGGCGATGACATCACTTGAGGCGGCATGCTTCTGCGCCACAAGTGTCTCAATGCCTCTCATGTGCTCACTCATCATAAAGAGCAAACCATCGGGGGCGGTGTTATAGTCGAAATGGCCTTGATCGGAATAACCGAGGATGGGCGACGACAGATCGTTGGCCGCCACGATGACGAAGCCGCCATCAAAATTGAAGGCGTAGGCCCCCGCCATGCCACTCTCAGTGCGGAAAGTGTAGGCCAAGTCGAGGCTTTGCACATCGTTCTTGGCAAACATGGCCTTATGTTGAACAAAACTGAGTCCCAAACGTTGCGCCTTTGCCACGTCGACAGGCTTGGCTTGAAGGGTCGTAAAGCCCATGAGCAGGGCGAAAATGACGAGTAGTTTTCTTCTCATTGTCTATGATTTTAGCGTTTTACTTCATTTTAAAGCGGCAAATATAAGAATTTTCAAGTTTTCTGTTCTTTTTTCTTCGCAGCAGGGAACAAAATGTTGTTCAGGATGAGCCGATAGCCCGGAGAATTGGGGTGCATGTCGAGTTCGGTGGGCGGGTCGCCGACAAGGTGTTGGTAGTCCTCAGGGTCGTGGCCGCCAAGGAAGGTCCAAAAGCCCTTGCCGAAATTGCCGTGGATGTAACGGTCCTCGTTCAAGGCGCCATTGTCGCCCA
>CAMYYV010000040.1 GCA_947303625.1 uncultured Bacteroidales bacterium | reverse complement strand
CGGGGACCGCGGAGGGTCTTGTGGGTCGTGGTGGTGATGATGTGGCAGTACTCCAGCGGGTCGTTGAGCAGGCCCTTGGCGATGAGGCCAGCGGGGTGGCTGATGTCGGCCATAAGGACGGCACCCACTTTGTCGGCGATTTCACGCATGCGCTTGTAGTCCCAGTCGCGGCTGTAGGCCGAAGCACCAGCGACGATGAGGCGGGGCTTGCACTCGAGGGCGATCTTCTCCATCTCGTCGTAGTCGACGCGGCCGGTTTCCTTGGCCACGTGGTAGGCGACGGGCTTGTAGAGCATACCCGAAGCGTTGACCGGGCTGCCGTGTGAGAGGTGACCACCGTGCGAGAGGTCGAGACCCATGAAGGTGTCGCCGGGTTCAAGCAAAGCTTGCATCACAGCCATATTGGCCTGTGCGCCCGAGTGGGGCTGCACGTTGGCGAAGGTGGCGTTGAACAGCTGGCAGGCGCGGTCGATGGCGATTTGCTCGCTCTGGTCGACGATTTGGCAGCCGCCGTAGTAACGCTTGCCGGGATAACCCTCGGCGTATTTGTTGGTCATGACAGAACCCATGGCTTCCAGCACCTGTTCACTGACAAAGTTTTCCGAAGCGATGAGCTCGATTCCGTGCATCTGACGCTCTTTCTCTTGGCGAATCAGATCAAAGATTTTTTCGTCTCTTTTCATGAATGTGTATTTAAGATTAAAAATTTAAAATTCAAAAATTTAATTGCCTGCAGACCACTGGTCTTTGGCTATTGGCAGCCCCGCTTTGTTCAAGAGATTGCGGATCAAGTCCGCAATGACACTATAGGAGGAGACTGCCAGAAGACAGAGGCCATGAGCCAAAGGCTAATTCGCTGCAAATTTGCGAAAAATAATTGAGTCTACGACAAAAAAACTGTTTTTTACTACCTTTGTCAGCTCAATAAAGTTTCAACGCATGAAAAACCATCGTTTTACCGCGCTTGTTTTGGCTGTTTTTTCCCTGCTTTTACCCTCTTGTGCCATGCAAAACGACAACGAAAAAGCCAGCATCGACTATTCCGACACCACTTATTGGTACAGCCTCGGCGACGAAAGCCATGCTGCCGACGTGTTTTATGTCTATCCTACCGTTTCGACGATTTCCTTTGAGGACAACGGCTTTTCATGGTTCGCCGACATCAACTTGCCCGAGGTGCGCGAGGAAGCCAATGGCAACCAGCGGTTCAACAAGATGCTGTATGGCGAATACAACTTCTATGCACCTTATTACCGGCAGATGATTTTTGAGGCTTACCAACAGTCTACACCACTTCTGGATTCGTTGGCACAAATTGCTGCAAAGGATGTCAATGATGCATTTCAGTATTATATGGCCCATTTCAACCATGGTCGACCTTTTTTCTTGATGGGTCACAGCCAGGGTTCACAGATGCTCATCGAACTGCTGAAACATGGCATGACCGAGGAACAACGCCAACTGATGGTGGCCGCCTATTGCATTGGCTATCATGTCACTGCCGAAGACTTGACCGCCTATCCCGAGGCTCTGAAACCCGCTGCTGACAGCCTCATGCAAGGCTTGGTCATCTTCAACTCCGTGACCGACACGACGGCCATCAGCATGGTGTCGCGCAACGATGTGGTCGGCGTCAACCCCACCACTTGGACGATGGCCTCCGACACCGTTCCTGCCGAGTTTCAGCTGGGCATGGCCAAATACAACGAGGCCCGCGACAGCGTCCTCATCATACCTTGCCCGACAAGGACATGGCTCTACAAGCACACCACCGTCTGCCCCGACCTCGGCCCCGAGATGGTCTTCATCCAAGCCTATGAGGAGATGTTCCCAAAAGGCAACCTTCACTTTGCCGACTCTTGGCTGTTTGGAGGAAATGTCATCGAGAATATGAGGTGTAGGTTAAAAAATCACCAAAAATGACTATTTTTGCACCCATCCTAAATTAGTTTAACTAGCAGCGAAAACAACAATAAATTATGGAATACGGTATTGTTTACCTTCTCACAAACCCTGTGATGCCTGGTCTGGTCAAAATAGGTATGACTACCCAAGAAGACATCGACAAGCGCATGAAAGAGCTGTATACTACTGGAGTTCCAGTACCCTTCGAGTGTCAATTTGCATGCAAGGTTAAAAAGGGTGATTGTGCAAAAATTGAAAAAGCCTTACATACTGCCTTTGCCCCACAAAGGATAAATGCCAACCGTGAGTTCTTCCGTATCCAGGTGGAGCAAGCAAAGGCTATCCTAGAATTGTTCCACCATACTGATGTGACGGAAGTTGTAAGCGACGAAATACAAAATGACTTAACCGATGATGACAAAGCTGCATCGGCCAAGGCACAGGTACATCGGCCTGCACTTAATTTCTATGAAATGGGAATGCAAAAAGGTGATGTTCTTGTATGGAAAGAAGATCCCTCAATATCAGTATCAATTATTTCGGATAGAAAAGTTTGTTATGAGGGAGAGGAAATGTCTATTAGCGCACTATCTGCTAAACTAAAAGGGTATAAAATAAAATATATTGCCCCAGGTCCTCATTGGTTATATAATGACAAACTTTTGAGTGATATTTATGACGATACATATCCTTTTGAAGATTAATCGGGTATTAATTTATTCATACAAAACACATTTTCGGTGAATAATTCATTTATTCGCCGATTTCCTGTATTTTTGCACCTCAAAACCGAGTAACAATGAAGAATTTTGTTGAAGAACTCCGCTGGCGCGGAATGCTGGCACAGATCATGCCAGGAACGGAAGAACTCCTCCAGAAAGAAATGGTAACGGCTTACCTCGGCACCGACCCGACCGCCGACTCCTTACATATCGGACACCTTTGCGGCATCATGATGCTGCGCCACCTGCAACACTGCGGCCACAAGCCCATCATCCTGGTGGGTGGTGCCACGGGCATGATTGGCGACCCCTCGGGCAAGAGCCAAGAGCGTAACCTGCTCAACGAAGAGACCTTGCGCCACAACCAAGAGTGCATCAAGGCGCAGGTCGCCAAGTTTCTCGACTTCGATTCGAAGGAGCCCAACGCCGCCGAGATGGTGAACAACTACGACTGGATGAAGGACTTCACCTTCCTCGACTTCGCACGCGAGGTGGGCAAGCACATCACCGTGAACTACATGATGGCCAAGGACAGCGTGCAGCAACGCCTCAACGGCACCGCCCGCGACGGCCTCAGCTTCACCGAGTTCACCTACCAGCTCCTGCAAGGCTACGACTTCCTCTACCTCTACCAGCACAAGAACTGCAAGCTACAGCTGGGCGGCAACGACCAGTGGGGCAACATCACCACAGGTACAGAGCTCATCCGTCGCACTTTAGGCTTTGAAAACGAAGCCTTTGCCCTGACTTGTCCGCTCATCACTAAGGCTGACGGCAAGAAGTTCGGCAAGACTGAGAGCGGCAACATCTGGCTTGACCCCAAGCGCACCACGCCATACAAGTTCTACCAGTTCTGGCTTAACGTCAGCGACGAGGATGCCGAGAAATACATCAAGATCTTCACTTCTTTGGATAAAGAGACCATCGACGCCCTCGTTGAGGAGCACAAGAAAGACCCGGGCATGCGCGTGCTGCAAAAGCGTCTGGCCCAGGAGGTCACTGTGTTGGTGCACTCGCAAGAGGCCCTGGATGCTGCCATCGAAGCCAGCAACATCCTCTTCGGCAAGTCGACCAAGGAAGGTCTGGAGAAACTCGACGAAGCCACCTTCTTGGACATCTTCGACGGCGTGCCGCAGGAGCACATCGCCCGCACCGACCTCGAAGCCGGCATCCCGATTGTCGACTTCATGGCCGTCAACACGCAGATCTTCCCCTCGAAGGGCGAAGCCCGCAAGATGACCCAAGCCAACGGCGTGAGCGTCAACAAGGAGAAAGTGACTTTGGACAAGGTGATGACCCAAGCTGACCTCATCGATGGCAAGTACATCCTTGTTCAGAAAGGCAAGAAGAACTATTACTTAGTGGTGGTGGAATAACCATGGAAAACACGGATAAGTTACACGGCCTAAGCCCATACCTTTTTTGGGACTTCGATACGACCCAGTTCGATATCGACAAGAATGCCGCATGGCTTATCCAAAGGGTGCTGGAATACGGGCAGATGAGCGACTGGAACATCATCGAAAAATATTATGGTGTAGATAAAATTGTTTCATACGCATTAAATTTCAGAACATTAAATCCTGTCGCCCGTTCTTTCTTAAGTTTTATTTCAGGTGTTAAAAAAGAGGACTTCAGATGCTATCGTATTGCACAGTCGAGCCCCACACTTTGGAACTCCTAAAATACCTAATGGGAGAGCCTTATTTGAAAGAGTGCCGTTTAGTAGGCGGCACCGCTTTGGCTTTGCAGTACGGGCATCGGTCATCTGTGGATTTGGATGTTTTCGGCGTGGTTCCTGACAACGATGGGGCTTTGCATGACATTTTGGAAAATTTCGGGCAGGTACAAGGTCAAATGACCTCCAAATACATCAAATCATTCATTGTTGACGGAATCAAGGTGGATTTTGTCAATTATGCTCGTTATCCATGGATTGATGAAGCGGTCGTTGAGGACGGCATCAGGTTGGCTTCACCGAAAGACATTGCCGCGATGAAGACCTACGCCATACAAAACCGTGGTTCACGAAAGGATTTCATCGACATGTATTTCCTGCTCCAACACTTTTCTCTTGAAGAAATCCTCGGTTTTTATGCGCAAAAATATCCCAACTACTCCATGTTTAGAACCCGGATGGCATTGACGTATTTTGAGGATGCAGAGGACAAGGAATGTCCTCCTATGTTTGTTAAAGTCGAATGGGACGACATCAAGTCGTTCATTTCGCAGAAAGTTAGAGAGATTGATTGGGGAAAATACTAAAAAAGCCATTCATATCATTTCTTCAGCGCCTCCTCAGCCTGTTTAATGGTAGCTCGCTCGCCGTTGACGAAGGCGACGACAAAGGCATCCTTATAGCCTAAATTCCGAAGCTCGGTCTGTCGCTTGGTGGCGGCATCTTTGCTCGTAAACTTGCCTGACACATAGCGGAATGCCCCGTTGTATTCATACACATCGACCTCCTTCACGCCGCTGAAGGTCTTGTCGGTGGAGGCCACCTTCTTGTCGCGGCTGGCGAACTGTACGGTGAAATAGGTACCACTGGGAGCGGAAAGTTTCTCTTCGGTCACTGGCTGGCTTGAAGTGTGGTTCTCGGCCTCAAACTCGCGCTTGTATTCTTCGAAGGCACGATACAGCGACAAAGCCATCTGGGTCTGACCTTTTTCGGAGTTGAGAAACTGCTCCTCCTTAGCGTGGTTGATAAATCCCAACTCCACGAGGATACTCGGCATCGAGGTCTTCCAAAGCACCAAGAAACCCGCCTGCTGCACACCACGGTCGTGTCGACCTAACTTCTGGGTAAACTGGTTCTGCACTTTGCCGGCCAAATCGAGGCTCTGGTTCTGATAGAGGCTCTGCGTCAACGAAAAGATGATATAGGCCTCGGTGCTGTTGGGATCAAAGTTGTCGTAGGCATCGGTGTTGTCTTCCAACAAGATGGCAGCATTCTCTTTCTTGGCTACCTCCAGGTTTTTATCGTTTTTCGACTCACCCATCACGAAAGTCTCGGCACCATGGGCCGAGTTGGGCGTCCCAGTCGAGTTGCAGTGGATCGAGACGAACACATCGGCATTGTTGCGGTTGGCGATGGCAGCGCGCTCGCTCAGCTCGATGAACTTGTCGGTCTTGCGCGTGTAAATCACCTTCACGTCGGGCAGGTTCTCTTCGATATATGCGCCAAACTTGAGCGCAACAGCCAAGTTGAGATCTTTCTCCTTGCTCACCTTTCCCAAAGCACCCGTGTCCTTACCGCCATGACCTGCGTCGATAACGATGGTCTGTATCTTTTCACCCTTCTGCGCCAAGGCACACAAAGGCAACAGAAAAATCAGGAAAAAAACACCAAATCGCGAAATCTTTCGTTCTATCATATTGATTCGTTTATTAATGCGCGAAGAAAAACTATCTTTGCAGCGGATTTCACTGCACAAAAGTAATCGTTTTCACGTTGACAAAACGCTCGGCATATAAGAAATATTTTCCATCGGCAGCCCTTTTCTTGCTTGCCGCGATGCTTTTGTCGTTTTATGGATGCAAACAACTGGCTCATACCGAGAAAGATACATACACCTTTAAACCTCCAACCATTGACAGCGCAACAGTCGTGCCTGAGCGCATCATCGACACGATAACGATAGTACAGGATAGCATCGTCGCGACAGACTCAGTGGCAGTTTTGGACACCCTTCCCATCTCGGATTCCATCAGTGTAGAGACGCAAAACGTTGCGTCTTTACCAGATTCGTTGCCTAACGACACCCTGAAACCTGAGGCGCGTCGCATCATTCCTCATCGCTCCGAATCGGCCATAGAGACGAAGGTAATCTGTTCGGCAGCTGACTCGTCGTATCGCGACATGAACAAGAAGAAGATCTACTATTATGGCAGCGCCAAAGCCCAATACGACGACATCACCCTTGAAGCCGCCTACCTTGAATTTGACCTTGAGACCAGCACCTGCATCGCCCGTGGTGTCACCGACTCTTTAGGAAAGATCAGTGGGCGCCCCGTCTTCAAGCAGGGCGAGTCGACCTTCGAGGCCATGGAGATGCAGTACAACTTCAAGTCGAAGAAGGGCATCATCACCAAAGTATGGACCGAAGAGAGCGGCGGCTACCTCCATGGCGAGCGCATCAAGCGCATGGACGATAACACCATCCACATCCGCACAGGCGGCTATACCACCTGCGACCTCAAGGACCATCCCCACTACCAGTTCAAGTTCACCAAGGCCAAGGTCATCCCCGACGACAAAATCGTCACCGGGCCTATCTATATGACCATCGCCGACATCCCGCTGCCGTTGGCCCTGCCCTTCGCCATAATCCCCAACACGAAGGGCAAGAAGTCGGGTCTCATCATCCCCACCTATGGTGAGTCGGCCAACCGCGGCTTCTACCTCGAAAACGGCGGCTACTATTGGGCCATCAACGACAACTACGACTTGCAGGTGTTGGGCGACATCTACACCCGTGGCTCCTGGGGCATCAAGCCTACTTTCCGCTACAATCAACGCTACCGCTTCAACGGCTCATTGGCCTTGGGCTTTGCTGTCAACAAAATAGGCACAAAAGGCGCCGCCGACTATCAGGAAAGCAACGATTTCAAAATCCAGTGGACCCATAAGCAGGACCCCAAAGCTCATCCACGGCGCAACTTCTCGGCCAACGTCAACATCGTAAGCTCCAACTTCAACAAATACAACGCCCAGACCACCAACGACCAGCTGAGCAACACCTTCCAGTCTAGCATCAGCTACCAAACCAATTTCGGGGGCAAGGTCTACCTCACCCTCAACGCTAACCACAGTCAAAACACGTTGACGCGCCAGGTGACCGCCTCGCTGCCTGAGATGACCCTGACCGTCAATACCTTCTACCCCCTGAAAAACGTCGGAAAAGCGGGCAAGAAACGTTGGTATCAAAGCCTCAGCATGGGTTACACCATGAACGGCAAGGCCTACATCAACGACGCGGACACCGTGCTCTTCCGTGGCTTCAACGACGACCTTGGCGCTTGGGCCCGCACGATGATGCGCGACCATGTACAGACCGGCATCTCGCACCGCATCCCCATCAATGCTACCATCAAGCTGTTCAAGTACTTCTCTTGGACCAACAATCTGACCTTCAACGACTACATGTACTTCAAGCACGTCGAGAAACAATGGGTAGACACCGACTCGATGGGATTCCTGCAAACCGACACCATCCATGGCTTCCGCAACCTGGTCGACTTCAGTGCGAGCACCAACCTCACCACCAAGGTCTATGGCATGGCCAACTTCGCTAACGGCCCCATCCGCGCCATCCGTCATGTGTTCACGCCCACCATCGGCTTCACTTACCGGCCCAACTTCAGTGACCCGAAATGGGGTGTCTATGGCACATACGTCGACGGCAACGACAAGGAACAGGTTTACAACAAATACGAGAGGGCACTCTATGGCACACCATCGCAAAGCCAACAGGGCTTGCTCACCTATAACTTCGGCAACAACTTGGAAATCAAGGTGCCCTCGCGTAGCGACACCATCACGGGCATCAAGAAAGTCCCAATCTTGGAGTCGTTCAGTATCTCGGGCAACTACGACGTCACTAAAGACTCCGTTAACTTCTCTCCCGTTTCCATCAGTGGCCGCACCACTTTATTCAAAAAGCTGAGTATCAACTACAATAGCACATGGGATCCGTATGCTGCCGACTCGTTGGGCCACCGTATCAACCGCTTCGAGGTGATCGACAACGGACGCCTCTTCCGAAAAACCGGGTCGTCGTGGCGCTTCGGCTTGAGCTACAGCTTCAACCAAAACGACCTAAAGAAACTGCAAGGTAAGAAAGGCAGCCAGGCCTTACGCGACGAAATCAACGAAAACGCTAAAAAATCAGACCTGTTTGACCCCGACGAGCTCAACGAGATCTTGGGCAATCCCAACGCCTATATCGACTGGACCACGCCATGGTCATTTTCGGTGAGCTACAACCTGACTTACACAACCTCGGTGGCTTATGCAGCCTTTATGGGCATCGCAACCAACAGCTATGTACACACCATCGGCGTCAACGGTGACGTCAGCATCACGCCCAAGTGGAAAGTCACCTTCTCGACGGGTTGGGACTTCGTGAACAACAATATCACCTACACCAACCTCAGCGTCTACCGCGACCTGCACTGCTGGGAGATGCGCTTCAACTGGATCCCCATCGGCAGCTACAAGAGCTGGAACTTCACCATCAACGTAAAGGCGCAGGCGTTGAAGGACTTGAAGTACGAGAAGAAGAAAGATTTCAGGGATAATTAACTATGGCCGATAGCTAATGGCCTATGGCCCGCCACACCCATAAGTTATGTTTTCACGCCTTGGGTGAAGCGAACCATAGGCTATAGGCCATAAGCTATAGTGAAAACAATTGACTACGTCGAATTCACATTTCAATAATTAAACGCCCAACATTTCAACAAAACAATTATTTTTGTAGCCTCAAATTTTAAGTAGATGAGCATATTTAGTTTACATATTGACGCGAGACTGCGAGACACGAGACGCGAGACATTAGCTTGTCCCGTGTCTCGAAGTCCCGTGTCCCGTGTCAAATGGAATAATTGTAGTTTAATTCTGAACACTTACTTATTAAAACAAACGTCTATGAAAAAAGTATTTACCCTCATTCTCGCTTTGGCCATCGGTTTTGGCCTGAAAGCGCAATGCCCCCTCACGCAAGCCGTCGACTTCACAGCTACCGACTGCCATGGCACCGAAGTCCACCTGTTTGACATCCTCGACAGTGGACAGGCTGTGCTTATCGACTTCTTCTTCACCTCTTGCGGCCCTTGCCAGCAGGCTACCCCGAAGATTGTTGAGTCGTATTATGCCATGGGCTGCAACATGCACGACGTGTTCTATATGGAAATCTCCGACCGCGACAGCGATGCCGCCTGCCAGAACTGGTGCCAAAACTATGGTGTGGAATACCCGACCATTAGCGGTGCTGCTGGAGGTTCGACCATTTGCGGCTCGAGTATGTATAACATCCCTGCCTACCCCACCGTCATCCTCATCATGCCCGACCGCTCCATCGTCATCCAAGACCTGTGGCCTATTAGCAACGCCCAAACTGTCATCAGCGCCTTGGAGCAACACGGACTGCAACAACATGACTGCAATGCTCAGAGCTACGACCCACAGGTGGCCCTCAGCATCGACGAGGTGACCGCAAACAGCATCACGGCCACGTTCACGCCCAACGAAGACTGCGCTTCGTATTACTATTTGTATGGCTCCGAAGCTCAGTTTATGGAATGGGTTGCCATATTCGGCGAAGACCTCATCGCTATTATTGAAGAGTACGGAATTGTTGAAACCACTACGCAGACCTTCACCTTCAACGACATAACTCCCGAAACGGAATATGCTGTTGTGGCTCTTCCCGTTGACCCCGACGGCAACTACGGTGATTATTCCTATGAGATCGTCACCACCCCGTCCTTGCCGGTGGAAGAGACGCTGACTTTCAGCATGGATACCGTTATGCTGCCTTGGTGCGAAGTGACCTGGATTACGGTTTACAACAACACTGCCGAAGATGCCACCATTGTGAAGATCTGCGACGATTTATATGAATTAGGCTTCTACCATGGTCCTGAAGCAATTCCTTCTTGCAATGACACAGAGATTACCATTCCGCAAGGCGGTGCCATTGAACTTGGCATCAAGTGCTGTGTGACTGGCAAAAGCATCGTTCCCGACGTTGTCACCATTGCGAGCAATCTGCCTGATGCACAATTCGTGGTCATGGTTGACGACACCTGGTCCGTTGAAGAAAACGCAACCCTTGCTTCGCTCTTCCCCAACCCCGCCAACGAAAGCGTGACCCTGAAGGGCGAAAACCTCGGTACAGTGTGCATCTATAATGCAATCGGCCAGAAAGTGGATGAATTCGAGGCCAATGGCAGTGAACTCAACATCAACACGGCTGGCTACGAGAACGGCGTATATGTCGTCAAGACTGGTGAAAAGGCCATGCGTTTTGTGGTGAAACATTAATTCAATGTGGAATGCAGAATTATGAATGCGGAATAGGGGCGAAACCCAGTGTCGCTTTGCGCCATTGACTTCGTCGAATGCTTTGCATTTCCGCATTCCGCATTCAACATTCCTAATTAAACATTAAATGAGAATAATCATCCTTCGGTCCTCGTTTCAGACCGATGATTTCGTCAGAAACGAATATGCCGACCTGATCCAAAGGCTGGAAAACGAATGCGGTGCTGAGATTAATATCCTCGGCGACGAATTGGTAGAGACGCGATTAATCGCGTCTCTACAACATTTACCTGATGCAATAATGATTGCCACCGGCGGCGTGGAGAACCTGTTCAAACGCATTTGGGCTGCCATCGACGTGGAAACAATGTGTTCTCCAAAACACCAAAAAACCGTCACCATGATCGCCGACGGGCGCAACAATTCGTTGGCTGCCGCTTTGGAGATATTGACCTATCTTGGCAACAATGGCGCCGAAGGAAGGATTGTGCATGGGACAAATGAGGAGATATTATCTGCCATGGTAGAGACATGGCGCGCCGCGTCTCTACAGGGCAGAATCGGATTGTTCGGCCAGCCCTCCGATTGGCTCATCGCCAGCGGCGTAGACCGCGATTTTCTTCGTCAACGTTATGGCATCGAGACTATCGACATCGACCTGCAACACCTCATCGAAGGCATCAAGACTGTGCCTCAGACCGAGGCTGTGAAGGTGGCTCAAGCCTTGGTGAAACGTGCCAAAGCCGTCAAAGAGCCCACCTGCACCGATATGGTTGAGGCAGCCAAGGCTTACCTTGCCATCAAGAGCATCTGCCAGAAAGAACGTTTGGATGCCATAACCATCCGCTGTTTTGATATCGTGAAGGCCTGCGGCACAACGAGCTGCCTGGCTTTGGCCTTGCTCAACGACGAAGGCATCGTGGCAGGCTGCGAAGGCGATATGCAGACATTGATGAGCATGTATCTGGCCAAGCAGCTTTGCGGCGAGGTGGCATTTATGGCCAATCCCTCACAACTCACCGACAAATCTTCTATGTTGGCGCATTGCACTATTCCCTTGACGATGTGCGACGAGACCATTGTGCGCTCACATTTCGAGTCGGGCATCGGCGCGGCCATACAAGGCCTGCTGCCGCTGACCGACTACACCTTATTTAAATGGGGAGGTCCAAAACTCGACCGTTATTTTGTCACAGAAGCACAGGCTGTTGATACACCCTACAGCAACCATTTCTGCCGCACCCAAATCACGCTCAACGTCAATCTGAAGCCATATTTGTTGCAGCACTCCATCGGTAACCACCATGTTATTATTCGTGGGCGACATGCTGAGACAATCCACAAATTCATGCAGGGAAAGGGAATTATCGAACAACATCAAACTGAATAAGAAAAGGGCAGACACACAAGCCTGCCCTTTCTATATTGATTCTCATCTAATTAGAAGATATATCCGAACGAGAAATAGGCACCAAAATGGTTCTCTTCGTAAACACTTGCCCATGACATCGTCAGCGAGACAGGACCCACGGGGCTATCATAAGAATACTTCAATCCCGCACCTTTTAGGTTGCGATAAAACACGTCATTAAAACTACCCGTATAGTACAACATTTTCCAATTCGCCGCACAATTATAAATCGCGGTCAAGTAATGGTTTCCATAAAAGTTGTAGCGCAGGTCGCACCGCAACACACCGCCTTCTTCACCTAGATATTCAACAGAAGTCAAACCGATAAAGGGCATCTGCGACTCAAAATGGCGTTCTGCAAAATCACCGCCACAGAATACATAAAGATTGAAATAGTCAGCATATCCGGTTGTAATGCGGCCATACACCTGAGGGATGATGGTGAATCTCCCATTGCCCGGCGTGAAGTAAGCTTGAAGACCGTACGCAATGTCAAGATAGTTTTGTCTGAAATTATGTTCCTTATCCAAATGATAGCGGACGTTCAGGTTGGCTTTAACGCCATGTTTGGCAAAATAGGCATCGTCAAGGTTATCATATTCCACATTAGCAAAAGGCGTTATCAATGTGTTGGTGACAAACATTATCGTATCCCAAGGGCTATCTCCGCTCAAAGAGGAAAGGTCAAATCTGGTTTTGGTGTAAGAAAGGCCGACTTTGGTACTTAGGTTGAGCAGATGGAACTGAGAGATATAGCCGCTTCCCTTATACTGATGATATTGTAAGTTGACCAATTTGTTATTGTCACCGAGCATTCTAAAATGCTCGTTTCGGTAGTCGTAGGCAGCACTGAAGTTGGCTATCGATGGTGCAGAGTAGGTTAAGGTAAAATTGACTTTGGGACTATAGCTCATTTTGATGTTGGTGTTAAACTTGACACCACCAAATTTCTTCTCATTCAGACCGAGATGGAAAAGCAAAGCTGCACCATCCTCTGTGTCGTATCGTACACCCAGACCCACCACATGGGGTTGGGATGGTTTCATATTGATGCTCAAATCGTAAACATCGGAGAGTTTGCTAGTCAAATGAATAGAGTCGCTTTCCTTCACTTGATAAGTAACCTCGTCGAAGCAGCCCGTGCCACGGTAAATATTCATGGCGTGTTCTATATCGACCTCCGAGTAAGTGCATCCCACTTTCAGCCTGCCCTTACGGATAAGCCAACGGCTATCGCGGTCACTCACATTATTGATGGTGATGGAGCGAATCAGTACCGACTCCTTGTTCAGGTTCTTGGCATGTGGGGCATGGAGGCTCTTGCTTACGGGATGACCTGCCGAGGCGTCCACCGCCTGTTTGATAGCGAGAAGCTGGTCATGAAAATCGCCAGCACGCTTATAGCCTCTGTTCACTAAAGCGTCGATGGCCGCAGGCGTGAAACTCAGCATACCATAGCCGCTGACGTCAGGGATGATATGCACATCGCACAACTCTCGGTTTTCCACCCTCTTGGCACTCGTGCTGTTGACGAGAAGGCGGGAAAAGACTTGAGGCAATGACTGTAGGTCTTCGAGGGTGACATCCTTGGTGGAGGTGACCTCCACACCGATGATGATGTCAGCGCCCATCTCTTTAAGCACGTCGGCAGGGAAATTGTTGACTAAGCCACCGTCAATGAGCACAGCCGTGTCGACAGAAACCGGTGAGAACACACCCGGGATGGCCATACTGGCACGCATGGCGGTAGGCACGCTGCCATGGCGCAGCACCACCTCGTCGCCCGTAATCAAGTCGGTGGCCACACATGCAAATGGGATGGGCATGTCGTTGAAGTCCATCTCCTCCTGATAGCCCACACACAGGTCGTTAAACAAATTAATGAGCGCGCTATTATTGACATAGGCACTGGGTAGTTGGCTGATAAACTTCGAGTTAGGGTCGTTGTCAAACAGACTTTCATGGCTAAAAGGCACCTGAAGCAGCATGGTGCTGTTTCGGTATTTGAATTCTTCCGACATCACCGAGCGGTCAATCTTGTTGCCGATATACTCCGACCAGTTTATGTTGGAGATGAGTTCGGCGAGTTCGTCGGGCGTGTATCCCATGGCGTACAATCCTCCGATAATGGAACCCATGCTAGTGCCCGCCACATAGTCGACGGGGATGCCCATCTCTTCGAGGTATTTCAACACACCGATATGGGCGGCACCTTTGGCACCACCACCACCAAGCACCACACCCACCTTGAGCCGTGGGGCACGGATGTTGGTATTGTTGTTTTGAGCTTTCAGCATCATGAATGCCAACAAGAACAGGATGAAAAGACAGGCTTTCTTCATAACAGAGTGGTTAAGGATGCACAAAAATACACTTTTTTGAAAAGCAGAACAAAAATAGAGGCCGTTTTAACGACCTCTATTCATTCTTGGTAGTTGGTAATAAGTGTTTTTTTTATTGGGGGATTTGCATTAAGTTAACCGAGATGTTGCCATAGACAGCATGGGAGGTGCACACGCCACCAATCTCCAGCCATTTTATAGGCTTCACCGAGAGGCCAAGGCCATAGTTGAAGTGGTTGTACCTTTCCTCAACATCATAGTCGTGATAAATGGAACGGTCTTCGTCCACGTTGATCGTACTACAATCCGTCCAGCCCTCGGTCTCGTTACTATAGCCAATCAACGGAGTGACGTTCAGCCAATAGGTGACGGGGATCTTATAGCCCATATTAATGGTCAAGGCGGAGTGGTCATAATACATATCGGGGGTAATCTTGTTGCCCCATTTGTGTTCAGGCGACTGGTAGATAAAGTCCATATAAACGCCTAACAAAGAAAAGCTTACGCCAGTACCCAATCCAGAAAAAGTCTTGTCGATCTGACCAGGGGCATAATCGTAGCCCACCACACCTAAGTTAAGGCCTATAGTGAAATCGGTGAGGTTGTTCGTGAAATCAAAGACTTGAGCTTTGGCGCTGAAGGTCATCACCGAGAGCAACGCCGCAATTAATACTACTTTTTTCATGATTATTTGGTTTTATAATGTTTTCATTCTAATCAAATCCGCCTCAATGATTTGAGGCGGATTATATTCAGTCATAGTTTAATAAAGCTGGATTACATCATTAAGAACGACATCATCACACCAGCTGCGACAGCCGAGCCGATAACGCCGGAGACGTTCGGAGCCATGGCATGCATGAGCAGGTGGTTCGACGGGTCGTACTTCTGACCTTCCACTTCGACGACACGGGCGCTGTCGGGCACTGCCGACACACCAGCGGCACCGATCATCGGGTTGATCTTCTCCTTCAGGAAGAGGTTCATCAACTTGGCACCCAGCAGACCGCCGGCAGTGGCCACGCAGAACGAGGCAGCGCCCAAGGCGAAGATCTTGATGGAGCTTGCGGTCAGGAACACAGAGGCCTGCGTGGAGGCACCCACGGTGAGACCCAGGATGATGGTCACTATGTCGATCAACGGGTTGGAGGCCGTTTTCTGCAAACGAGGCACGACACCCGACTCCTTGATGATGTTACCGAAGAACAGCATACCCAGCAGCGGCAGGGCCGTGGGGCTGATGAAGGTGGTCAGGATGAGGCCGACCACAGGGAACATGATCTTCTCAGTCTTATTCACCATACGCGGGGCAGCCATCTTGATCATGCGTTCCTTCTTTGTGGTCAGCAGACGGATGATAGGCGGCTGGATCACGGGCACCAAAGCCATATAGGAATAGGCCGCGATAGCGATGGGGCCAATGAGGTTGCGTGTGCCGTTGGCACCATTGGCCAGACGTGAAGACAGGAAGATGGCAGTAGGACCATCGGCACCACCGATGATACCGATAGCGCCAGCTTCACGCAGGTTGAAGCCGAGGTAGAGGGCGCCGATGAAGGTCAGGAACACACCGAGTTGAGCAGCAGCACCGAGGATCATCAGTTTCGGGTTGGCAATGAGCGACGAGAAGTCGGTCATGGCGCCGATTCCCAAAAATATCAACGGTGGATACACACCCGAGGTCACACCGAAGTACAGGTAATTCAACACACTGCCTTTCTGGTAGAGACCCGTCTGGAGGTTCAACTCACCGCTTTGGAACACACTGCCTAACATACCTTTCACTCCTTCAATGTCGTTATTGGTCAAGCCGTAGTCAGCCATGTTTAAATGTTCGACTGACTTGATGGCTTCACTAAGCACCAAATGCTTGTCGCCCGGGTTGTCGCCAAAGATAGTTAGCAACAACGCTTCACCCGTTTTTAAATCGAAATCTAGTGTCCCAGCATCTATCAACCCTTTTAAATTGGCCATAGCTTCGGTGAAGTTGATACCCGTGCCTTGGAAGAACGGGATGTTGCCGATGATGACACCTGTGCCGATGGGGATGAGCAGCATGGGCTCGAACTCGAAGCGGATGGCAAGGAAGATGAAGAGAATGCCCACCAAGATCATGATGATGTTGCCGAGCTTGCAGTTGCGGAAACCCGTAAGCAGCCAGAAGTTGCGCAGACCTTCTATCAGACGGTCTTTGGTCGACATCTCCTTGACTTCTTCTTTGGCAGCCAAATGATTCTTGGCATTCTTACTTTCCAGGTTGGTCACGCGTTGGTTGAGGTTCTCGATCTGTTGTCCCAGTTCTGCTGTCTTTTCAGCAACGATGGCCTCGGCCATCTCAGCCATCTGGGCATTGCTTTCCTCGGGGGTCATCTCGCTGACTTTCTCAGTCTTCTTGCCCAAGTCGGTGACCTTGGTTGCGAACATCGGGTTATTGACAACCACGAGGTTGAGCAGCATCAGGAGCACCAACGAGCCGAGGATGACCGCAGGCTTTTTGTATATACTTTTCTTTCCCAACATGGCCTTATCCAATTACGATTAAAGTATCACCTTGAAGCACATTGTCGCCCTGACGGCAGTTGATGGCGGTGATGGTACCGTCAGCTTCGGCCAGCAGGTTGTTTTCCATCTTCATGGCTTCGTACATGAGCAGCTTGTCGCCCTTCTTCACGGCGTCGCCTTGCTTGACGAAGATCTGCATGATGGTTCCGGGAAGCGGAGCGGCCATCTTGTAGCCGGCACCACCTGCGGCAGCGGCCGGTTTCGGAGCGGCACTCT
>CAMYYV010000039.1 GCA_947303625.1 uncultured Bacteroidales bacterium | reverse complement strand
TGAGATGCGAATAGTGTTTCTTCTTTTGCAATGCCTCAATAATCAGGTATTCAACACCTTGCAATTTCTCAATCGCCTCCTCGGAAATCTCGCTCAAGTCGGTGACATAGGCAAAATTTCCGATGCGAAAGGCATAGCAGGTCAAGGTATAGTGTTTCAACTTGATGGGTATAAAATGCAAATCGCCAATATCAAAAGGTGTCTCGTCGAGGCGGTGGATATCGTAGGTAGGCGCCCCAGGATAGGGATGTTCATCGAAGGCGTATGAATACTCGCGTTTGATTTCGGGCAAAGCCGTGTCGTCGACATACAAGGTCATGGGCTTCTGCTGCCTGAAGATATAGGGACGTAAGTCGTCGAGCCCGCCAATATGGTCCTTATGCTCGTGGGTGATGAGCACCGCGTCGAGTTTGGTGATGTTCTCGCGCAACATCTGTTGGCGGAAGTCGGGACCGGCGTCAACAGACACCGTGACCTCGTCGGTCTGAATCAATATGGATGTGCGAAGCCGCTTGTCGCGCGGGTCGTTGGACCGGCACACGGGGCAAGTGCAACCAATGACAGGCACACCTTGCGAAGTTCCGCTACCTAATATAGTGACAATCATATTATTATCTTTTTTTTACATCATGCGATGCCTTCAAAAAATCAAAGTGCAAATTTAGCGTTTTTATATAAAAAATAGGTGTTATTTCGCAGAATTTCCCTACATTTGCGGCATGAATTTTTCATCCTACCTTAGAAATAGGGCCTTGAAACGCGCCTTAGAGCAATTCCTTGCTGAAAAGCCGGCAACAAAAATGCCTAATCTTCAGCGGGTTAACTCTATATTGGTTATCTTGGATGAGGGCGACAAGAGCATCGTCAAGAACATCGAGAGCAGCGTGAAGAGCTTATTTGGTGCCAACCGCTGCGGATTCGTCATCCTCTGCAACCAGATGTCGGACACCATCCTGCAGAGCGACCTCTACACCGAGATCACACCCAAGGACTTCGGCTTCATGAGCGTGTTGAAACCCGACAAGCATGAGTTCCTCAAAAAACTACCTTTCAGTGCAATACTCATCAACATGGCGGGCAAAAACGCCGAAATCAGCGACTACCTTTGCACCTTGCCAAAAACGGATTTCAGAATCTGTTTCCACCAAAGCAAGAACCAGAGTATCTACGACCTGATCATCGAGAACCCGCGTGCCACCGACCCCGTCTCTAACATCCATGTGCTGCACAACTACCTGAAGGCGCTGATGGGGACACAAACACAGAATCAATAATACAGGGCCCTTCGACCTTTCGACAAGCTCAAGGACACTTTTCTCAATAATAAAGCCATGAAAAGCAACATATTTAAAGGTACTGGCGTGGCATTGGTCACGCCTTTCAAGCAAGATTTCTCCGTTGATATTGAAGCCTTGCAACGCATCGTCGGCCATGTCATCGACAACGGTGCCGACTTCTTGGTCGTTTTGGGTACCACTTCCGAAGCTCCTACCCTTACGGCTGATGAAAAGAATTTGGTAATCAGCACGATATTAAAATCCAACAACGGACGTCTGCCCGTGCTTCTCGGCATGGGTGGCAACAACACGCAGACTGTCGTTGAGGCCGTCAAGGCACAAGACTTCACGGGCATCCACGGCATCCTGAGTGTCGTGCCTTATTACAACAAACCCAACCAACGCGGTATGAGGGCTCACTTCGAGACCATTGCCGATGCATGTCCCGTGCCTGTGGTGGTCTACAATGTGCCAGGGCGTGTGGGAGTGAACCTGCAAGCAGCCACTTGTGTGGAACTGGCCAAGCACCCCAACATCATCGCCGTGAAGGAGGCCTCGGGCAACTTACAGCAGATCATGGAAATCCTGCGCGACAAGCCTGCCGACTTCGATGTACTCTCTGGCGACGACGGCATCACCCAACCCTTGATGGCCCTCGGTGCCGCAGGAGTCATCTCTGTGGCCGCCAATGCCTACACTGCTCCCTTCAGCCGCATGATACATGCCATGAAGGACGGCCGCACCGACGAGGCCTTGGGCCTACACTATGCCATGCTCCGCATGAACCAACTCATCTTCGCCGACGGCAACCCTGCTGGCATCAAATGCCTAATGAGCCACATGGGGCTGTGCGAGAACGTATTGCGTCTGCCGTTGGTGACGGTGAACGATAAGGTTGAGGCCGATATTATTGAAGAATGGAAAGAATTAAAAAACAAATAAAAATGAAGACTTTGCGCTATCTCATACTCGTTATTGCCACTGTTTTTTGCGGCACCATTTTCGCCCAGAAGAGCCAGCAGGAGCTAAGCCAGCTCATGCAGCAACGCAACGAGTATTATTTCACCTTTGAACTGAACGGCAATGACGACCTCAATGCCATCGCCCACACTATTTCTGTTGACCGCGTCGACGGCAATGTGGTCACGGCTTATGCCAACAACAACGACTTCGCCAACTTCCAGAGACTCGGCTACAAAGTCAAGCTTCAGACGCCACCTTCTCTAATGGAAGAAGCCGCCATGTGGGACGGCAGCAACCGTGCCGCATACGAGTGGGACAGCTACCCTACCTATAGCGCCTACGAGAATATGATGTTCCAATTCGCTACCGACCATCCCGACAAGTGCGAGATCATCACCTTGGGTACCTTGCCCAGCGGTCGCAAGATTATGGTGGCACACCTTTGCGACGGTCCTGCCGATGGAAAGCCCAAGTTCCTCTACACCAGCACCATCCACGGTGACGAGACCACGGGCTGGATCATGATGCTCCGCCTTATCGACTACCTCCTCGAGAACCCCGATGCCCCTGAAGTAGAGAACATCATGAAGAACATCGACCTCTACATCGCTCCCAACACCAACCCTGACGGCACTTATTATGGTGGCAACAATACCGTCAACGGTGCCAGAAGAGAGAATGCCAACGGCGTTGACATGAACCGCAACTACGCCGACCCCCATGGCGGTCCTCACCCTGACGGACACGAATACCAAACCGAGACCCAGTGGTTCATGGATTTTGCCGCCGAGGTTCCTTTCGTGATGGCAGCCAACTACCACGGCGGCGCCGAGGTAATGAATTATCCTTGGGACAACACCTACACGCTCCATGCCGACGATGCCTGGTACCAACTCATCAGCCACGAATATGCCGACCTCACCCATGAGGTGAACTCGAATTATATGACCGACTACAACAACGGCATTACCAATGGAGCCCAGTGGTACATGATTGGCGGCGGCCGTCAGGATTACATGAACGGCTACGCCCAATGCCGCGAACTCACCATCGAATGCTCCAACACAAAGCTGCCCAGCGGAAACCAGCTGCCTAACTTCTGGAACTACAACAAGAATTCCATCTTTGCCTATATGTCGCAATGCATCTACGGCATCCACGGCATCGTCACTGACTCCATCACTGGCCAGCCACTTGAGGCCACCATCACCATCAGTGGCCACGATGACCAGTACTCGTTTGTGGAGAGCCATCTGCCCGCGGGCGATTTCCACCGTCCCATCAAGGGTGGCGTTTGGACCGTCATCGTCAGCAAGGACGGCTATTGCCCAAAGGTGGTCGAAGTGAAGGTGGACGACTATGAGACCGTCGACCTCGACGTGCAGCTCGTCCCTGGCAACTGCATGGTGGCAAGTTTCAGCGCCTCCACCACGCAAGTCGCCATCGGAGGCCATGTCAACTTCACTGACGGCTCGTTTGGCGACATTGCAGCCTGGAACTGGACCTTCGAAGGCGGCACCCCGTCGACCTCGACGCAGCAGAACCCAAGCAACATCACCTACAACGAGGCGGGCGACTTTGCCGTCACGCTGACCATCACCGATGCCGAGGGCAACAGCGAGACGCTGACCCGCGAAGACTACATCCATGTACGCGAGGCATACAACATGCAAGACGGCACGATAACCACCTGCAGCGCCCTGTTCTACGATAACGGTGGCCCCAACAGCAACTACAGTAACAACAAAGACTACACCATGACCTTCCGCCCGGCAGAGGAGGGCAACATGATCCGCGTCAACTTCGTCGAATTCAGCACAGAAGCAAACTACGACTTCCTGTATATCTATGACGGCACCTCGACCAACGCCCCACAAATCGGACGTTACGACGGCTCAAACAGCCCGGGAGAAGTGACTGCCACGAATGCTGAGGGAGCACTTACCTTCCGCTTCACCTCCGACTATTATTCTACCTCAAGCGGTTGGGTAGCCACGGTGAGTTGTGCAGGCGACTGGTCGGTGACCGAAGACTGCTGTTCGTCTGTCGTGTATCCCAACCCAAACAACGGCGCGTTCACCATCAACGTTAAGGGTGCATTTAGTTACAGGCTTTACAACAACATCGGACAACAAGTCATGTCTGGCGAGGGCAATGGATCCACACGCATCGACGCGTCGTGCCTGGGTCGTGGTGTGTATTTCCTGCAACTGACAGCCGAAGGAACCCAAGTCGAAAAGCTCGTCATTGAAAAATAAAAACGCGAAACATCACGTTAATTAGCCAAAAATGAGTAATTTTGCAGCCCAATGAAAAAAAGCTTTCTGATATTGGCAGTTTTGGGTCTCTTGGCCTTCACTTCGTGCAACGATTTCAGCCGTTTGGTCAAGAGCACCGATAACGAGGCGAAATATGAAGTCGCGGTTGACTACTACGAGCGTGGCGACTACAACCATGCATTGCAGCTGTTTGACCTGTTGCAGGCCTCGTTCCGAAACACGCCACGTGGCGAGTCGATCACTTACAAGACGGCCCAATGCTACTACCTTCAGGAAGACTACGAGATTGCATCCTATTACTACAACAACTTCGTGCAGACCTACCCTTTCTCAAAAGACGCCGAGAAAGCGGCTTACATGAACGCTTACTGCAACTATCTGCTCTCGCCCGAGTCGGGCCTCGACCAGACCAATACGCACAACGCCATCAAGCACCTGAAGGCCTTCACCGAGCACTATCCCAACAGCGATAGCCTTGAGCGCGTCAACCAACTGTTGACCGATCTCAACAACAAACTAGAAGAGAAAGACTACAACATGTGCAGGTTGTTCTACCGCATGGAAAACTACAGCGCTGCCATCACCTCATTCGAGAACATGTTGAAGAAATACCCCAACACGCCGCACCGCGAGGAGATTCTTTACGACATGGCCAAGACCTACTACGACTACGCTGAGAACAGCGTCCCCGAGAAACAGCGCGAGCGTTATGAGTCGTGCGTCGAACACTGCAACACCCTCTCTTACCTCTATCCCGGGAGCAAATATGTGACCGAGGCTAACTCTATCGCCGAAAAAGCCAGAAAGAAATTACAAAACATAAAATAAACCATGGATTTCAAGAAAATTAAGACCGAAACGACGGTTGTCACCCGTCAGAAAGACCAATTCTACAAAGGCACGGGCAACATCTACGAGACTGTGGCCATTCTGTCCATCAGAGCCAACCAGATCGCCTCTGAGATGAAGGCTGAGCTCAACGAAAAGATTGAGTCGTTTGCTGCCATCACCAACGACAGCTTGGAAGAAGTGTTCGAAAACAAGGAACAAATCGAAATCGCCAAGTTCTACGAACGCTTGCCCAAACCCACTTTGATCGCCATCCACGAGTTCCTCCACGACCAGATCTACTTCCGCAACCCCGCCAAGGAGAACCAGGAGGCCTTCTAAAACGAGACAAGAAAGGGAGAGCCATGAAAAAAGCACTGACACTATTCTTAGTCTTTAGCTGCATGATGTGCTTCGGCCTGTTGCAGGCACAAGAGCTTCAATGCGACGTGCGTGTCAATTCCAACAAGGTACAGGGCAGCGACAAGACCATCTACCAGAACCTACAGACCTCCCTTTACGAGTTTGTCAACAATACAAAATTTACCGAAATCAACTTCAGGCAGGCTGAGAAGATCGAGTGCTCGATGCTCATCGACGTGACTGGCCGCGAAGGCGACTACATCACCGCTGAGGTTAGCCTCGCCCTGCGTCGACCCGTCTACAAGTCGAACTACAGCACCCCGATGTTCAACTACATCGACCGCAAGTTCGTCTTCGAATACACCGAAGGCCAGACGCTCGACTTCAACCCCAACACCTACATCTCCAATCTGACCAGCACCATCGGGTTCTACGTATATCTCTTCCTTGGCCTCGACTTCGACTCGTTCTCGCTCAACGGAGGTGACTACTTCTTCGAAATAGCAGAGACTATTGCCAACGCGGCACCACAAGAGGCTGGCGGCGACAATGGATGGAGCTCGACAGGACGGCAGAACCGCCATGCCATCATCAGTGACATCAACAATCCATCCTATGCGCCCTTGCGCCAGTTTCTCTATGACTATCACCGCAACGGCTTGGATGTCATGGCGGAACACCCCGACCAAGGCCGCGAAAACATACTCAGCGCTCTCGCAAACCTTCAGGCGGTATATGAGCGCAACTCCATGTGCTACTTCCTGCAACTCATCATTGAGAGCAAGCGCGACGAAATCATCCAAATCTACTCGGAAGGCGAACTAAAGATTCGGACCGAGGCTGCCAACATCATGAAGGCCATCGACCCGTCGCAGTCGTCACGCTATGATGCCATGCTCCAAAACCAAGGAATGTAATCCCGCTTTATGCTCAAGCAATTGCACATCAGCAATTACGCCCTCATTGACAACCTAACTGTCAGCTTCGACAGTGGATTTAATGTCATCACTGGCGAGACGGGTGCTGGCAAATCGATCCTGCTCGGCGCCTTGGGCTTCGCCATGGGAGACCGAGCCGACACGGGAGTGCTTTACGACCCCAGCAAGAAATGTGTCGTAGAAGCTCTGTTTGAACTTGATGACGAGAGCTTAAGGCCTCTGTTCGAAACCAACGACCTCGACTTTGAAACAGAGTGCCTTTTCCGCCGCGAGCTCAACTCGCAGAAAAAGAGCCGCGCCTTTATCAACGACACTCCTGTAGCTTTGCAGACGATGAAAGAGCTTGGCAACCAGTTGGTCGACATCCACTCGCAACACGACTCCCTCCTGCTCACCAACGCCGATTTCCAACTCAAACTGTTGGACGACATCGCGCAAAACGGCACGACATTGGCACAATACCAAACAGAATATGCCAAACGCAATAGCCTCAAACGCCAGCTGAACGAATTGCATGAAATGGCGACCAAAAATACCGCCGAGAACGACTACCTCAAGTTCCAGTTAGACGAACTCGACAAAGCCGGGCTCAAAGAAGGCGAATATGCCGACATCGAACAGACCCTTGGCATGATGGAAAACGCCGAAGAAATCAAGACCCTTTTGGTGACTGCCAACGTACTGATGGAGGACTCCGAAAATGCCATCTTGAACCAATGCAATGAACTTTGCTCAACCCTTTCGCGACTGAGACAACTCCTTCCCGATACCGAAAATCTTCAAGAGCGCCTCGATGCTTTGAGAGTTGAACTAAAAGACATCGCCTATGACCTGCGTCGCCACGAAGACAGCACCCTGTTTGACGAGAGCCAGTTGCAGTGCCTTCAGGAGCGTTACGACCTGCTCAGCCGCCTGATGATGAAGCATCGTGTCAAGGAGTTTGACGAACTCATCGCATTGCGTGACAGCCTGAAAACAAGGGTCGATGCCTTCGAAAACATCGACGAAGCCATTGCCCAAGCTGAGAAAGCGTTGCAAGAGAGTGAGAAGCTCCTCACCAAACATGCTGTGGCACTGCACGACAAGCGTTGTTATGCTGCCGTCGCCTTTGGCGAAAAAGTCGAGACCTTGGTGCGGCAGCTGGCCATGCCTTTCGCCCAGTTCACGGTTATGGTGGAACGCCAAGACACATTTGATGGCAAGGGCTTTGACGAGATTCGATTCCTCTTCTCTGCCAACAAAGGCATCGCCGTCGATGACCTTCGTCGTGTGGCTTCGGGCGGCGAGTTGTCGAGACTGATGCTCTCCATCAAGAGCGCCGTCTCGAGTTACAACTACATCCCTACCCTCATCTTCGACGAGATCGACACGGGTGTCTCAGGCGAGGTGGCAGCCAAAATTGGCACTATCATGCGGCAGATGGGCATGTCGTTGCAGCTTATCTCCATCACCCACCTCCCCCAGGTGGCCAGTCAAGCCGAACACCATTATTTTATCTATAAAGACTATGATGGAGCGCGCACGCAATCGCACATCCGCGTGTTGGATGCTGACGAGCGCATCACCGAGATTGCCAAGATGCTCAGCAACGACATAGTCACGCCCGAAGCTTTGCGGGCGGCTGAGGTGTTGATGAAAAACTAAGGATTATTCTTCGCGTCCGACGGCATTTTTCATGATGCCGATTTTAGAACTCTCCACGAAATCGAGGATAAAATCGCGGTCTTCCGAAACGGGTAGGTTCTCGCGGATGTATTGCACCGACTGGGTGATGTTCATTCCCACACTATAAATGACGCGATACACATCCTGGATGGCATTGATACGCTCACGCGAGAAGCCTCGACGTACCAACCCGATAGAGTTGACACCAGCATAGCACACTGGATAACCCGGTCCCGTCTTCACAAACGGAGGGATGTCTTTGTTGACCAAAGCGCCTCCGCAAATCATCACATGGGCACCGATGCGGCTGAACTGGCTCACCGCTGCAAGACCTCCGAAGATGGCCCAGTCGTCAACGGTGATATGGCCTGCAAGTGTAGCCGCGTTGGCCATAATGACATGGTCACCAAGGTAACAGTCATGGGCCACATGGGTGAACGCCATCAGCAAACAGTCCTTGCCCACCACCGTCTTGCCTGAGGCCGCAGTACCCTTGTTAACCGTCGCCGACTCGCGCACCGTGGTGCCGTCGCCGATATAGCAATAGGTGGTCTCGCCTTTGTATTTCAGGTCTTGTGGGATGGCCGAGATGACAGCGCCAGGGAAGATCTTGCAGTTCTTGCCAATGCGAGCGCCGTCCATGATGGTGGCATTGGGACCAATCCAGGTGCCGCTGCCAATTTCCACGTCCTCGCCTATCCATGCGAAAGCTTCGATCTTCACATCTTCGGCAATGCGGGCATTGGGATGGATATAGGCTAACGGCTGGTTCATGCTTAATATAATAAGGTGTGCTTAATCTTCCTTGCGAAAGATGTATTGGAGAAGTGGCCCGGCTTGATGGCGGTCACCTTACCCTTGATGGGACGTCCGACCAAAGTCAAGTCACCGATGACATCCAACAGTTTGTGACGGGCTGGTTCGTTATCGAAATACAGCTCCACATTGTTAAGGATACCGCATTCCTTCACTGTGACTTTCGGCTTCTTAAAGAAGGCAGCAATATGGTCGAGTTCTTCAGCGGACACGTTGCGGTTGACAAACACGATGGCATTGGTTAGGTCACCGCCCTTGATGAGGTTGCGGCTGATGAGGGTCTCCAACTCATGCAGGAAAACAAACGTACGGCATGGCGCAATCTCATTCTCGAAATCCTTGAGGTCATGCAAAGCGGCATGCTGCTCATCGAGCACGCGGGTGTTGTACTTCACTTTCACATCGATTTGAAACGAATCTGCCGGCTCGATGGTCAGCTCAATGCCCAGTACCTCATTCTTATAGGAAATCGGTTCCTCAATGACAAGATAGTTGCGAGGTGCATTCTGCTCAACAATGCCCGCCTTGTGAATAGCTTCGACGAAGAACTTGCCGCTGCCATCCATGATAGGAGTCTCTTCCACATCGATGTCGATCAAGACGTTGTCTATGCCCATGCCACGCAACGAGGCCAAGACGTGCTCGACAGTGTAGATCTTCACACCGCCTTTTCCGAGGGTGGTACCGCGAGCGGTATCTATGACGTTGTCAACGTCAGCTTCAATAATGGGTTGATTCTCTAAGTCAATTCTACGAAAACGAATTCCAGAATTTATGGGAGCCGGGTTGAAGGTGAGGGTGCCGCACTGACGTGTGTGGAGACCTGCCCCTCTAACGCTGACTCTATTTTTGAGCGTACATTGTTTCTCCATAAAAAATCATATACGTGGATAATACTCCACAAAAAACGCGCAAAAATAAAAAATATTCCTTCAAGCACCAAAAAAAAGCGTACCTTTACACGTTTTTAAACCACACCTGGTAAACAACTATCTCATAATGAAATACTTGTGGAAAACAATAAAAATCCTGTTTTTCATCCTCGGCATCGTTTTCGCAGCGATGATTATCTTGGCCTTGACCTCGGCACCTTTCTACATGTACTATAATCTGGGCAAGAACCCAGGAGACGAGCCCCAAGCCATAGCTCCGCATTGCATCGTGATGTTCGGAGGTGCCGGCATGCCTTCGGAGGACAATCTGATGCGGCTCTATCACACAGCGGCTTTGGCCCGACACTACAAGGTGCCGGTAGTGCTTGTGCATCCCGAGGACTCGCTCTGCCAGGCTGAGATGACGCGACTGCTGCGCCAAGATGGCATCAACGACATCAACTACATGACAGCGGGAAGCAACACCCGCTCGCAGTGCGTCAATCTTAAAGATGAGAGACCACAACTTATTGACCAACAATTTCTTGTCGTCACCTCGCCTGAACACGTCAGACGCACGATGAAGAGCCTCCACAAAGTGGGATTCGAGCAAGCCTACGGCGTGGCGGCATACCCTTCCACCGTCGATTTCGACCTTTCATTAGACAAGAAACAACTGGGAGGCAACGAACTCGTTCCCTCGGTGGAAAATGTCAAGATGCGCTACACTTTTTTTAATTACCTAAAACTGGAAATCACCTGCCTGAGGGAATATTGTGCCCTCGCCTACTACAAGGTGAAAGGTTGGATTTGATTTAAAATGGATAGAGACGTAGCGCGCCACGTCTCCATATGATCAGGATTGTTTCCTCAGCTCGGCCAACTCCTTTTCAAGAGCTTCAAGCTTACGTGCCATCTCGTCGATGTGGCGGAAGCGTGCGTTAGAAACCAGATACTTGCGCAACGGCTGAATTGGCGTTCCCATAAACTCCTGGTTCTCTTCCTTGATGCTGCCCATGATGCCGCTTTGACCACCGAACTTCGACCCGTCGGCGATGGTGAGGTGGCCGACGAAGCCTGACTGTCCGCCCACTACGCAGTTCTTGCCGAGATGCGTCGATCCGCTCACGCCTACCTGAGCCGCCAATGCCGAATTCTCTCCCACCTCCACATTATGGGCCAGATGGATCAAGTTGTCGAGTTTCACGCCCTTATGCACACGCGTCGAGCCCATGGTGGAACGGTCGATGGTGGTGTTGGCGCCAATTTCCACGTTGTCGTCGACGACCACGTTGCCCACCTGAGGGATCTTCTCATAATGGCCGTCAGGCTGGGGAGCAAACCCGAAGCCATCGGCACCGAGCACTGCCCCCGCATGGAGAATGCAGTTCTTGCCGACAACAGTGTTGCGATAGAGCTTCACACCCGGATAAAGTACCGTATTGTCGCCGATGACGCAACCGTCGCCCACATACACCTGAGGATAAAGCTTCACATTATTGCCGATCTTAGCGTTTTCACCCACAAAGACAAACTCGCCCAGATACAGGTTCTCTCCACAATGCGCTGTGGCAGAGACAAAGGCCAACGACGATACACCCTGCTTGTTTTGCATCATCTGATCGTAAAACGACAACAATTTGGCGAAGCTGGCGTAGGCATCGGGCACACGGATCAAAGTGGCTTGGATAGGTGCCGTGGCCTCGAAGTCATTGTTCACAATGACGATACTCGACTGGGTCTCGTAGATATAATGTGTGTATTTGGGATTGGCTAAGAAACTGATCATGCCAGGGGCGCCTTCCTCGATTTTGGCAACGTTCCACACCTCGGCATTGGGGTTGCCTTCCACCTTGCCTTCAAGGATTCCGGCGATTTGGGTAGCAGTGAATTTCATTCGTTCAAGTTTTACAAGATAACGGCTATTAGTACAGTTTATTTTGGGCTGCGAGACGGGAGACTACTAGACAGTGGGACACAGCGTCTCGAAGTCCCGTGTCCCGTAGTCCTTACAATAATCTTTCAAAATCGCGTTTGAGGATAGTGACCGCCTGCTCGACTATGGGATTGGGCAAGGCCACGAGGCTCTGCGCCAAAATAGAGACATCTTCCTCATCCTTCAGCTGCTCAAATGTAGTATTGATTTGATTGACAAGTTCTTCCTTAGCGTTGACTACGGCATTCCAAGTAGTGTTGGAGACATAAAGCTGTTGGGCGAGGTTGTGTTCAAACTCCTCGCGCACATTTTGCAGGAGCATCAGATGGAACGTCCCTTTCTCCATGCCAGGCACATAAACGCGCTTCACTAACTGTGGTAGCTGCACGCGTTCGAGATAGAGCAGGAAACGCTCATAGGCCTGCACCTTGAGAGGCATGATAGTCTTAAGAGCCTGCAATTTCAGTTCAATCTTTCCTGTGTTGCGGAGTTCGGCGTCCTTCATCTTCGACATGCGCAGCAGGATCATGACGGCGAAGACCATCAACAGGAGGCCTGCCGACATCAGGATAAGGAGAATCAAATTGTTGTTCATCGTATTATAATTTTGCCGCAAAGGTACGTTTTTTTTCAAAAACAAATGCCTCTGCACAAGGTGGGTGCAGAGGCATGCTTTCTTTGATGATGGTTTGTGTTTAGAAATTTCTCACCCCACGGATGAGTCTTCTGCCGTCCTTGCTTCCATTGTAGCTCTGGTCTTTGAAGTTCAACTCGCCCTTGGAGTTCATGTTCCAGGCATTGCACACAGAGTACTCGGTCGATGACCAATACTCGCCTTTACCTTCCTCGGAGAACAGCGATTCTCCCACTGAGGAAAGACTTGCTTCCACCTTGTCGAGGTTGGCATAGAGGCGTTTCAGCTGACCAATGGCGGGCAGATACCATCCATTTTCGAAGTCAAGGGAATCGAAAGCCGGGAACGGCAGTTCATAGCCTTCTTCAAAAATGGTTTTGGTGTTGCGGTAGCCATCGAGGTCGTTCTCAGCCTGTTGTTTACCCGTTAAGTTGCGAAGAGGTGTGTCCTTACTGTTGGGTCCCCAGGAGTACTCGCCAAGGTCTTTCAATCCAACAGCCCATCCGTGCTCACCAGAGGTATCCACATGGAACACCACGCCGATGGCGGTGCGACCAGAAAGAGTGTAACTGGCAGAACTGACAACGACATCACCTTCGCAAAGGATGTCGCCCACATGCACCTGGGCATTCATAAACGGTGCTGCTACTGCTATCAGGAGCGCCGTCATCAAATGTTTCATCACTTTATACATAGTTCCAAAGTATTTATCGATGGGATATATGCAAATACTGCACCATTTTTTTATCAAGCGGCAAAAATAGGAAAAAAACTATTACGCTTCACGTTTTCCGTCAACAAAAGCCCTAAAAAAAATAAAAACAGCGATTCGCGGTTCTATCCATCGCAAGAGCGAGGCATTCTTTTGCGCCATTCCCGCCAAAATGGAATAAAAATCAGCTTTTCTGCCCACTCTAACGAAAAAAGACCTACCTTTGCCCTTTCAAAGACGCGAGAACTGCGGGACTCGGGACTACGAGACGACAAAAGTCCCGTTTCTCGCGTCTCGAAGTCTCGTGTCAAACAACAATCAAACAATCAACACTTAAACATAAATCATGAGCGAAATCATCCTTTCCAACAGAGTTCTGAACATGGCTGAGTCGGCAACGCTGGCCATGACCAACAAGAGCCGTGAACTGAAAGCCCAAGGCATCGACGTCATCAGCCTGAGCATCGGCGAGCCCGACTTTAACACACCCGAATCGGCCAAGCAAGCCGGCATTGATGCCATCACCAGCAACGACACCCACTACCCGCCCGTGCCCGGCACTCCCGCCCTGCGCAAGGCCATCGCCATCAAGCTGAAACGCGACAACGGCTTGGATTATAAGGATACAGACATCCTTGTGTCGAATGGTGCCAAGCAAGCCATCAACAATGTGCTTTTGGCCATTATCAACGATGGCGACGAGGTCATCATCCCCGCCCCGTTCTGGGTCTCCTATCCCGAGATGGTGAAGCTGGCTGGCGGTGTACCCGTCATCGTCAAGAGCGACATCGAGCACGACTTCAAGATCACTGCCGAACAGTTTGAAAAGGCCATCACGCCCAAGACCAAGGCTCTGCTCATCAACACACCTTGCAACCCCAGCGGCAGCGTTTTCACCAAGGCCGAACTGACCGCCATCGCCGAGGTGTTGAAGAAATACCCCAACATCATCGTCATCTCCGACGAGATCTATGAGTTCATCCAATACGAACAGAAACACGAGAGCATGGGCCAGTTCGAGTTCCTTAAAGACCGTCTCGTCCTCGTCAACGGCGTGGCCAAAGGCTATGCCATGACAGGCTGGCGCATCGGCTACATCGCCGCACCGCAAGCCATCGTGAAAGCCACCAACAAGATCCAAGGCCAGATCACCTCCGGCATCTGCACCATCGCACAAGCCGCCGCTGCCAAGGCCATGGAGCTCAGCCCCGAGAACTCCAAGGAGATCCAAGACATGCTGGCCGCCTTCCGTCACCGCCGCGACACCTTCGTGCGCCTGCTGAACGAGATCCCCGGCGTGAAGTGCAACACCCCCGCAGGTGCCTTCTACGTGTTCCCAGAAGTGAAGTCGTTCTACGGCAAGACCGATGGCGAGACCGTCATCAAAGGCAGCGATGACCTCTGCATGTGGCTGCTCTATAACGCCCATGTGGCATGCGTGGCTGGCAACGCCTTCGGCAACGACGACTGCATCCGCCTGTCGTATGCCACCTCCGAGGACAAACTCATCGAGGCCGTGAAGCGCATCAAGGCCGCGTTGACCAAACTGCACTAATCAAAAGAATGCTGAATTATGAATGCTGAATGCTGAATGAACAAAGCCCTGCATTCAGCATTCCACATTCAGCATTCCGCATTAAAAACTCACCACCATGATCATCCTGTCCACCGCACCTATCCTCCCTATCTTCAACCAGGCCATCGTCGACTACCACAAGTTCGATGATGTAGACCATCCTTGTGAGAACCCTTACGAGGAGCGGACCATCGAGTGGTACCTGTATAACAAGGCGTGGATCGACACAGTGCAGTGGCATTTGGAAGACCTTATCCGCGACCCCAATATCGACCCTGCGGAGGCTTTAACGCTGAAACGCCGCATCGACAAGTCGAACCAGGACAGGACAGACATCGTGGAGATGATCGATTACTACTATCAATTGCTTTTCCAAAAAGTGAAGCCTCAGCCTGACGCCACGCTCAACACGGAGAGTCCTGCTTGGGCCATCGATAGGCTGTCCATCTTGCAGCTGAAGATCTACCACATGAAAGCCGAGGTGGAACGCACTGATGTCGGCGAAGAGCATAAGACGAAATGCCAAGCCAAGCTGGATGTGTTGATGGAGCAAAACGATGATCTCTGCACCGCCATCGACCAATTGATGGAATGCTACAAGAGCGGCTCGAAGGTGATGAAGGTCTACAAGCAGATGAAGATGTACAATGACCCCGCACTGAATCCGGTGCTTTACGGGCAAAAATGAAGAAACTCCTCATTATACGGTTCTCTGCCTTGGGCGACATCGCTATGAGCGTGCCCGTCGTCCATGACTTGGCCGTGCAATATCCTGATTTGGACATCACCATGCTCAGCCGCGAGATAGCGAGACCCCTTTTTGAGCAATTACCCCAAAATGTGCATTTCATCTTCGCCGACCTGAAAGGACGCCACAAAGGTGTTATAGGACTTTGCCGACTCTGGCGCGACGCCCATCTGAGCGACTTCGACTACATCGCAGACTTCCACGACGTGCTGCGCACCTGGTGGCTGCGTACCGAGGGTTGTCTGCGTCGAAAGAAAATCGCCAAAATCGACAAAGGTCGCAAGGGGAAGAAGGCTTTGACCCGCGAGAAAAACAAGGTCCTCGTCCAGCAACCCACCTCTTTTGAGCGCTATGCTAAGGTATTAGAGGAGTTGGGATTCCCGATAAAACAGCAATTCACCAAACTTGATTATTCTGTTTTTTGCGAGACACAAAAAATGCCCAATGAGACTTGGATCGGCATCGCACCTTTCGCCAAACATGAAGCCAAGGTCTATCCTTTGGACAAGATGGAACAAATCATCAAGGCTTTGAGCGAAATAGAAAACACCACCCTCTTCCTGTTCGGCGGCGGAACGGAGGAAAACAAGCAAATCGAAACACTTTGTGCCAAGTACGAGCATGTGCAGCCTGCCAAGAGCCAACAAGGTTTGAAAGGCGAACTCGCCTTGATGGGTCAGCTGGACGTGATGCTCAGCATGGACTCAGCCAACATGCATCTGGCCTCGTTGGTTGGCACGAGGGTGGTATCCCTTTGGGGCGGCACGCATCCCTACGCCGGCTTCTTGGGTTGGAACCAAAAAACGGAGGACTGCCTCCAGCTGGACCTGCCCTGCCGTCCCTGCTCGGTGTACGGCAACAAGCCCTGTCTGCGCGGCGACTACGCCTGCATGAACGGCATCACGCCCGAGCAAGTCATCAAAAAGCTAGGTCTGTCATGAGCGTCTCCCCCATCGCCGCCATGTTCGACCGCATCTCGCCCAAATACGATGCGCTCAACCACCTGCTCTCCCTCAATATAGATAAGGTGTGGCGAAAGAAGACCGCCAAGACAGTGACAAAACTCCAGCCCACCTCCATCTTGGACCTCGCCACTGGCACTGCCGACCTGGCCATCGCTATGGCGAAACGCAACCCGCAGGCTCAGATTGTCGGGATGGATATCTCGGAGAAAATGCTGGAGATCGGCAAGGAGAAAATCACCAAGATAGGTCTCGAGAACCAAATAGAACTGCGTGCAGGCGACGCAGCCGCATTGCCTTTCGAGGACGGCACTTTTGACGCCGTCACCGTGGCCTTCGGAGTGCGCAACTTCGAGGATTTGGACAAAGGGCTTTCGGAAATTCACCGTGTCTTGAAACCTTATGGCCAGGCCGTCATCTTGGAGTTTTCGATGCCGGAGCGGTTTCCTGTGAAGCAGCTTTACCATTTCTATTTCAGGCACTTGTTGCCCATGATCGGGAAAAGAATCTCGAAAGACGACGACGCTTATTCCTATCTGCCTGCTTCGGTGGAGCGGTTTCCTAAGCCCGACGCTTTCCTTCAGTGCCTCTCGAACCATGGCTTGAGCGACGGTTGTGCGCAACGTCTTTCCTTTGGCATCGCCATGCTTTACTGCGCGAAAAAGGGTCGGCAGCTTGCGCCGCCGACCCCTCTCAAAAAAAATTGAAAAGGAAACAATTGCTTTTTATTCCTCTCTGCGCTTCTTGCCCACAAGGTAGGCGCCGCCGAGGACGGCGAGGACGGCAATGCCGCTGCCCACGGGTGCATTTTGGTTTTCACTTAAGCCGTGGTTCGGCAGCG
>CAMYYV010000038.1 GCA_947303625.1 uncultured Bacteroidales bacterium | reverse complement strand
GAAGTCATAGGTGCCTCCCGTGGAGTATATCTGCACGCCATTTTGCTTCAACAAGCCCACAATGGTGTCGATGCCAGTCTTATAAAATACTGATATTAAAGCAGTTTCAATTTTTTTCAAAGGTATGAAATTTAGCTGATTTTAAACTGCAAGAATACCAAAAATCTATACACCGCGCAAGGGTTGTAGGCATTTTTTTTGAACAAAGATTTCAACAATTTTGGGAAAAATAACGTTATGTAGAATGGCCAAAAAAATGTAAAAATAATTGGTTGAGAATGAATGGGATAAAGGAAATGTTGTTTATAAACTGCAAAAATCCACCCTTTGTATTGTTTTTCTTATTATTTTTACCGATTCAAAACTACGTGGATGGAAACGAAGTGGATTTTACACGAATCGGTTGACAAACAGCAAGTTGCCGAGATTGTCAAGGTGCTCAGTATCGACGAGAACCTTGCCACTTTGCTTGTCCAACGCGGAATCACCAACTACGAGGAAGCCAAGACCTTCTTCCGTCCTTCGCTGTCGCAGCTGCACGACCCCTTCCTGATGACCGACATGGACAAGGCCGTCGATCGTGTGCTACAAGCCATCAACAACGGTGAGAAGCTTCTGGTCTATGGCGACTACGACGTCGACGGCACCACGGCTGTGGCGGTGGTCTACACCTACCTTAAACCTTTCTTCAAGAAGAAAAAGATTGAGTTTTACATCCCCGACCGCTACGAGGAGGGCTACGGCATCTCTTTCAAGGGCATCGACTACGCCGCCGAGAATGGCTTCAAATTAGTCATCGCCCTTGACTGCGGCATCAAGGCCAACGAACGTATCGACTACGCCAATGAACGCGGTGTTGACTTCATTATCTGCGACCACCACCGTCCAGGCGACGACATCCCCAACGCAGTAGCCGTTTTAGACGCCAAGCGCCCTGACTGCCACTATCCTTATGACGAACTCTCGGGATGTGGTGTGGGCTTCAAACTCATCACCGCCTTGTCAATGAGGGGCTTGGGCACGATCGAACAGGTGTATGAACTCATCGACCTCCTTGCCGTAAGTATCGCCGCCGACATCGTCCCCATCACGGGCGAGAACCGCGTGCTGGCCCACTTCGGTCTGAAACAATTGAACAAGAAACCGCGTCCAGGCATCGAGGCCATCCTCCAACATGCCAACATCTACCGTCGCGAAGAAGACCAGATGGATGACGAGAATGTGCTGACACGCGAGTTGACCATCAGCGATTTGGTCTTTCTTATCGGGCCACGAATCAACGCCGCCGGCCGCATCGCCAAGGCCTCCGACTCGGTGCGTCTACTTATCGCCGACAAAAAAGAACATGCTGAGAAATTGGCCGCTTCCATCAACGACCTCAACGACGAGCGCCGCGAATTCGACAACCGTATCACGGAGGAAGCCCTCGGCATGATTGCCGATGATCAAGAACTGAAGGACGCCAAGAGTACCGTGGTCTTCAATGCTAAGTGGCATCGCGGCGTCATCGGCATCGTGGCCTCACGTCTCACCGATTACTACTACCGCCCCACCATCGTACTCACTCGTGCCAACGGGCTCGTCACGGGCTCGGCTCGTTCCATCCGCAATTTCGACATCTATGATGCCATCGACCACTGCTCCGACCTCTTGGAGCATTTCGGTGGACACAAATATGCTGCCGGCCTATCGATGAAGCCGGAGAACCTGCCCGAGTTCCGTCGCCGTTTCGAGGCTTACGTGGCAGAACACCTCATTGACGAGGACTTCGTGCCCGAGCTCGAGATTGACCTGAAGATTAACTTTGCTGACATTACGGCTAAGTTCATGCGCATCCTCAACCAGTTCGCACCCTTCGGACCGGGCAACATGGCCCCCGTGTTCTGGACCGACAATGTCGTTGACGTAGGCGGCTCGCGTCCTGTGGGAGGTCATAAACATTTAAAGCTCACCGTGTCGCAAATGGGCGACACTGAGCAAGGCGTGGCGCCATTCTCAGGTATTGCTTTCCAAAAGGGCGACCTCTTCGACCGCATCCACAACGGCGAGCCTTTCAGCATCTGCTACCACCTGGAATACAACACCTGGCAGGGAAAGACCAACCTTCAACTCAACGTCAAGGATATCAAGTTTGCGGAGGAGTTGTAACAAAAGTAATCAGCGTTTTACCACTTTCTCATAGGCCGGCTTCCCGTCGGCCATCGTTATTTTTATGAGGTAGATACCCGAGGGCAGACGGCTCAGGTCGAGGTCGAAACGGGAGCCAGAAACGGTCATTTCCGAGACCACACTTCCCATCATGTTAATCACTTGACAGCCGATAGCTTGTCCGTCAACAGCGACATGCATCTCGCCCGAGGTGGGGTTGGGGAAGAGACGTGCCTTGGTGAGGGAGGCCTGTTCTGCCAAGCCCGTCAAGTCGTTGCCGGTGGTCCAGTTTTCGGCGAGGCTGTTGTCGCTGTCCAAGGCCTTGAGTTGTAGATAAGGGCCTTCACCGTCGGCTTCCATAGGCCATGGTAGGCTGTCGCTGTAATGCACTTGATCGATGATGTTGCCCCAAGCGTCAGCGAGCACGAGGTTCTCCGACTTATTGGATAACTTACGGGTATATTGTCCGAAAGGCGTCATGTTGTAGTACTCGGTGAACAACAACGAGTCGGAGCAAAGCACAAGGGCTTGTCGACCAGCGAGATGCGTTCCGTTAGGGAATTGATACGAGATGCCCAACTCTCGGAAATACACGCCAGTCAAATCCACGTCGTCGTCGCCGTTGTTGGTGATCTCGATGAACTCAAGCTTATCGCCATCGATGCCCCACCAGTCCATGGGATGGTAGTGGATCTTGGAAATGACCAAAGGCGGCAGGTCGACATCGGCACAGCCTTGATAAGAGCCTATGTTTTGGTTCAGCCAGTTGATGCGCAATTGGAGCCAGTTTTTCATATCGTTCACATACTGAGTATGTTGCAACATCTGGTTCCAGCGTTGGTTGTCGCGGGCGATGGCTTCGGCGATGAGTGCGTCGATCTCGTCGATGCGCGAGCACACGAAGTCATAGTTCAAGGGTTGTCCAGGCTCGGTCAGCTCAAACCAACGCTTGGCGAGATAGCAGCGGAAGAGGTCGGTGTCGAACAGATCTTTCCAAAACTTTGGGCCGTTGTTGTCTTGGTTGTTGAACTGCCACACGTCGTACTTGCTGCGGTTGCCGAAGGCATCGTAGCCGAAGGCAAGGTTGTAGTCCCACACGGGTCCCGCCCGCAGCTTGCCCATGCGGTCTTTGTGGAAGAAGGTACTCAACGAGTACACGTCGACATTGGAGCTGAATTCGGCAATCATCATGAAGTCGACGAAGGAAGGGATGTCGATGACCGAAGGGATGCCCGTGGTGACGGAGGTATTGTGCTGGTTGGCCACGGAAGCCAGGTTGGTGAACACGCCGTGGATGTAGTTGTTTTGCGCGGTGGTGATGTCGGAAGGCTTGGGGTAGTGGTGGATGAAGTCTGTGCTGCTGCCCCAGCCCCAGCCGCCGCCATAGCCCTGCATCGTCCAGGCCACGGGGTCGCCGCCGGTAGTCTTGTCGGCTTTGGTGATGTAGCCGCCTGTCAACTCGGGGCCGTTGTTGCAGGTCTGGTCCATCTTCTCGATGTTGACGCGACCTTTGTCGGGCTTGATCTTCTCCATGAAGACATAGAGACCTTTGTAATCGCCATTGACGACCACCTCGCAATACACGCTGCGTGAGGCGTATTGTCCGAGGCGGTTTGAGAGCTCATAGGCCAGCACGTCGCGCATCCCCGTCTGATCGTAAGCCAAGGAGTTGAGTACCCAGTCGTTCTCTTCTGGCATGCCTAAGATGCTGACATTACGGTTGGTGACATCATCGTTTTCGCGAGTCTCGACAGCGTAAGGTTTTTTGTTGAACATACTCTGCGAGCTGCTGCCGCGCCGTTCGATGCCGATGCGCCCGTCGTAGTTGAGGAACTCGGGGTTGTCGATGTCGGTCATGTAGTTACGCGAGCCGTCGGGATGCCAGATGATCTTCATTGTGCCCGGCACTTTGGGTTCGTCGGGGATATTGGCACCGCCGTCGGTCTCGATGACCACGATAGGCAGGTTACTGTCGGTGAAAGTTTGTGCCGCTGCCATCAACGAAAAGAAAACCAGTAATATAGCAAAGAAGCTTTTTCTCATCGTTTGAAGTATTATTTCCAGAACTGCCACCATTTCTTCTGTCGGCCTTCCACCACACGGGCATAGCGGTTGCGTGACCTCCGCAAGGTGGAAAATTTGGTGACGGAGCCAGCATTGGGACCTTTCAGGTTGAGGATATGGGAGCGCGAAGCCACAAAGCCACCTTCATCGGTATCTTCAATGTCACCGTATTTATTCTTCTTCGAAGCATAAACGATGACATTGTCGATATACCAGCTGGTGACGTAGGCACCGTGACCCGAGTAATAGAGGCAGAACTGTGGCGAACGTGTGGTCCACTCTTCCATATCGAAGGTGAGCAGATATTGGCTCTGCTGGATGGCACCCGTCACGGTGTCTTCCCAGATGCTTTCCCAGTCCTCGCCGTTCTCGGAGATGCCGATACCGATACGCACGTCGAGTTCGCCTTGAGTGGCTTCGAGGCAGTGGTTGAATTGGAAGTTGATGAAATCGTATTTTCCTAACTCGACGGTGGGTGTCACCAAGCGGGTGGTGCCTTCAAAGTTAAAGTCGGGATACATCTGCATCTCGCGCGGCTTGCATCCTGCAAAGGTGGTGTTGGAGATGTACCACACCACCCAGTCGTCGCCCTTCGCGTCCCAGCCCTCTTCGAGCCAGGGGTTGAAGAAGCCCTCACACAGCACCACGTCGCCCTGCTGGGCAAAGAGCGGCAGGGTGAAGACGACCATAAGCAGTGTGAGTAGACGATGCTTCATCGGCAGTGGGTTTCTTCGAATTGGCTACAAAGGTAGGAAAAAAACGAAAGAAATGGTGTTTTTTATTATTTTTGCTGCATAAACCGACACGAGACAACGGGACACGAGACATGGGCCCTTCGACAAGTTCAGGGACCTGTCTCGCAGTCTCGCAGTTTCGCGTCAAACAAACAAACTATGGCAAAAGAAAAAACCGCCTTTTTCTGCAAGGAATGCGGCAACGAGTCGCCGAAATGGTTCGGTAAATGCCCCGCCTGCGGCGCCTGGAACACCTGCGTGGAAGAAACCGTCGTCACGGGAAAAGACAGCAAATCGGTGAAGAAAAGCGTGGGCATGGAGATGGACAAGGGCCTGCCCACACCTATCAACGAAATCGGCAACGCCAAGGAGCAGCGCATCATTCTGCCTTATGAGGAACTCAACAGAGTCTTGGGTGGCGGCTTGGTGCTCGGCTCCCTGACCCTTGTGGGCGGTGAGCCTGGCATCGGCAAGTCGACCTTGCTTTTGCAGACGGCCTTGCAACTCGCTGGAAGAAAGGTACTTTATATCTCGGGCGAGGAGAGCCAGACCCAGATCAAGATGCGGGCCGAGCGCATCGGTATCCACAACACCGACTGTCTCATCCTCACCGAGACTAACACCCAAGAGATCTTGAAGCACTTCAAGAACGTGCAGCCCGATATTGTGATTGTCGATTCCATTCAGACGCTCGAATCGCCATACGTGGACGCCACGGCGGGCAGCCTCTCGCAGATTCGTGAGACAGCCGCCGAGATGAATAAAATCGCCAAGGCGTATCAGGTGCCGGTGTTCCTCATCGGCCACATCACCAAGGATGGCAGCATCGCCGGTCCTAAAATCTTGGAGCATATCGTCGATACGGTCTTGCAGTTTGAGGGCGACCGCCACTATGGCTTCCGCATCCTGCGTACCATCAAAAACCGTTTCGGGTCGGCCTCCGAGTTGGGCATCTTCGAGATGAACGCCACAGGCCTCCGCGAGGTGACCAACCCCAGCGAGATCCTCCTCTCGCAACGCGACGAGGAAGTGAGCGGCATCGCCATCGCCGCCACCATGGAAGGCCAACGCCCCATGCTCATCGAGACGCAGGCCTTGGTGAGCAGTGCGGCCTACGGCACGCCACAACGTTCCGCCACGGGCTTCGACATCCGCAGGATGAACATGTTGCTGGCTGTGTTGGAGAAACGGGCAGGTTTTCGCCTTTCAGTAAAAGATGTGTTCTTGAACATCGCAGGCGGCCTCCATGTGGACGACCCCGCCATTGATTTGGCTGTCATCGCCGCTGTGCTCTCCTCGAATGCCGACATTCCTATTTCTTCGCGTTATGCCTTTGCCGCCGAGGTGGGCCTTTCGGGCGAAATTCGTGCCGTCACCCGCATCGAAGCCCGCATCGCCGAGGCCGACAAATTGGGTTTTGAGAAGATCTTTGTTTCGAAGTATAATGCCAAAGGTTTAGATACCAGGCGGTTTAAGATTGAGATTGTTCCTGTGGCTTCGGTTTACGAGTTGGGGAGTGAGTTGTTTGGATAGAACATATCCATCCACCATCCACGAAAACGAGACGACAATACCAAAAACGCCCGTCACATTGTGGCGAGCGTTTTTATTGTCTAACCTTAGACTTCCACCCTAGTAGAATGGGAAGAAGAAGAAATAAGCCGCTACCCATTCGCGGGGGATGCCAGAGGCCTTGCCGGAGTAAGAGCCGGAGCTGTTGCGCACCGTACCGTCGCTCTCCACCTTGCCGATACTGGAGCCGGAGCTGTTGCGCACCGTACCGTCGCTTTCTATCTTACCGATGCTGGAGCCGGAGCTGTTGCGGATGGTGCCGTCGCGGTCGATCTTACCGATGCTGGAGCCAGAGCTGTTGCGGATGGTGCCATCGTTGTCGAACTTGCCGACGTAGGAGCCACTGCTGTTACGGATGGTGCCGTCATTTTCAATCTTGCCGCAGCTCGAACCACTGCTGTTATAGACGGTCTGCGCCATCGCGCCCGAAGCCATCACAAGGGCTATGGCCATGATGAGTATTCTTAGTGTTTTCATAGCTGTTAGGTTTTTAATGGTGATTTAGCTAATCGAAGAAAAAGAAGAAATAGGCGGCTACCCATTCTTTTGGGATGCCTGATACTCTGCCGATGCTGGAGCCAGAGCCGTTGCGCACGGTGCCGTCGCTTTCCACCTTGCCAATACTGGAGCCGCTGCTGTTGCGCACGGTGCCGTCGCTATCAAGCTTGCCGATACGAGAACCGCTTTTGTCCCAGAAGTTGCCATCGCGGTCGATCTTGCCGATGTTGGAACCACTCTTGTTCCACACGGTGCCGTCGCTGTTGATTTTTCCGATACTGGAACCGCCCTTGCTGTAGACAGTGCCATCGGAATTGATGGTGCCACAGCTAGATCCGCTGCTGTTGTAGACAGTCTGCGCTGTTGCGCCCGAAGCCATGATGATAGTGATGGCCATGATCAATACTCGTAGTGCTTTCATCTTGTTTTCTGTTTTTAGAGTTTGTTTTTCAGTGCAAAAGTACTAATAAAACCAATGCAAAAACCATTCCAAAAGCCCGAGTGTGAAGTTTTTTGAAGTCCATTATGCGCACATCTTGAAAGAAGGACGGATGTCCATGACAAGCTTGCGCAGCTTGTCATGGACACGAGTCAAACGTTTGTGGACGGCTTGTGGGCTGACCGTCAGCAGGTCGGCGATGCCTTGAAGCGTCATCGACTCGCCGTCGAAGCCGTAGTAGCAGCGAATCAACCAGCGCTCGTCGGGGGTGAGTCGCCCCAAGACTTCCGCTACTGTTTCTTGCAGCTTGCGCTGCTCCCATTCCCAGTGCTCCAACAGCTTCGCCAATTCGTATACCTCGGCGTCGCCTTCGGTCTCGTCGTTGCGGACGAGGCTTTTCTTGCCTTGTTTTTCGTTAAGCTTCACGGGAAACATGTTCCTGATTTCAGCCACCATGGCGTTTTTGATGCAAGTCGTGGCATAAGTCTTAAACGAAGCCTCACGTGAGGCATCGTAGGCGCGCGCGGCGGCCACAAGGGCTTCGTAACCGGCTCCGACGAGGTCGTCTTCCGTCAACCAGTCGCAGTTTTCGTTCTTCTTCATCAGTTGCTTGGCCAATCTGCCGACCAAGCCAATGTGGGTTTCGACAAGCTTGTAGTTGTTTTCCATGGGTGACTGTTGTTTTTGTTTATAATATTGTTAATCAGGTGTTTGTTTCACTTTTTGCAGGGGCAAAAAAGGGCACAAACAAACCGTTGTGTCTTTCAAAGGCTCATATTGTGGGGATCATAATCTTTATAGCAGAGCAAAACCGACCCAAAAAACTATCAGGTTGCCGTCTTTTTTTCAATACTCCTTCTACCCAACGCATAACTTTTGATTTACCCTTAGTCTGACGACCGATTTTTTTCAATGTCACATTATGACTTATAGTACGAAAGGCTGTTTTTTTCAACCACTGAGACAAAAATTATTTTCTAAGACATCGAATTGCTGAAAAACGAGTACCTTTGCGCCAAAATCATCCCTATGGCCTCAACCAATGACAATGAGAAAATCATCCTCGGCATCGACCCGGGCACCATGGTGATGGGCTATGGCGTCATCCGCGAGCAGGGCAAGCAGATGGAGCTCCTCACGATGGGTGTCATCAACCTGAAGAAGCTCGAGAACCAGGCCCTCAAGCTAAAAAAGATCTTCGAGCGTGTGCTCGAGATCGTCGACGAGTATCACCCCGACGAGTTGGCCATCGAGGCGCCGTTTTTCGGGAAGAACGTGCAGTCGATGCTGAAGCTGGGTCGTGCCCAGGGTGTGGCCATGGCCGCCGCACTCTATCGCGATATTCCCATCTTCGAGTACTCGCCCAAGACCATCAAGCAGAACATCACGGGCAACGGCAACGCATCGAAGCAACAGGTGGCCAAGATGGTGCATTTTATCCTCAAGACCGAGGAAGACCCCAAGTTTTTCGATGCCACCGATGCCGTGGCCGCCGCCGTATGCCATTCGATTTCGAAGGGCCGCGACGTGAACTACACCAAGCACACCACAGAGAAGGCCAAGGCGCACCGCCGTCCCGACTGGAGCCAGTTCATCGCTGAGAATCCAGACAGGGTGAAGAGGTCATAATCTTAGAAATCGCCTATTCATAGATTCCATGCTAACGCACAGTCCAGCGTAGGAATGACATGAATAGGCGATTTCTGTTAGAGTTCTGAAGACAAGTGGTATTTCCCACTGCCGTAGGTCTTCACCTCATAGCCGTTGGCTGTGGGCAGACAGACCTCTGCCGTGGTGTTGGCCGGGATGACAATGTCCCATTCAAAACGGTTGCCTTCGCGTTTCCAATGGCTTTCGATGCGGCCTGAGACCGAATTGTAGGTGCAGTCCACATAGTCGAGTCCCTCGATGGGATAGGGCTTGAGTTGTATCTTGCTATAGCCAGGCCCCATGGCGCGGATGCCTCCGAGGTATTCATATTCCCAGAGGATGAGGTCGCCGAGGAGCATCACGTGGTTGCCGGAGTTCATGGCGGGGTCGGCGGTGTTGCCGTTCCATAGCTCCCAGATAGTGGTGGCACCGTTGCGGTACATATAACCCCAACTCGGATAGGTATCGTTGGAAGCGATCTTGAAGGCCAAGTCACCGCGACCATATTCTGTGAGGCAACGCATTAGCTGTTGTATGCCGACCACTCCCGTTGAGACATGGCCGCCACATTCGTTTTCGGTTTTGTTGACGATGCTTGCCAGCACTTTGTCTTCCAAGCCTTTGGGTACCATATCGAACCACAAGGGCAGAATGTTAGCAGTCACCGTATTGTTGGCATATACGCCGGTCACGCGGTTGAAGTATTTGTCGTTGAAGGCCACGGTGCTGGTGGTGATTTCCTGTTGGAAGAAGGCCACGTCATCGTCGAAGCCCAACACCGCGGCGAACTTGGCCATCTTGCCGCAGAGGTAGCAGTAGAACGGTGTGGAGAGCACCGTCGCATCGGTGATGCGGTTGGGATCGTTAGAGTGGATGAGTTCGAGGCTCTCGGGCGGCATGCACCAGTCGCCGTAGGTGTCGCGTGTCATGAGGCCGCCGCGCATGTAGTCGCTCTTCATGTGGAGCATCCACTTCTTCAAGGCGTCATAATGCTGTCGGATGGGCTTGAGGTCGCCGAAACGTATATAGAGCATGTCGGTGGCGGTGACCACGGCACCCGGCCAGGTCATGTTGTCGGTGTAGCCGCGCCAATAGGGCGGGATGACATTAGGCAGCGAGCCGTTGTCCCATTGGCAGTCGTCAGCGTCGGTAAGCCACTTGGCGTAGAGTTGGTGGTTGTCGAAGATGTACGACTCGCCGTAGTTGCCTGTGGTGCGGTCGCCCGTCCAGCCCATGCGCTCGTCGCGTTGCGGGCAGTCGGTGGGCATGGAGCGGTAGTTGCCTCGGATGCCCCAGTAAGCGTTGTGGTACACTGCGTTGATGATCTCGTTGGAGGTCTCAAACGAGCCTGTTACGGGCATCTCGTCGTAAATGACCCAGCCTTCGAAGTCGTCTAAGGCAGGTGTTTCGCGCAGACCAGAGATTTCTACGTAGCGGAAGCCATGGTAGACGAACATCGGATGCCATTGGAGTTGAGAGTTGAGAGTTGAGAGTTGAGAGTTGTTGGCAACGATGTATTTGTCAGTGTTTTCGGAGCCACGGAGGTTGGCGGTGTAGAGGGTGCTGTCGGGGGTGAGGAGTTCCGCGAAGCGCAGGGTGATGACGTCACCAGGTTGTTGGCTGCGCACCTTCATGTCGATGAATCCGACCATGTTTTGGCCCATATCGAGATACCATTTTTCGCCTTTTTGAAAGATGCCAACGGGTTTCAGCTTCTCCATCACCGTGATATTGGGGTTGGGTTGGGCGCTGAGGGTGCCTTCGGGTGCTGCGACGAGTTCGGCATGGAGCCAAGCAGCATCATCGTAGCCTGTTTTGTTCCAATCGCCTTGTTCATAATTCTCATCGTAAGTCTCGCCATCGTATTCATTGGCGGTACGGATAGGACCACGGTTGGTGATCTTCCAGGTCTCGTCGCTGATGATGGTCTCCTTTTGGCCATCCTTGTAGGTCACTTCCAGTTGCAGCAAAAGCCGTGGTGTGCCGAAGCCAAACGCATTTTCGGTGCCGTCCCAGTTGGGGTTTTTCACATCGTAGCGTATCGTGGTGTAGCGGCCTCCTTCTAGGATGATGCCCATGGCGTTGTCGCCTTGCTGGAGCATCTCGGTCACGTCGTAGGTGTTGAAATAGACGCGCTTCGAGTACCAGGAAAGGGTAGGCTTCAGCAGTTCTTCGGGCGCGATTTCCTGCCCATTGAGGTAGGCGCTGTAGACGCCCATGCCGCTGACATACAGCCTTGCCTTGGCGATCTCGCCTTGGAGGACGAAATCTTTGCGGAGGTAACGGGCGGCGAGGCGGGTGTGGCCCACCAGAACATCGTCCTTAAACTCATGCCCAATCCATTTGGCTTGCCAATCGTCTTGGTTCAACAGGCTGATTTCAAACGATTTGACATCGCTTTCGACCTTAGTCTTCTTGCCGCCTTTGGCCATCATTGTCGTGATGACTTTCCAATAAGCTTTGTCGCGGCTCTGGAGTTCTTTGCCTGCGTAGGGAATGTAGAGCATTTGGTTGGAAGAAACTATGCCAGAATCCCAAAGGTCACCGATGCCGTTTTGGGCGTTTTCAGCGGTGGTTGCCACGATGATGCGGTAGTTTTGTTGCACGACGTTGCTTTCCGCCGACTCGAATTGCCAACTGAAACGGGGCGTGCTGGTGGCTAGTGCCCGCGAGCCATCTTGTTGCTCTACGGTAGGCATCACAATTTCGACATTCAGTTTACCGCATGAGGCCAAACCCATCAAAGCCAATAAGATGATAAAGAAGTGTTTCATAGTGTCCGAAACCAGATTGTCGCTTATTCCGCCTTCCTCAAACGGAACATCATCATTTCGATAGTGTCTGCGTCAATTTCCTTGAGTTCTTCCCAAGGACCGATCTTTTCACCCATTACCTCGGCTTCATGACCGGTGTCCGCCAGGTTCTTTCCGTTCTCCACCTTCCAATGATGCTTGTCGACGAGTAACATGCCGTCTCTCAATTCAAACTCACCGGAAGCCACGGCCTCGTCAAGTTCTTTCTGGCTGATGTCTTCCGGCATGGGCATCAAAAAGCCGAAACTGCCGTCTTCTTCAAACAGCACTTGATATTTCAGCATCTCGGCCATCTCGCGATCCAGGTCGTCTTGTGCGAGGTAGTCTTCCGCCTTAACCCAATCCATGCTACCTTTTTTCTCGTTGTATTGGATGGTTTCCACGATGTTCCATTTTCCAATTAAGTTCATCATAGTTCGTTCCTTTCTTTATTTTATTTGTTGAATATGAACAGTTTAATTATCCCTTTCTGTTCGCTAAGCCAAACGTCTCCGCCAACTCCTGCATTTGTGCGTCGCTCATGCCTTCGGGCTCGAAACCCATGCTGCGGGCACTGATATAGATTTGTGCGGCTTTGTTAAGCACATCCACCTGGTCGAAGATAACATATCGTGATGGCTCTAGATAATAGTCTTCTACGGAGAAAAACCTTCCTCCGACATTTTCTGGAACCTGTTTGGGCAGGAAATCCACTACCCAATGCTCTTTCTCGAAAAAGATGTCTATCACCAAGTTAGACTTTCTTCAAGCGAAAAAGCATTATCTGGATGGTGTTTTCATCGATTTCTTTGACTTCCTCCCACGGGCCAACCTTCTCGCCCAGCAATTCGCCTTCGAGGCCCGTATCGGTCATATTCTTGCCATCTTCGACCTTCCAATGCTGTTCTCCCATGAACATCATGCCGTCTCTTAATTCAAGTTGGCCGGCCTTCACGGCGGCATCCACTTCGGCTTGGCTGACACCTTCAGGCAAGGGAGTCAACATGGTAATCGTGCCGTCTTCGCCGAACACATACACCATATTGGCCATAAAGCGTGTGTCCTTGTCGAGATCGTCCTTTGCAAGGATGTCTTCTACCTTGGCCCAATCCATAGTGCCTTTTTCTGCGTTGAAATCAATCATCTCTGCAGCTTTCCATTTTCCAATCAGATTAATCATAGTTTGTTCCTTTCTTTTTTGTTGAGAATGAAATGTTTGTTGTTATCAGAATGCAAAAATACAATTATTGTTTTGCCAATCCAAACGCATCCGAAAGTTTTTGCAATGAGGTGGATGAAAACATCTATCCAGTTCTCCTTTTTTATTTCGCTAGCCCAAACGCCTCCGAGAGTTCCTTCATCTGCGCCTCGCTCATGCCTTCAGGCTCAAAGCCCATGCTGCGGGCACTCATATAGATCTGTGCTGCCTTGTTGAGCACATCCACTTGGTCGAAAGCAGCCATAATGTCGGTGTCGACAGCAAACACGCCATGCTTCTCCCACATTACCACGTCATAGCCTTCATCGAGGGTTTTAAGGGTGGCCTCGCCAAGTGCCACACTCGATGGCAACAGGTAAGGCACGATGCCTAAGCCCTTCGGGCAGAAGGCCCGCGTCTCTGGAATCATCGACCAGAGAATTTTTGTCAGTACATCCTTTTCCAAGAAAGGCCGATGGTGCGTCATGGCCACCAACTCGATGGGATGGGTGTGGAGCGAGGCCTTGTAGGGCGAGCCTTTGGCAATCAGATAGTCGTGAACACTTAAATGCGAAGGCAACTCCGAGGTGGGCATCACAGGTTTGTCTGCGATGATTTCATAATGGGCGCAGTCGTCGAGGATGTGGATGACGGAGCCGTTGTCCAAAGGCCAGCGGGCGAGGTCGCGCATACGGCGGTTGGTGCCTTTGCAGAAGAAATAGCAGCCTTTCAGGTGGGGTAGGGTGGTTCCGATGGGAATGGGGGCGGAAGGTGGAGAGTTTAGAGTTGAGAGTTTAGAGTTGTTGGGAGTTGAGAGTTGGGAGTTGAGTTGGTCGGTGACATTGATGACGATGTTGCCGCCGTTGCGCTCGCCCCAGCCTTTCTGCCAGAGATAGCCTGCCACCTCAGCGACTTGTTCTATGCGGTGTTTCAGTTCGGGGTTATTATCTATGATGCTTTCCATTTTTTGTGTGATTCTTATTCGTAATCCTTGCAACTATATTCGCCGATTTTAATATCGGAGAGTTTTTTTAGGGGGAGTCTCTTGAGGGTAGATGTCGTTTTTTTCATATCGCCTTCACGTATGCCTGTTTCTGTTGTCTTTTGGTATGTCAACAGGTTGTATGATTCTACGGTATAAGGCTGATACTGACAATTATAGCCAATGAGATACAAATCGTCATCCTGATAGCGTGCTATGTAATCATCACTACCAGAAGCGCCGCGGCTATTGATCCATTCGGTATGGATGACCATGATGTCATCTGCAAAAATGGAGACGCTCTCAATTCGGCATTTATCGTTTTCATTTTGGATGGTAAAAGTCTTTTCAAAAGTCACAGCGTTCTTTGCGTCAAAGCAATATACCGTTAAGTATTCAGAGTCATAACGAACTAAATCTTCGATGCCGTCTTGGTTGATGTCTCCTACAACACTGTAATAATCTTCAGATTCCTCCAAATTGTCTGCGCTTTTATCGCGTTTTGCCCATTCCAAATTGTTATAGTAGTCTTCGTCGCTAGGACAATTTGATAACAATTTGCGTCTGAGGTTCTTCCATTGGTTGAAACGCTTGGGATAATAGATACCAATGGTGCCAACATATAGTCTGAGAGGAGCATGTTCCTCACCCAAAAAAGGTTGCTTTTGCTCCATCTGTTCCACCTCGCAGCAGACTATTATTTCAATACAATATACATTTGGTAGTTCGTCATTGTCTTTAAGATAAAACATCCAAATATAACTTCCATCATCCCTAAAGTCCTCAAAACTATTGTTAAAATCTATCTGAGTTGTTATTACTTTTGTACCGTCAGAAAACTGTACTTGGTCACCTTTGAATACAATTTTTTTGGCGTTTTGCAGCACTTGTGGAATAACGAAGGATGTGTCATCGTAAGCTTTCTTGAAGTCAAAATCTTCGAACACTAACTCGGGCAGAGCATCATCGCCAGTCAAGTTTTCATTGGATAGGTTTTGTTGCTGTTGTGCTGCTCCGTACGAAAACAAGGTTAGCGCAATAAGAGCGAGAATGATATATCTTTTCATGATGATATTGTTTTTAGTTTTATTCAATAATTATCACCATAGCGTTCTTTTGTTATTTGGTTAAGCGACTTGCCGCGCGTATTTGGGCAGCCGATGACGCCCACAATCAATGAAATAAGTAGTAATCCAATCATGCAATAGGCGGCTATGGTGAAGCCTTCGCCGTTTTCGCCATAGATGAAGGTGAAGAGGAGTCCCCACAAGGCCGAGAGTCCGCGGACGACGAAGAACATCAGCCCTTGTGCGCCGGCACGGAACTTGGCAGGGAACAGCTCCGAGCCCCATAAGGCGTAGAAGATCTGCACCGACATACCACCTTCGATGCCCCACAGGATGGTGAATAGCCACAGCCCTGCGGTGCCATTCACGCCGACAGTCACAATAATGACCCACGCGCTGATGGCGAAAAGTAGACCTAAGATGTAAATCAGCTTATGGCTGGTCTTGTCGATGACCTTGGCGAGTAGGAAAGTGACGAATACGATGATGGCCCATTGGATGCAGTTCATCCAGTTGGCCTGCTCGTTACTGATGCCGCCTGCCGTCTCATAGATATGCGGTTGGAAGAAACCCAAAACAGAAGCCACGAGGTTCCATGTGAGGTAGATGACGGCCAAGAAACAGGCGGTTATGATGGCGGTTTTGTTGGAGAACAAGACTTTGAAAGCGTGCCAAAGACCAGTGTCCTCGCCTTTGGCCTTGGCGACCTCTTGGCTAGCTTTCCATTCGGTGCTTTCCTCCAGTTTGCGCTGCAGGTTCCAAGCGATGAAGGCCACAATCAGCAACGAGAAGAAGACGATGCGCGAACTAAACACGTTGACGGCTTCTGTGGACAACTCGGCTCCGCCAATGGCATGTGCAACTTTCTCCACCCATCCGAACAGATAGCCGTCGGGTGCGAAAAACATGCCCAGCAGCAGGATGATCATCGGGCCGAAGCCCCACGACATCTGGGAGATGCAGATGTTGCGTCCGCGTTTGTCGTTTTCCGAGCTTTCGGAGATATAAGTCCATGAGGCCGGCACACCGATGCCTACCGAGATGCCCGTCACCAAGAATCCGGCCAGTAGCATCGGGAAGTTGACAGAAAGCATGATGAGCAGCACACCCATCATGTAAACCAGCAGGTTATAAGTGTAGATGAACTTGCGCCCGTATTTGTCGGCTAAGAAACCGCCGATGATGGCACCGAGGGCAGCACCCAAGCAGTTGGCGCTGATGAAGTTGAGCCATCCGAGATGCACCTCAGTGAGGCCCAGATATTTCTGCCACAGCGTCAAACCGCTTGCGCCGGCCACGATGGCACCGGCATCCAAATAGTTGGTCAGCGAAACGGCGATGGTGCTCTTTAGACTTCCTTTACTCATGGTTTGTTCGTTTTTGGACTATGGCCTATAGCTGATGGCCTATGGCTTGCTTCACCAAGGCGAGAGACTTGTGCCTTTAGGTGAAGCGGGCCATCAGCCATTGGCCATGAGCCATGGTTTTATCTTTTAGATGTAACATCCTTTTCATATTGCTGCACCTTGGCGATGAATTCCTCACCAACGGGCACCCCATTTTTCATGTTGAAGTAGTCGTAAACTGCACCGAAGGGCAGCGATTTCATCTCTTCCAGCAAGGCTAGTTTCTCGAAGCCTTGGCTGTTGTCTTCGTATTGACGCAGCAGTTGCAACGGCTCCAACAGAGCTTGCAGCAGACATTTTTGGGTAGCGCGTGTACCGATAATATAGGCTCCAATTCTGTTGATAGACGCATCGAAGTAGTCGAGGCCGATATGGGCGCGATGGAGGGCTTCGGCGCGGACGATTTCCTTGAAGAGGTCGAAGGTTTGGTCGTTCATCAGGGTGACGTGGTCAGAATCCCAGCGGATGGGACGGCTGACATGCAGCATCAGTTCGGGCACATACAGCAACAGCGACGAGACCATATCCGACACATTCTCGGTGGGTTCGTAGTGGCCTGTGTCAAGGGTGTAGATGACCTTACGGGTGGCGCAATAGCCGGCATAGAAGTCGTGTGAGCCAACGGTAAAGCTCTCCAGTCCGATGCCGAACAGCTTGGCCTCTACGCAGGATTTCATATCGGGCAGGTCTTCGGCGAGGATCTCATCCAACGAGGCGGCCAGCAGCTCACGATAGCGTTTGCGTTCCACGGTGAGGTCTTTCAGCCCGTCGTGCACCCAGATGTTCATGATGCAGGGATCGCCTTGCGCCTTGCCCATGGCGTCGGCGATGCGCCGACAGCGTTTGGTATGTTCGATCCAGAAGGCACGGATGGCGGGGTCGGGGTTGGCGAGGCTGAGGTCTCCGCTCTTGGGGTGACCGAAGGAGGTGGAGTTGAAGTCGAGCTTCATGCCGACCGACTTGCCCCAGTCGATCCAGCTCTGGAAGTGTTCCACGCCCACTTGGTCGCGGTCGACGAACTTGCCGCCGAAATCGCCGTAGATCTCATGCAGGTTGACGCGTTGCGTGCCTGCGAGCAGCGTATTGACGAACTCGAGGTCGGCGCGCACCTCGTCGATAGTGCGGGCGCGACCGGGGTAGTTGCCCGTGGTTTGGATGCCGCCCGAGAGGCCGGCGTTGCTCTCGAAGCCCATCACGTCGTCGGTCT
>CAMYYV010000037.1 GCA_947303625.1 uncultured Bacteroidales bacterium | reverse complement strand
CTTCAAGAACGAGAGCGAAGAATGGGCTCAGCTGGCCGTGCAAGGCCCCAACGCCTTGAAAGCCATGCAGAAGCTCACCAAGGCCAACGTGGTGGACATGGAATACTACACCTTCCAGATCATCAACTTCGCTGGTGTCGACAATATCATCTTCTCGACCACTGGTTATACTGGCTCGGGCGGCTGCGAGATCTACATCCCCGTCGCCTATGCCAAGCAGGTGTGGGACGCCGTCTTTGAGGCTGGCAAGGAGTTCGGCATCATGCCCGCTGGTCTGGGCTGCCGCGACACCCTCCGTCTTGAGAAGGGATTCTGCCTCTACGGCCATGAAATCGACGACACTATCAGCCCCATCGAGGCTGGCCTGGGTTGGATCACCAAGTTCGTTGATGGCAACGACTTCCTGAACCGCGAAATCTTCGCCGCCCAAAAGGCCAATGGCGTGAGCCAGAAGATTGTCGGCTTCGAGATGATCGACCGTGGTATCCCGCGTAACGGCTACGAAGTGTGCGACGCCGAAGGCAATGTCATCGGCATGGTGCGCTCAGGCAGTCCGTCGCCCTCTACTGGCAAGAACATCGGCACCGCTTTGGTGCAGAAGGCCTTCAGCAAGAAGGACACCGAGATTTACATCAAGATCCGCAACAAACTCATCAAGGCCGTTGTGGTGAAGATGCCGTTCCTGCCATGATTCGCCTGCGTCACCTACTGACGGCAACCTTGTTGTCGTTTCTGACTTTTGCGAAGGCACAAGAGGTGACTTTTTCGATCCCTGGCGGGTTTTATGACAACCCCTTTGAACTGACCTTGTCGTGCAACCAGCCCGACAAGGTCATTCATTTTACGACCAATGGCAACTCACCAACCGCCGATGAACCAGTGTATCAAGAGCCGTTGCTATTGAACGAGCGCTTTTATTCACGCTCGGACATCTACACTATCATGGACTGTCCTGACAGCCTTTGGTTTCAGCCCGATACAGTCCAAAAGTGCATCGTCATCCGAGCTGCAGCTTTCAACGAGACTGGAGAACGCGTCAGCAACATTACAACAAACACTTATCTCATCCGATCGCTTGGCTGCGACACCCATGGTTTGCCCGTCATGTCGCTGTGCGCCGATTCGCTGGATTTGTTCGATTATGAGAGAGGCATCATGGTACCTGGAGTGCATTTCGACGCATCGGATCCCGAGTATTCCGGAAACTACTACCAATCGGGCAGAGAATGGGAAAGGATTTGCAATGTCGAGTTTTACGAAAGCGGGAATCGCGGAATCAACCAACAAGCCGGTTTGAGGACACATGGCCTCAGCACGCGACGTTATGCCCAAAAAGGCCTAAAAATCTATGCCCGCGAAGAATATGGAAAGAAAAGGTTCAAATACAAATTCTTCGCCGACACCGACATAGCAAGCTTCAAACACTTGAAAGTCAAACCATTCCAAGGAGGCTGGCGCAGCATCGGTTGCCAAGACTATATCGCTGGGCGTATTGCACGGCAACTCAATCTTGATTGTCTCGCTTCCCGTCCGATGGTGCTTTTCATCAACGGAGAATATTGGGGCATCTACTTCCTTCAGGAGAAACCCGACGAGCGGTACATTGAAGACCATTACGATGCAGACCTCAACACCGTCAACCTCATCGAAGCATGGACAGGCAACCACTTGGAATACGGCTCGAACGAAGCCTATAAGGAATTGTACAACTGGATCCAAGACAATGACCTTGCCGATGACGACAACTACCAACACGTTTGCGCGCATATCGACATCGAAAATTTCATCGACTATATGGTCTTTGAGACCTTCATTGCCAACCTCGACTGGCCAGCGAACAACGTTCGCTGCTGGCAGGCCGACAACAGCTTATGGAGATGGCTGTTTTTCGACGGCGATGCGAGTCTTTTCAGACCCATGTCAGCTTTCGACTCCTTCGCTTACGCCACTTATGACGGCGAAGACCTCTACCCATCGAACAAGAAATCGACACTGTTTTTCAGGAAGCTCATGGAAAACGAGGGGTTCAAGGCCCTTTTCATTTCGCGCTACTACCAACTTTTATCCACCACGTTCCGTTACGAATCAACAAAGCCATTCTATGACGAGGCTTATGCGCTGATCACAGACGAAATCGACAACCAATCCCGTCGTTTCAGGAATCCTGAGAGCAAAGAATTCTGGGAAAACGAGATGGCAAGGATTGATGAGTTCCTTTCGCATAGGGTATTCGATATTGACAACGCCCTCTGCAACCACTTTATCACCACAAGTCCCAAGTTGGAATTTGCAGACGTTTACCACAACGACACGGAGAATCTTATTCACCTCGAGGTTGAATCCGAAGAAACTGCGAAAGTCAACTTTCGAGTATTCGACATCACGGGCAGACATTACATCACCACCACGCGCATACTGGGTATCGGCAAGAACGAGTTAGACATCCCCTTCGAATCCAATCCAGGCATTTACATCATCATAAGTGGTGGGATAGCTAGAAAGTTCATCGTCCTCTACTGATTCCCCATCCTTTTTTTACAGAATAATCTGCCAATTTTTCCGACCTTTGCAGCGGAACAGTTCTTGATATGCCTACCAGCATGGACAACAAACAGGAAAGAAGGAAGTTTTTCGGCAGCCTCATCATCCCGCTTATCCTCGTAGCCTTGATGTGGATCGTGAAAGTCTTCGAGGTGTCGGCAGGCGTCAGCCTAAGCCGCTGGGGCTTGGTGCCGCATAGTGTCGATGGCCTCGTCGGCATCCTCACCTTGCCCTTCCTGCATGGCAACTGGGAGCATCTGCTTTCGAACACTGTCCCCATCCTTGTCTTGGGCACGGCCTTGTATTACTGCTACCCTACCCTAGCCAACCGCGTGATGCTCATCACTTACCTTGCCAGCGGCTTGATTACTTGGTGCATCGGCGACCCCGAATCGACACACATCGGAGCCAGTGCCCTCGTCTATGGGCTCAACCTCTTCCTCATCGTGAGCGGCTTCATCCGCGGCAACCGCATGCTCATTGTCATCTCGCTCATCATGGTGTTTCTTTACGGCAGCTTCATCTGGGGCATGATCCCGTCGTTGGCCATCCCGCAAAACATCTCATGGGAAGGCCATCTTAGCGGCGCCTTAATCGGCGTGTTGCTGGCCATATTCCTACGCAAGGAGGGACCTCAAAAAGAGGTACACCATTGGGAAGAAGATGATGAGGATGAAGACGACCCTTCAAAGGAATTAGAAACTAACAAGGACGTTTCGACAAGCTCAACGTCCGAGAAGCCCTATTGGGATGTGCCGACTCCCTCTGACGACGAACTGACGGTACAATACCGTATCAGACATTGAAGTCGGCCTTGAGGACCTCTACCACCTTGCGTGCGATATCTTTTTGGCCTTCAACATCGGGATGCCACCATTCTTTATGGATATCCAAATCGATGCAATCGATGCCATAATGGTTGGTGATACGGTGGGCTGACTCGACAAGATTCTGCCGTGTCTCCTCAGCGATACCACCAGGGCATGGGTCGGTCTCAAGAAGATAATAGATTTTGGCATTGGGGTGCTGCCGTTTCACATTGTCCAAAAGACAGGCCAAAGCCGGACGGAACGAACAAAGCTGCTCGTCGGTCCAATCGGAATAGACATAGTCGCCAAAGGGAACATCCTGCAACACGTCGTTGGTGCCACCAAGGATGAAGATCACATCAGGACAGCCCAAATAGTCCATACGGCTAAGGAAAGAATGCTGCACATAATAATCACCACCTGGAAAATCGGAATAATTACAAATCAACGAGCCTGAAAACGAATTATTCAGCTCCATAATCCATTCCATCTTTGTGGCCACCTGATGCCACCACATCTGTTCGACCTCGGTCAGTCCAATGTCGACATAGTGTTCCCATACATCATTGGTCTCGGGGTCCACAAAGCCATTAAAAGTGGAATAGCTGTCACCCAACACAGAGAAACGGATGTCCTGTGGCTCTTCAGGAGTCTTCACACAGGCCGAAAGCAGCACGGCGGAAGCAAGAACAAGCATTATTCTTTTCATATTCAATCGATTACAATCATTTCCGTCCTACGATTCTTGGCACGGTTCTCATCGCTGTCGTTGGGTACCAATGGTTTGGTGGCGCCATAGCCCTTTGCGGTAAGACGCGATTCGTCAATGCCATTGTCAACCAAGGATCTACGCACAACCTCGGCTCGCTCCGAAGATAGTTTCAAGTTGTAGGAGGCGTTGCCCACATCGTCGGTATGGCCAGCCAACTCCACCTTTAGTTCAGGGTTACGTTTGAGAAATGCTGTTAGCATTGCGATGCCCGATTGCGAGTCCTCAGTCAAAGCTGCGCTATTGTACTCGAACTGGATGTTTTGCAGTACCAAGGCATCGCCCGGCGAAAGTTCCACCACGTCAACGGTGGCTAGATAGTCGGCAGAGTCGGAGCGGATTGCTTCGGGCAACTCAAAGGTATAGATATCATAGCCGCCTTGCCCACCTTCGCGTTGCGAAGAAATGAAAGCCGTCTTGCCGTCGGCAGCAACGAAGAAGTTGATCTCGTCGCCTTGCGTGTTGATGGGGAAGCCTAAGTTGACAGGCTCCTGCCATTGTCCGTCCTCTCCCCTACGACTCATGAAGAGGTCGAAACCTCCCATGCCTACGTGCTTGTCGGACGAGAAATAGAGCGTGCGGCCGTCGGGATGCAGGAAGGGAGCCATCTCGATGCCGGGAGTATTGACAGGCGCTCCAATATTTTGCGGCTCGCCCCAAGTGCCGTCGGCATTGCGCAGGCTGCGGTAGATGTCGGCATTGCCTCCGCGACGCGACACAAAATAGAGTTCACGTCCATCGCTGCTCACGCAAGGCTGCGATTCCCAACTCCTGGTGTTGATGCTTTGCGACAAGGGCATCGGCATTGACCATCGTCCACCGTCCCATTCCGCCACATAGAGATCGCAGCTGCTGTCACGGCTCCAGCCACAACCCGTCAAGTAGAGCTTTTTGCCGTCGGCGGAGATAAAAGCCGCTCCCGGATCGACATCGTCGGGGAAATCTTCAAACGCAAGCAATTGAGGCTCCGTCCATTGCTCACCATCCCAATGCGATACAAGTAGGACTTCCTTTTGGAAGCCCTCGCTCACTGTCACCTTGCGGGTAAACAACAACTGAGCACCATCGAACGATAACATGTTAACATACTCGTCACCCTCCGTATTGACCATAACACCGAGGGTTTCTGGCGAAAATGCAACGGGATGCGTATAAGCCCAGTCACGAAATGAGGCTAAAGCGAGCATGTCGGATACGATGGCATTTTGAGTATCATTTTGGAAGCCCTTTGACTGATACCATCTCAGAAGGATGATCTCGCGTTGATAAGAGCCTTTTTGGTCGTAGAGCCGTGCCAAGGTGATGGCAGCCGGAGGAAACAAAAGTGAGTCAGACGAAAGGGCGTTCTCATAACCCAATATTGCCAAGTCGTAGTCTTGGGTCTCCATCCCAATCTCGCCTTCAAGGAGCCATGCCTCGGCATAGTTGGGGTCTTCTGCAACAGCCTTGAGAACCTGTTGTTGTGCCTTCTTGTAGTCGCGTTTCAGGAACGCCTCCTCTGCTGCCTCGTAAGCCTTCACGGCCTTTTTGGGGTGTTGTGCGTATACTGAAAGAGACATCACGACTAATAACACCGCGAACGTAATGCGCTTCATTTCTTGTTGCTTTTATTCAATTCCTTATCAATCCACTTACGAAAATCGACCTCAAACACACGAGCCGTCATGCTTGGTGATGTCTCGGCCGAGACGTAGCAGCGTCCGTCTTTGAAAAAGCAGATGCCTTCCGTTTGGGCACCGCATAGCTGAGGCATCTCGAAACGACGGTTTGGTAGCTTCACGCCCGCCTCGTCGAAGTCGAAGACAAGATACATAAAAGGCTTCCAAATCGTCTTCACATAGCCTATGACAATCAGGACATGATGCTCGCGGTCGTAGTCGGCACCCGTGATCAGGCCCTGCGAGTCGAAGTTATTGACCACCTCAGCCACATAACTGCCAGGTGTTTTCGGCAGTCGATACAAACGGGTGGTACCCGTCTCCCATCCTTTCGCAAGAAGATAAAGGCACTCGTCGGAGGCAAACACTGCCTCGCAATCGTAGTCGTGCTCATATTTCCTAACCTCAAAATTGGTTTGGTCGGCAAAACGGAAAAGGATAGAGTCGACGGTGACGGTAGCATCGCCTTCATCGGGAAGTGACGAGAGCGGAAATACATATATCTTCAAGTTTTTACGATTCCCCTTATTATTTCCAAAGTCGCCAACGAAGACATTCTGTCCATCGGTGCACACATCTTCCCAGTCTTTGTTTTTCACATGGGCCAAGGTGATTCGCTGGACGATCTCGAAAGTCGTCGTGTCGAGTGCATAAAGAATCGGTTTGCCGCCACTGTCGTTGTGAGTCCAGAGGCGACCATTGTAGAAGAAAAGGCCCGAAGTCTCGTTGACCTCTTTAGGCAGTTCCGCCTTGAATTGAGGGAGAAAGACCGGTGATAATTCACCTTCTGCCTGCGCCCACGCGACAGGCGAAAGCAGCAGAAGCACCCCGATGAGCCAAGCCTTTTTCATAAGGCTCACTTCGGATACACCTCGCCCTTGGCGGCTTTCAGCGTGTTTTGCAGCAATGAGACGATGGTCATGGGGCCAACACCACCTGGGACAGGCGTGATTTTGGAAGCCACTTTGTAGACTTCGTCGTAGTCGACGTCGCCCATGATCTTGTAGCCTTTAGGGCTGGTAGAATCGTCGATACGGTGGATGCCCACGTCAATGACCACGGCGCCGGGTTTCACCATGTCGGCGGTCACGAAGCCCTGCTTGCCAATGGCAGCCACGAGGATGTCGGCATTGCGGCAAATCTCAGGAAGGTTCTTGGTGCGGCTGTGGCACAAGGTGACGGTGGCGTCAATGCCTTTGCGCGACATGAGGATGGCCATAGGCGTGCCCACGATATTGGAACGGCCCAACACGACCACGTTTTTACCCACAGTCTCGATGCCGGAGCGCTTGATAAGCTCCATGATGCCGTTGGGGGTGGCAGGCACAAAGCAGGGATGGCCCAACTGCATACGTCCAGCGTTGATACTGGTGAAGCCATCCACATCCTTCTCAGGTCTGATAGCATTGATAACCTTATTCTCGTCGATGTGCTTAGGCAGCGGCAGCTGGATGATGTAGCCGTCGATTTCGGGGTCGTTGTTAAGGAACTCCACCATGTCGAGCATTTCCTTCTCGGTGGTGGTCTCGGGCATGCGATAGACCGACGAGGTCATGCCTACCGAGTGACAGGCCTTCTCTTTCGAGGCCACGTAAGTCTTGCTGGCGCCGTCATCACCCACGATGACGGCCGCGAGATGCGGAGCAGCGATGCCGTGGTCAATCATATCGGCCACCTCTGCAGCAATTTCTTTCTTGATCTGTTCGGAAATGGCTTTTCCGTCAATGATTTTTGTATCCATAGTTTTATTTCAAAATTTCAAGATTTCTAATTTCAAGATTGGGGCTGGTCGAGCTTTTTATATTTCAGACCTTTTATTTCAGTGTTTTGTAAATAATCAATGAAATTGCTGATGGATTGAGAAATTTCAACTGATTGGCTTTTCAATTCTTCAAAAGTGTTTTCATCAAGGAAACCATAATCAAATGCACGATAAATCTGACTTCTTGTTTCACCACAAGAGCCTTTAGCAATAAACAAATATTGCTTGAATTCTCCGTTGCCGTCTCTTTCAAAACCTTCAGCAATATTATCCATTATCGAACCAGATGATGCATGGATTTGGCTACAAAGCCGATACTCTTTAGCAAAATCACCTTTTTTTGAAACTTCAAAAATCCGCTTCGAAAAAGCTCTTGCTTCCTGCCATATCGGCAAATCTTCAAATCTCTTGTATGTAGCCATTTATTCTCGTGTTAACCCTAATATTGAAATCTTGAAATACCAAATCTTGAAATCCCTTTATCTCCGTCTCATGGCTCCCGCCATTCTCGCGAATTTCTTGCCGCCTCCAGTGGTCATCATACGCATCATCTTAGCGGTTTCCTCAAACTGCTTGACGAGGCGGTTCACCTCGACAATACTGGTGCCGCTACCGTCGGCGATACGCTTCCGGCGCGTGCCATTAAGGATCTTGGGGTTCTCACGTTCTTCAGGCGTCATCGAATAGATGATGGCTTCGATGCTCTTGAAAGCATCGTCGTCAATCTCCTCACCCTTCAAAGCCTTGTCCATGCCGGGAATCATGCTGGCAAGGTCTTTCAGGTTGCCCATCTTCTTGATTTGCTGGATTTGCTTGAGGAAGTCGTTATAGTTGAACTCATTCTGAGCCAGCTTCTTTTGCAGCTTGCGAGCCTCCTCTTCGTCGAACTGTTCCTGAGCGCGTTCCACGAGGCTGACGATGTCGCCCATGCCGAGGATACGGTCGGCCATGCGCTTGGGGTGGAACACATCGAGTGCATCCATCTTCTCGCCGATACCGACAAACTTGATGGGTTTTTCCACCACAGTACGGATGGTGAGTGCTGCACCGCCTCGGGTGTCGCCGTCCAATTTGGTCAGCACCACGCCGTCGAAGTCCAAGCGGTCATTGAAGGCCTTCGCCGTGTTGACGGCATCCTGACCCGTCATGGCATCCACCACAAACAAGGTCTCATGCGGTTTCACGGCTTCCTTGATGTTGGCGATTTCGTTCATCATCTCCTCGTCGACGGCTAGACGACCGGCGGTATCGATGATGACCACGTTCTTGCCTTGGCTCTTGGCGTGGTTGATAGCGTTTTGAGCAATCTGCACGGGATTTTTGTTGCCTTCCTCGCTATACACCTCCACTTCGACTTGCTGACCCAGCACCTTCAACTGCTCAATAGCAGCGGGACGATAGACGTCTCCAGCCACCAGCAACACTTGCTTGCTACGCTTGCGTTTCAAATAGGAAGCCAGTTTGGCCGAGAAAGTAGTCTTACCCGAGCCCTGCAGACCTGCAATCAGGATAATGCTGGGGTTGCCTTTCAAGTTGATGTCGACGGCATCGCCGCCCATGAGTTCGGCCAACTCGTCGTGGACGATCTTGACCATCATGTCGCCCGGCTTCACTGAAGTGAGAATCTCTTGACCAAGGGCCTTTTCCTTAATGTTGTTGGTGACATCCTTGGCAATCTTATAGCTAACGTCGGCATCCAACAAGGCGCGACGGATTTCCTTCATCGTGTCGGCAATATTAACCTCAGTGATAAACGCTTGTCCCCTAAGGACTTTGAAAGAGCGTTCCAGTTTTTCGCTTAAACCTTCAAACATAATTCAAAAAATTTGGGTGCAAAGGTAAGAAATATTGTTGAATTGTTGAATTGTTTGACCGTTGAATGATGGGATTCACTATTTTTGCACCGTCAAATCTTGAAACAATGATTAAGGAAAACCTCGAAAAAATCAGGGCGACACTACCCGTGGGCGTGACATTGGTGGCTGTCAGCAAGACCAAGCCCGTCATCGATTTGCAGGAGGCCTATGATGCTGGTCAACGTATCTTCGGCGAGAACCATGCTTTAGAGATGCGTGACAAGCACGAAGCCCTGCCTACCGACATCCAATGGCACTTCATTGGCCACCTGCAGACCAATAAAATCAAATACATCATCCCCTTCGTCACTCTCATCCACAGCATCGACTCGGCCAACCTACTTGAAGCCGTCAACAAAGAGGCCAAGAAGCATGACCGCGTGGTCGACTGCCTGCTGCAGTTCCACATCGCGATGGAAGAGACCAAGTTCGGCCTCGACATGGAAGAAGCGCGCCTGTTGTTGGATTCAGAAGCTTTCAAGGAGATGCAGAACGTGCGCATCTGCGGCGTGATGGGCATGGCCACCTTCACCGACGACGAGGATGAAGTCCGCAAAGAATTCAAGCACTTGAAAGAGATATATGACACATTGAAAGCCGACTATTTTGCTGACCTGCCGCAGTTCAAGGAGATATCGATGGGCATGTCGGATGACTATCCGATTGCCGTCGAAGAAGGAGCGACATTGGTACGCGTGGGAAGTAAGATTTTTGGAGCACGAAACTACAATAGCTGATGGCCAATGGCCGATGGCTCGCTTTTGCAATAGGTGCAAACTACTGCACTTGGGTTAAGTGAGCCAAAGGCCATAAGCCATAGACTATAGTCAAAAAAAGACAAATGGAATCTTTAATACCTCTCTTATTACTCGCCATCGGCTTCGTCGCCCTCATCTTGGGTGCCAATTGGCTCGTCAACGGTGCCTCCAGCATCGGGGTGCGTGCAAAACTGAGTCCTCTCATCATCGGCCTCACCATTGTGGCCTTCGGCACCTCGCTACCTGAAATGATTGTCAACATCTTTTCATGCATCAAGGGCAGCCCTGGCCTGGCTATTGGCAACATCATCGGGAGCAACACGATGAATATCCTGCTTATTTTGGGCGTGAGTGCGCTCATCTGGCCTATCGACGTGAGTCGAATCTCCATCCGCCGCGACATCCCTGCCGGGTTCATCGCCACTGCAACCATTGCCTTGATGGCCAACGACTATTTCATGAGCAAGGACACTGTCGTCAACGTTGATTGGATTGAAGGTATCGTCCTTCTCGCCTTAGGCATCGGTTATCTATTGCTGACCGTCCTGAAAAAAGACCCTCAGGAAGAGACCGAAGAATTGCAGCAAGCCATGCCTTGGGGCAAGACCATTCTTTCGATGATCTTCGGTATCGCGGGCTTGTATCTTGGCGGCGAACTTGTCTCCAATAACGCACAAATCTTGGCCCGGAATTGGGGCATGAGCGAGAGCACCATCGGCCTCACCGTGGTGGCCACAGCCACCTCGTTGCCCGAGCTCATCACCTCTATCGTGGCAGCCACCAAGAAAAACTCAGGCATCGCCATCGGCAATGTATTGGGTTCCAACATCATGAACATCTGCATGGTATTGGGCATCAGCGCCATCATTACGCCATTGCCCTTCGAAGCCAAGATGAATCATGAATTGATCATACTTTTCGTCGCCAATTTCCTCATGCTGCTCTTTGTCTTCACGGGCAAGGGACGCATGATCTCGCGCTGGGAAGGCGCCTTACTGACGTTGGGTTATGTGGGGTTCATGTGGTTTTCTTTGGCCATGCAATAAAAAAATGTAGAGACGTAGCGCGCTACGTCTCTACTAATTCATTACAGGTATTTTATTCTCAGTCAGCCAACTGGAAGGCGGTCTTCACAGCCTCGTAGTTACTGTAGTCGACATCGCTGCGTTCGCTATATACGGCTGCCTCGATGGCCACAATCTTGAAGTCGTGCGTTTCGGGACGCATCCCGTCATAGAAATCGCTCTCGGTCCAGAAGAGACGCACACCACCGTCGCTCAAAGTAGCCACCTCAATGGAAGCTTCGCAGTTGATGGTAACATTTTGGCCTTCTTCAACAATCACGTCTTGGTAATAGTAGGTCAACGGCACCTGGCTCCAAGCACCATCGACGTCCATGTAGACGAGCACCGCGCCATAATTGAACACATTGCTGTTGATGGCACCATAGTCGATGGTGACAGTCCATTGCCCGTTGAGGTCGTTCCATTCCCAGTCACGCGAATTGACGGTCACGGTTGAAGAGGAAACGTTGGCGTCGTTGCCGTCGTGGCCATCGTGGCCGGCCGGACCTTGAGGACCGCGGCATGAAGCCATAAGAGCCACCGCCAGAATCGCCATGCAGATAACACTTAACTTTTTCATTTTCTTTAGGTTTAAATTATTAGACATTGATTTGATTCCATTTCTACGCTGCAAATCTACAAAAATCTTGCCGAAATGTTCCACTTCGGAGAAACAATCTCAAAAAACCGTACTTTTGCGGCATGAAAGACAAGGGATTCATCGTTCATATTGCAGGCATCGTTGCGATGATCTTTTGGGGAATGTCGTTCGTTTGGTCGACGCAGGTCTACGAAAGTCTCAACCCCACTGCCACCATTTTCCTGCGCCTCGTGGTAGCCACGGTTTTCTTCACGGCGATTCTCTTCATCTTTCGTTTGAACGAAAAAGTCAGAGCCAAACACCTCGGGCTCTTTGCCTTGGCAGCTATGTTCGAGCCATTCCTCTATTTCATCTTCGAGGGCTACGGATTGAAGAACACCTCTCCTGTCATCGGGGCTGGCATCATCGCCATGATCCCTTTGGTGACCCCTATCGCGGCACGTATCTTCCTGAAAGAGCGTCTAACGCCAATGAACATCGTGGGCTTCATCATCTCTTTCATAGGAGTCATCGTCATGCTCCTCAACAAAAACCTCGAGTTTATTGCCTCGCCCCTTGGCATCCTGTTCCTTAGCAGCGCCGTATTGGTGGCAGTGGGCTACAGCATTGCCTTGATGCGCCTCACCAAACTTTACAAGCCCATGACCATCACATGGGTGCAAAACATCATCGGAATGCTGTATTTCATCCCCATGGTCATCATCATGGAACGGTTTGAGCCCTCTAAATTCGCCAATGTGGGCGATTACATAGTCCCTTTAGTCTGCCTTGGCGTGTTTTGCAGTGCCATCGCATACGCCTTGTGGGCCTTCGCCTTCAGCCGTCTCGGCGCATCGCGGGCCAATGTGTATTCCAACCTCATCCCCGTATTCACAGCTATCTTCAGCTATTTCATCATTCATGAAAGCCTGACCACAAACAAAATCATTGGTATCTTGACAGTCGTCGTCGGGCTTGTGCTTTCCCAGCTGAAAACAAAAAAGGCTGCCACAGAGTGACAGCCCAAGTCTTTGTTAACACTAATTATTTCAACTTTATCGAACCTAGAATCTGTTTGTAGGCCTCGTTTTTGTATGCCGCACTGCGGACTTCAGCCTGGATATATTCATCCTTGTCATTGGCTTTCATCAACACAGTAAGCCCGCCTGGGCTTTCAAAGCCTACAAACTTGTTCGTTCCGAAAGTCTGTGTACCCAAATCTTTTGTCTGTACCAAACCTTTAAAGGTCTGAATGGCCTCGGTCAACGAACGATAAGGCTGTTCCTGGATAAAAATGGATTCATCGAACTCATCGCCTGTTCCTGGATAGATTTTGAGGTCATGTCCTTCCTTCTTCAGCACTTTCCATCCCTCAGGGAGATCGACACTGAACATGTCAAAATCTATGGTGCAGGGGCCCACAGGGAGTTGTGGTTTCTCTTCAACAGCCTCAACTTCAACAGGTTGATCGACCACTTGTTCATCCGCAACCTGTTCCTCGGTGTTCTTACTTTGTTTCTCATTGTCGTTTCCACAAGCTGACATGGCAAACAGAATTACAGCGGCCATGGCGAGATGATACATCTTTTTCATTTGTCTAATATTTAGTTATTAAAATGATGAAATAGCTCCAATCACAATAGATTGTGGCAAAATTAGGAATAAAAAGCGACGGAGAATAGGGAGAAAACTCCTGTCTTATCGAAAAAAAACAAAAAGAGCCACTAAGAAGGCTCTTGAAGCCGACTTTTCCATACTTTTGCAACACAAACATGGAGTAATGATTACCAGCAAGACCAACCCAAAGATAAAAAATCTCGTACGCTTGCAGAAAGCCGCTGAACGCCGCGAGCAGAACCGCATTCTTATTGAAGGGCAACGCGAGATTGAACGTGCCCAAGCCTGCGGCTTTGAGATAGAACAATTGTATGTCTGTGAGTCCTTGTTGCGTGAACCCGTAAAGGTGAAGGCATCCTTTACCGAGACCGTCACGGAAGAGGTCTTTGACAAAATCGCCTACCGCGAGGGAAGCGATGGGTTGTTGGCTGTGGCCATACCCAAATACAAGAGCCTCAGCGAGTTCAAACCCAAGAAAGACGCCTTGATCATCGTGTTGGAAACCGTTGAGAAGCCTGGCAACCTCGGTGCCGTGATGCGCACCGCCGATGCGGCAGGTGTAGATGCCATCATCGTGGCTGACCCTGCCACCGATCTCTTCAACCCCAATGCCATCCGGGCCAGCATCGGCTGCATCTTCAGTGTACCCGTATATGCCTGCTCCACCGAGGAATGCATCCAATGGCTGAAAAAGAACGGCATCACCATTTACTGCACCTACCTCAAGGCCTCTATCGACTACCTCGACGCCGACTTCCGAAAGGCTTCCGCCCTCGTGATGGGCACTGAGGCTACGGGGATCTCCGATGCCTGGATCGAGGCTGCTGACCAAAACATCATTATCCCCATGAACGGCATCGCTGACTCACTCAACGTGTCGGTAACCACCGCCATCGTCACCTTCGAAGCTGTACGCCAACGCAGAAAGCCATGAAAAAGGACTATCTGCTGCTTCATCTCTCCGTTTTCATCGCGGGTTTCACTGGCGTGCTGGGGCGACTCATCACCTTGGATTCCGCCATTCTGGTGTGGTGGCGAATGGCTGCGGCAGCGTTGATTATGTTCCTGTATTTGCGAATAACAACACGACGGGGTGCGGACGCATGCAATTCGGACGCATGTAATTCGGACGCATGCGATGTGTCCCTTCGGCGATATAATCTCAGGGACATCTCGCAAATGGGCGGTGTGGGCATGCTGCTTTGCCTGCACTGGGTGTTTTTCTATGCCAGCATCAAGGCCTCCAATGTCAGCATTGGCGTGGTGTGTTTTTCATTGGTAGGATTTTTCACAGCCTTGCTGGAGCCTATCATTAACAAGCACCGCTTCTCGGGACGTGAGTTTTTCTTCAGCCTGCTCACCATCCTCGGCATCTATCTTATCTTCCAATTTGACTCGCGCTACCGTTTGGGTATCGCCTTGGGCGTGATTTCGTCAGCACTCTACGCTTTGTTTGCCATTACCAACCAACGGGTGGGCAAACACTACGAAGCCAAAAACATGCTGCTTTGGGAGATGGTCGGCGGCCTCATCGGCTTGACCTGCCTCATACCTTTATATAATATGTTTTTCCCCATCGAGCGTCTCTATCCCATTGGAATGGATTACGCCTATTTAGCCTTTATGGTCGTCGTCTGCACCATCGGCCTATGCCTACTGCAAATCATCGTCTTGCAAAAGATTCCTGCTTTCACCGTCAACCTCTCTTACAACTTGGAGCCGGTGTATAGCATCATCCTCTCCATGTTCATCTTCAAAGAGTACAAGGAGTTGAATTTCTCATTCGTTGCAGGTATCGCGCTGATTATCTTATCTGTTTTGTTGCAGACCTGGTTCGAAATCAAGAGACGGAAAGCCCAATCATAGCTTCACCTTCACGAACACTGGGTAATGGTCCGAAGGGTTATGCCGGATGTAAGTATCAAACGAAATCTGCTGCGGCGCATCAGAAGCCTTAATGGCATCATCCGGGTCTTCGTCAGGAGTCCAATAACTATTAGTGAAGACGCCATAAGCCTCCACCGTTGTGCTCGGCGACACAAACACATGGTCGATACGGCTCGTGGTGAAATAACTCGTCTTGAAGGCATTGAAGGTCCCGTTCTCCGCAAAGCGAATACGGGCGACATCATACGAGTCTTTCAATAGACCAGAATTGGTAAATATCGTGTAGATTTCATCATTTTGGTCCACATTGAAGTCGCCTGTGACGAAGACCGGAGCACCTTGGGCAATCTCGCGGATGCGTTGCACCACCAGCTTGGCCGCCTCGCGACGTGCCACCACGCCCACATGGTCCATGTGAAGGTTGAAGAAATAGAAGGTCTTACCCGGGGTCGACTTTCTGCGGTTGAACAGACCGGGACGTTGTCCCTCTTCTTTCACGGCAAACTTTCCCCAGGTGCAGATGCGGATGCAGACCGCATCCCATCCCAACCCAGGCTTGTCGGGCGTCTCACTGAGCCAAAAATCTCCGTGGTCAAGGAGTTGGAGTTTTTCCGTTTTATAAAAGATGGCCTCATGTTCGCCACCGTGAATACCATCATCGCGCCCGATACCAATGTAGTCGTAGCCGTCGAGCTGGGCAAGCATGTCATTCAGCTGGACATAGAGTACTTCCTGCGTGCCAAAAATTTCGGGCGCCATAAAGTTCACTTGGTCGCAGATGACTCGGCATCGGTTCTGCCACAACTCGCCTTGCACGCTGTCGTTCCATGCTTTGTAACGGATGTTGTAGGTGCCCACCAACATGTCTTGAGCGGTGAGTTGCAGGGATGCCACTATGATAAGAGTGAAAAAGAGGAGTTTTTTCATAGGAAAAGAGTTTTCGGGAGCAAAAGTAGAAAAACTTTCGCTCATAACAAAAATGTCAGTATTTCTCCAACTTATTATACCAACTCCCAAACACAAACAATTCCTCGCCGAAAGCGAAACCCTCGCTTTCATAATACTTTTGGAGACGCATTTTGTCCATGGCGACAAGAAGTGTTGCTTTATGGAAACCTTGCTTTTGGGCATAAGCCAAGCGGTCGCGTATCAACATCTTGCCGATGCCAAATCCTCTATAATCGGGCAGAATGGCCATACTGTCCAGATAGAATTCACCCGGACCTGTTTCCATCGCATTGCGACTCAAGTCCAAGCCAGAGTTTTGCCTTACAAGGCCAAAAGTCTTTTCACGCATCTTCGCATAACGGGCACCGTCGTAAGCCACCAAGGCGCCAACACTTCTACCATCAATTTCAGCGATACGCGTATTACAATAACTATATAATGTGTCGTCCATGCGACAAATCGCCATCAGATGTTCATAGACACCCCGCTGCTGATCAGGAAGGACCGCGTCAAGATCAAGCATATCGATGCCTGCCAACACCACACGCGCAATGAAGGGAGCGTCATCCAACGTAGCATCCCGAAGTCGAACTATGGGAACAGAAGGTTGCATTAGCAGAGTTTGTTTCTTTGATAATGAGGCGTTACAACAATAGCAAAAAATACCAGCGACACCAGCACCGAGCCCGAAGCCACCAGATAGGCCGTCGCAAACGAGAAATGCTCGGCCAGCATGCCACCCGAGAAGATGCCTATACCCAAGCCCAAATCCCAAGTGGTGAGATAGGTAGACGTGGCCGTACCACGTTGGGCGTGAGTACCCAGATTGATGAACAAAGCATTGAACGAGGGGAAGGCTGCTCCAAAGCCCAAACCACAGCATAAGGCAATCAACAGGAAGGCCACGGCCGTATAATCCGTACCCAAGGCATTGCAATGGTGACACAAGCCCAGACACAACAAAGCGAACACGGTGATCCCCAGACCCAAGGCAATCGTCTGCGTCACCCTGTCTCTGTCAATCATCTTGCCCGCAAACAGCCGCGAAGCAATCAATCCGACGGCATAGACGGTAAAGAACAAGCCGCTGCTGATGGTCAGGCCCATATCCTTGGCATAAAGGGCGATATAGTTGGAAATCTGCCCGTATGCGAAAGCCAACAAGGTAAATGAAAAGCCCGCTAACAGACCTTTTATTAATATGAAACGGTCCAACGAAATCGGAGGACGCTTGACAGGAGGTCTGACCCTGGTCTGAATCCTTGAAGCAAACAATGCGGCCAACAGGCTACAGGCCATACAGCCAATGAAGATGGCGTTGAAGCTGAAATGCTCGTAGACAAACAAACCCGTCATCGGACCGATTGCCATGGCGATGTTGTTAGCCACCCCGAAATAGCCGATGCCCTCTCCCCTATGCTCCGACGGCACCACATCGATGACCAAGGTGTTGCCGCCCACCGAGGTGAGGCCAAAAGCCAAACCATGCACGATGCGAATGATGATCAAGATAGTGATGGTTGCAGCAAACAGATAGCCGACAAACACTGCAGTAAAGATGGACAACGCCAATAGATACAAGGGTTTGCGTTTGAAGGTGTCCATCATATAGCCCGAGAAAGGACGGACCACCAAAGTGGCCAGCGTATAACATGAGATGACTGTACCGATCACCGCATTGCCTGCCTGGTATTTCTCCATGATAAAGAAAGGCAACACAGGCAAAAGCAGGTAAAACGAAAAGAAAAACAGGAAGTTCGCTGCACAAAGGCAGAGGTAATTCTTATTGAACAGTTTTTCTTCCATGATTTCGGCTC
>CAMYYV010000036.1 GCA_947303625.1 uncultured Bacteroidales bacterium | reverse complement strand
GTTGCTCGCCATCTTCATCTTCGGCGGCGACACCATCCGCGGCTTCATCTTCGCCTTGTTGGTCGGTGTGCTTGCCGGTACCTTCTCGTCAGTGTTCCTGTCGACGCCTTTCGCCTACGTGCTGATGAGAGGTAAGAAGAAAGACAAGCAAATTGCTGAAGAAGACACCCCTAAGAAGAAATGATGAAACATCATATTTAACCTTCTAAACTGCTTGCAAAAAATCCCGCTGGAAACGGCGGGATTTTTTTATTGTCCATCCCCGTTGCATTTCACGGAATTGTTGTACCTTTGTCCGATAATAAAAACGCCCGTCACGCGTTTGTGAAGAAGAGAAACCTTGTCTATGAAAAGATACATATTGATCATTATGTCGGCGCTGTTCATCTTCATGAGCTCCGACCTCTATGCCCAGAGAAGAAACCCTGCGAAAAACGCCGACCTCGCCTTTGGCCGCAAACAATACACCGAGGCCGCCGACCGCTACAAAAAAGCCTACCGCCGTGTGCGTCGTAACAAGGACGAACGTAACCGCATCAGCTTCCAGATGGCTGAGTGTTATCGTCTTATCGGCCTCACCAAACGCGCAGAGCCTTACTACAAACGCCTGCTGAAGACTGAATACCCCAACACACATCCCGAGGTCTACCTCTATCTCGCCGACACCTACAAGATGAACGAGAAATACAAAGACGCTATCGAGATGTACGGCATCTATGCCCAAAGGGTGCCAGACGACCCGCGAGGCTTGCTCGGTGTGGAGACCACACAACAAATCGAGGAATGGAAGGCGAACCCGTCGAAATACCAGCTCACCGAGTTGAAGAAAGTAAACTCCACAAGAGACTCCGACTTCGGCGCGACATGGATCAACAACAACTACAACGAAATCATCTTCACCTCCACCCGCGACGCCGCCACAGGCAAGGAAAAAGACGGCATCACTGGCCATGAATTTGCCGACTTCTTCATAGCAAAGCAAGACCGAAAGGGCGACTGGAGCACCCCTGTACTGGCCGACGAAAACGAGATGATCAACACCGTGGCCAGCGAAGGCACGCCCTTCATGAACTCAAAATACACGAAGCTCTACTTCACCCGCTGCCAAAACGGAGCCCACCGCAAGAACGGGTGCCAAATCATGGTGGCTGGAAAGAGCGGTGGCGCCTTCTCGGAAGCCCGTCCCGTGGAGATTGCAGGCGTCGACACATTGGATATTGTCGGGCACCCTACCCTCACCAGCGACGAGCTCATCATGTACTTCGCTGCTGAACGCAAAGGCGGCTTCGGCGGCAACGACATCTGGGTGGCCATGCGCGACAACGCCACAGAACCATTCAAACACCCCTTCAATCTGGGAGAAAGAATCAACACCGCAGGCAACGAGGTATTCCCGTTCCTGAGATACGACACCGTCCTCTATTTCGCTTCCGACGGACATGGGGGCATGGGAGGCCTTGATATCTTCGTCAGCTCGATGGACACCAGTGGTCAGTGGGGCGAGCCTCGCAACCTGAAATATCCCATCAACTCGACAGGCGATGACTTCGCCATCGTGTTCCACCCCACCGAAGAACGCGGATTCATCTCATCGAACCGTGGCAATAGCCGTGGCTTGGACAACATCTACTATTTCGAGGAGCCGCCCATCCTGTTCACCTTCTCAGGTACCGTCAAGGACGCCAAGACCAAGCAATTAGTGAGCAACGCTGCCGTACGCATGGTGGGCAGCGACGGGTCAAACATCATGACCCGCACCAACGAAAAAGGCTACTTTAATTTCAGCGACAGCCAAATCAACAAAAACACGACCTACGACATCACCATCGACAAGGACAACTATTTCACCTTGACGGCACAAGAGACAACCATAGGGCTGGAGTTCAGCAAAGACATCGAACGCGACTTCGACATCGAACCCATCCCACAGGAGCCTATCATGCTGCCCGACATCCTCTACGACCTGGGCAAATGGGACCTCAAACCACAGTTTGAAGACTCGCTGCAAGGTCTGATCGAGACCCTACAAGTCAACCCGACCATCACTATCGAACTGGCTTCGCACACTGACAGCCGCGACACCGACGAACACAACGACATCTTGTCGCAGAAGCGTGCCCAAAGCGTCGTCGACTACCTCATCATACGTGGCATCGACCCGCTCCGCCTCACCGCCAAAGGCTATGGCGAACGCGTGCCGCGCACCATCCAGAAAGACATCACCGTGAAAGGCTACACCTTCAAGGCAGGCACACGACTCACCGAAGACTTCATCAACAAACTGCCTAACAACGACGTGAAAGAAGCCGCTCACCAGATGAACCGTCGCACCGAGTTCCGCATCCTGAGTAAAGACTATGTGCCACGTGAACAAATCAGCGAAGGCGGCACCGTCAACATCGCCATCAACCCGGAGGAAGACCAAAGCGAGATGTTCACCGTCGACAAGAAGGGGTATTTCAACTTCGTCGCCGTCGTGGACGGCTATAAAGAGCCTTTCACCTACAGCCAAAACGCCGACTTCTGCATCAGTGAAAGCCGCGCCTTACAACTGCTAAAAGACGGCCGCATCACCGCTGATGATTTCAAGGGCGACGTTGACAAGATCCTCACTACAGGCGGCATCGCCAACAACTCCATCGTCGTCATCAAGGAAGTGAGAATCGCAGGCCGCTCGCTCTACAACGTCGAGTGCAAAGTCGTCAGCAAGATGGTCGAACAATGGGTCATCGGACAAAAGAACATGAAGCAGCTCGGCAACTACGAGTTTGACACCAAAGAGAAGAAGTTAAAGTTCAAGTAATATTGACTACGGGACTGCGAGACTACGGGACTACGAGACGAGCCAAAACCCGTAGTCCCGAAGTCCCGAAGTCCCGAAGTCAAAAGCAACATGGACAATCGTTACTCTCAACGCGGCGTCTCCGCCGAAAAGGAAGACATCCACAACGCCATCAAGAACCTCGACAAGGGGCTCTATCCCAACGCTTTCTGCAAGATCATCCCCGACATCCTCGGCGGTGACCCGCTGTATTGCAACATCATGCATGCCGACGGTGCAGGGACCAAGTCATCGCTCGCTTACCTCTACTGGAAAGAGACCGGTGACATGAGCGTGTGGGAAGGCGTGGCACAAGATGCCGTGGTGATGAACACCGACGACCTCATCTGCGTGGGCGCGACCGACAACATGCTGCTCTCGTCCACCATCGGGCGCAACAAGAGCCTCATCCCGGGCGAGGTCATCTCCGCCCTCATCAACGGCACAGAACACTTCCTGGAGAAGCTGCGCAAGCTGGGTATCGGCATCTACCTCACCGGTGGCGAGACCGCCGACGTTGGTGACCTCGTTCGTACCGTCATCGTCGACAGCACCGTGACCACACGCATGCGTCGTGATGAAGTCATCGAAAACAACCTGCAGCCTGGCGATGTCATCGTGGCTTTCGCCTCCTACGGGCAAGCCACCTACGAGGACAGCTATAACGGCGGCATGGGCAGCAACGGCCTCACCTCGGCACGCCACGACATGCTGAGCCATTATCTGGCCGAGAAATACGACGAGAGCTACGACCACAGCATCCCAGAGGATTTGGTGTATTCTGGCCCGCACAAGCTGACCGACCCCACCGAGGTCCCAGGCGTGGATGTAGGCAAGCTCATCCTCTCGCCCACCCGCACCTACGCCCCGCTGATGATTCCGATTCTAAAAGAGTTCCGCAAGCAGATCCACGGCATCATCCATTGCAGCGGCGGCGCCCAGACCAAGGTATTGCATTTCGTTGACAAGCTGCACATCGTGAAGGACAACATGATGGCCTTGCCCCCACTCTTCCGCATGATTCAAGCGGCCTCAGGCACCGACTGGCACGAGATGTACAAGGTTTTCAATATGGGTCATCGCTTGGAGATCTACACCAACGAAAAGGCTGCCAATGAGATGATTGCCATTGCTAAAGAGTTCAATATTGATAGCCAGATAATCGGGCATGTGGAGGCTTCGGAGACTAAGAGACTGACTATTAAAAGTGAGTTTGGTACATTTGAGTACTGAATAACGAACTAACAAACAATAACATGAAAAAGGCACTTGTAACATTGGCGTTGGTATTCACCTATATCAATATTAATGCCCAGTACCAATCTTTTCTTTCTGCCTTCTCACCAGACAATCCTCATTATCAAAGCATCTGTGAGAATCCCAATTCGCATTTTCAACTCGACACTTTGTATTGGAACTATTGGGGAGAAGGCTATAGTCCCGGAGGAGCTCATTGGCAGGAATTAGGTCATTACCGATATGTCTTTTCCTATCTTCCCAATGGAAAAATCCGTCAGATCCAACAATATGTAAGCGGGAATGGTACTACTTATAATCCAGCCTATAGGAACACCTACGAGTATGATGAACAAGACAGGATGACCTCGTATACAGTGGACTGCAAATGGTCAGACGGGCACTGGCAGTTCTATGATATCTATGATTTTACTTATGATGAGTTAGACAGGGTTATTGTTAACCACAATACAAACTGGCAAGGTGCAGGCTATCCTGATGGTCATGACGAGTACCGTTATGAGTATGATGAAGAAGGACATATCATCCGTGAAGCTCTCTATTTTTGCGATCTCAACGAATATTACACTCAATGGCTTTATACATACGAAAATGGAAAACTGATTTCCAAATGTTATCAAAGATGGATAGGTGGAGCGATAAGTGGTGAATGGTGGAATTACGATTTGTATCTATACACCTACAATGAAGACACCCTGTCCAACATATTACATCAAACTTGGGATCAAGACAATGAGGTTTGGTGCGATTATGAAAACACTATTTACGAATATGATGATACTGGCGCAACTAAATATGCGACGCTTCAAACTTGGTCAGGCGAATGGGTAAACAAAAGCCGTACAACAAAAACTTACAATGAAAGTGGAACGCTCACTCAAGAACTTTATCAAGCATGGCAAAACGAAGAATGGGTTGACAAACGGCGTTGTGACTATACACTTGACAACTATGGCAATTGCATAGAAGGCATGTGGAAAGATTATGTCAATGGAGAATGGATAGATAGTGAAAGCAACAATACACTTTTCGTACAATATAACGACGGAGCATCCATCTTGTCCGAATCCGTGCAAAGTTACCAAGCCAAGTATTCGTACCAAGTTGTTGGTATCAATGAATCATCACAAAATCAAGCAGAAACCTTTCCCAATCCTGGGACAAGCCAACTCAACATACAATTTCACTCTCCGGTCACGGAAGTTGTTGTATATGATTTGATGGGACGCCAACTGTATCACCAAACCATGCCAGAGAATACCATCCGCATCAATATCGATACAAAGAATTGGTCTTCTGGGTTCTATTTCTGGAAAGCGCAAAACTCCAGTTCTACGTTATACGGAAAATGGGTAAAAGAATAATCTATACGAAGCCGTGGACATTTCTGAAAAACTCGAAACGATAAAGCACCGCTGGGAAGAGATGGGCGAACAGCTCGCCGACCCGGCCGTGGCTTCCGACATGAAGAAGTTCGTGAAGCTCAACAAGGACTATAAGGACCTTGAGCCTATCGTCATGGCCTTCAAGGAATACAAGACCCTGCAAGCCAACATCGAGGAAGCCAAAGAAATCCTTGCTACGGAGAAAGACGAGGAGATGCGGAAGATGGCTCAGGAGGAACTCGACACCGCCCAAACGCGTATCGAGCAACTAGAGCAAGACATCCGCGTAATGATGATTCCCAAAGACCCGCAAGACAGCAAGAACGCCATTATGGAAATCCGTGCGGGCACAGGCGGCGACGAGGCTTGCCTCTTTGCCGGCGACCTGTATCGCATGTACAGCAAGTTCTGCGAGAACCGTGGCTGGAAAGTCGAGGTGACCAGTGTCAGCGAAGGTGCGAGCGGCGGCTATAAGGAAATCGACTTCACCGTGACGGGCAACGGTTGCTATGGCATCCTGAAGTTCGAGTCGGGCGTGCACCGTGTGCAGCGTGTGCCCAAGACCGAGACGCAAGGCCGTATCCACACCTCTGCTGCTTCGGTAGCAGTATTGCCCGAAGCCGAGGAGTTCGACGTGGAGATCAACGAAGGTGAAATCAAATGGGACACCTTCCGCTCCAGTGGCGCCGGTGGACAAAACGTGAACAAGGTGGAGTCGGGCGTGCGCCTGCGTTATATGTGGAAGAACCCCAACACGGGCGAGACGCAGGAAATCCTCATCGAGTGCACCGAGACCCGCGACCAACCCAAGAACCGCGAGCGTGCCTTGGCGCGTCTGCGCACACGCATCTACGACATGGAGTACCAGAAATACATCAGAGACATTTCTGCCAAGCGCAAGACCATGGTCTCGACCGGCGACCGCTCGGCGAAGATCCGCACCTACAACTACCCCCAAGGCCGCGTCACCGACCACCGTGTGGAGGGCCTGACGGTCTATAACCTCGCCGCCGTCATGGATGGCGACTTGGACGAGATCATCAACCGCTTGCAGATGGCGGAAAACGCCGAGAGACTGAAAGAAAACATAGAATCGTAATGAAACAAAACCTACAAAACTTACAAAACACAAAGAGAAACGTTGGCGGCACCCAACCGGGATGCCGCCGGAAAGCGGGCCAGTTGGCCGCTTTCCCTGCATAGAAAACAAGTTTTGAAGGTTTTGAAAGTTTTGTGACAAAATAACAACCGACTATGAATAAACACCAACTATTTGAACAAATCAAGAAAAAGCAGTCGTTCCTTTGCGTCGGGTTGGACACCGACATCAACAAGATTCCTCAGGAGTTGTTGGCCTTTGACGACCCTGTCTTTGAGTTCAACAAGCAGATCATCAACCACACAGCACCCTACGCCGTGGCCTACAAGCCCAACACGGCCTTCTACGAGGTGTATGGCGCCAAAGGATGGCAGAGCCTGGAGCGCACCGTTCAATACATCCGTAACAACCACCCCGACATCTTCATCATCGCCGATGCCAAGCGCGGCGACATCGGGAACACTTCGGCCAACTACGCCAAGGCCTTTTTCAACACCTTGAAAACCGATGCCCTCACCGTGGCACCGTACATGGGCAGAGATTCCGTGGAGCCCTTCCTTAACTTCGAGGACAAATGGGTTATCCTCTTGGCTCTGACCTCCAACAAAGGCTCACAGGACTTCCAATACCTCAATGTCGGTGAGCGCATGTTGCACCAACAAGTTCTGCAAACGGCCACCACTTGGGCCACCTCGGAGCAGATGATGTTTGTGGTGGGTGCCACACATCCCGAAGAGTTGGGTGAAATCCGCAAGACATTGCCCGACTATTTCTTCCTCGTCCCTGGCGTTGGCGCACAAGGCGGTGACTTGCAGGCCGTGGCTCAGAATGGCATGAACGACAAATGTGGCTTGCTCGTCAACTCATCAAGAGGCATCATCTATGCTTCCAACGGCAGCGACTTCGCCGTGAGGGCTGGTGAAGAAGCCAAGAAGTTGCAAGAGCAGATGGCAGAGTTGCTAAGAGGAAAAAGACTGCTGTGAGTTCAGGAGATCGCGGATCCTTAATCCCCCACCCTTCGGGCACCCCCTTAAAAGGGGGAAGGTCCGCGATGACGTTCTTTTGGTTGAGTCTTTGCTTTCGTTGGCCAACAAAAATAGCCGCTTCAATCGAAGCGGCTATTTTAGTTACATCCAGTAGGCTACTTAGCGAGCCACTGAGAAGGTGCGGTTCAGCACGTTGCCGTCGTTGGCAAGGATGCGGAGGAAGTAGATGCCGTTATCGAGGCTCTCAGTATTGACTTGAGCCGCATTGCCGTTCACTTCCTGGGTCATCACGCGCTGGCCTACCGTGTTGTAGACCTCAAAGCTGACCATGCCTTCGCCTTCGATGTTAAGCATACCCGAAGTCGGATTGGGATAGAGCTTCAGCCCGTTTCCGAGTTCATCGATGCCTTCCGTCCAGGTCTGGAAAGTAGCCTCAGGACCATAGTAGGTCTGGCCGTTGACGATGGCGTATGCCTTCACCATGTAGATGGACGACATCTCGAGTTCATCAGTCATGGCAAAGATCAAACGGAACTCATTAAGGTTGCCTTGGATGATCATCGGATCGGGACTCGTCACCTTACGGCATTCGAAGCCGACCTCATCGGGGAATCCTTCGTAGTCGAGAGGAGCGACAAAATCGGCATGGGTGTAGCCGATGTTGCTCACTTCGGTCTCGCCCACCGTGACATTGACCTGCGGGCCTCTGATGGAGATCACGTGCGAAGCCGACTCGCCGAACTCACCGTCATCCTCATCACCAAAGAGCACATTGCCTTGGCTGTCTTTCACAATGTAATAACCATGACCGAAAGAGCAGCAGATGCCATTGCCTTGCTGGTCGTAGATCGTGAACTTCACGCATTCGTCGGCGGGAACGGTGACATGCTCGATGTGGAGCTGCGTGCCCGTGCCACTGGCCATCATGGTATAAGGACCACCCGAGCCAAGCACAGTGCCATCAGGAGTGGTGAACTCCCAAGTGATATGGTTGCCGAACTTGTCTTGCATCAGTTCGAGGCGGAGTTCTTCCTCTTCGCCTTCGATCTCAACTTCGGCCCACTCGATGCATTCAACCGAAGCAGTGGCTTGTTTCTCTATCGGTTGGCCGTTGGCCTCAGTCAGTCTGACGACGACAGGATAGGTGCCGAAGGGAACCTCCAGGCTGGTAGCGACCTTCTCGACAGCATACTGAGGCAGCTCGCCTTCCCAGTTGATGGTCGTGGTCTCGCCTTCAAACTCCACTTCAAACGTCATGGCAGTCAAAGTCTCGGTGCCGATGTTTTGCACACTCACCTCGATGTCCTTGGTGTGCGTGCAGGTGGCGCCACCAATTTGGCTGACGCCAGCGAAGATAGGATAGATAGGCTCGTCGACACCCTGTCCAAGGTCGAGTTCGCAGCCCGTCAGGATAGGACGTGTAGGTGTGCCTTGATAACGCTCAGAGACCCATGCCAGGAAGAAAATGTTATTCAAATCAACCTCAACGCCATTGGGGCTACCAATGATTTCAGGAATCTCATAGACGTATTCGCGGGTAATCAAAGTGCCTTGTGTAGTGGGAGATATTGCCTCACCCCAAGCACTTTCCGTGATAACATCACGGAGGACATGCATATGGCAGTACTGACTACCAATAACTTGCGAAGGGTTGTAACTCATACCGGATTGAGAGCCAAGGATGCTGTCCTGCAACATGGCCACCGTCAAGTAGTTTTCGTCAGCGGAGCTGTTGCTTGTGTAATACACCTCAACAGTAATGGTAGCAACACGCGTTTCAGGATTAACAATCACCCTACCAGCCACATTGCATTCCGAGGCCTGATTCATCTGTTGGTTGGAAAGACTTGCCCACGCGCTACGGCTTTGGCCTGCAGCGGTAGAACGGTTGACTACACCTGTGGGATAACCGCTGATGCTGAAACCACCATGGATGGTATTACCATCAGGGGTGATGAAGTTAGGATAAGAAGTTTGGGCATAACCACCTGCATGGACGTTAATAGCCCAAAACCTTCCGGGGTTGGCTGCTGCAATCTCATTGGCGATGCGGTGTCCATCTGGGCAGTATTGGCAACCACGGCCCGTGAACTCCTCCAAGATGACGTTCCTGTTGGCAGGCTCAGTGGATACATACTGTTGAGCCTTCACCGAGAAAGTGAACGCCAGTAAAGCCATTAAGGCAAAGGTAAATTTTTTCATAGTGCGATTATTTAGTTGATAAATACTTTTCCGCCACAAAAATACACATTAATCAAAAAAAATGCGCCACAAGTGACGCATTTTTTTCAAGTTTTTGAAAAACACTCCAATTAGAGGCCTTCGATGACGGTTGTCCAACCGAAGTCGTCGGGCTCAGTGCCGTACTGGATGCCACGGAGCTTGTTGTAGAGCTTCAGGCTCCAAGGACCGGGCTTGCCATCGCCAAACGTATAGGATCTACCGTTTTCGGGGTCGTCGATGCGCGAGATGGGGCTGATGACGGCAGCGGTGCCGCATGCGCCAGCCTCTTCGAAGGTGGCCAGCTCCTCTTCAGCGATAGGACGACGTTCGACCTTCATGCCAATGGTCTCTGCCAACTGCATCAAGCTCTTGTTGGTGATGGAAGGCAGAATCGACGTGCTCTGAGGTGTGATGTAAGTATTGTCCTTGATACCGAAGAAGTTGGCTGCACCAGCCTCATCGATGTACTTCTTCTCCTTGGCATCGAGATAGAACTCGCAGGCATACTCGCCACCGTGGCAGGCCTCGACGTGCGGACGCAGAGAAGCGGCGTAATTGCCACCCACCTTGTAGGTGCCAGTGCCCAGCGGGGCAGCGCGGTCGTATTTGCGCGTGATGACGTAGGGGTTGGCCATGAAGCCGCCCTTGAAGTAAGGACCCACGGGCGTCACGAAGATCATGAACAGGTACTCGTCGGCGGGTTTCACACCCACGCGGGCGCCCGTACCAATGAGCAACGGACGGAGGTAGAGCGAAGCACCCGTTTCATAAGGCGGGATGAAGTCGGCATTGAGACGGATGACCTTCTCGACAGCTTCCCAGAACAACGCATCGGGAACCTCTGCCATCATGATGCCTTGAGCCGAACGCTGCAAACGTTTGCAGTTTTCGTCCCAACGGAACACGCGCACCTTGCCGTCCTTGCCACGGAAGGCTTTCATGCCTTCGAAGGCTTCCTGACCATAGTGCAGGCAAGTGGCAGCCATGTGAATATTGATGGATGTGTCGGAGCTGATTTCTAATTCGCCCCATTTGCCGTTACGGAAATAGCAACGGACGTTGTAATTCGTTGGATAATAACCAAATGTTAAATTGGCCCAATCGATGTTTTGCATGATGTTTTATGTTTTTAGTTGATAGATTCTGTCGTTCTCTAAAAGTCCACGAAATTACAAAGAATTCCGATACGAAATGCATTTCAGACAAAAAATAATATCCAATAACATTCTTTTTTTTAATTTCTGATTATTTCTATTGCCTTGGTCAATATTATACCGTATATTTGCATTTTCGAAACGAATCGTTGTTACAACAAAAACACAGGTATATGAAACGCAGATTAATACTTTTATCGATGATTATTGCTGTTTTGCAGATCAATCTTTTTGCAGAACACGTCAGTGCCGACAAGGCAAGTCAGGTTGGAATGAACTTCATGAAACAGAAGTACACCTACCTCACAACGAGAGGTGAAGCGCTCAAGATGTACAAGTCGGTTGAACTCACCCAAGTCACAAACAGAAGTGTCAGTAACCAACACTTTTACGTTTTCAATTTAAACGACAATCAAGGCTGGGTAATTGTGGCCGACGACGACCGCTGCACTCCTATCTTAGGGTACTCGAAATCAGGCGAGTTCGTGACTGAAAATCTTCCTGCCAACATTGAAGACTGGCTTGTAGGCATCAGCTCCGAGGTCCAATATATCATTGATAATGATATAGTTGCGGACAAAGCCACTACAACATTGTGGAAAGAGCTTTTTTCCGGGGTATCAACAGAGTTCATCAACAAAGGCGAGAAAGTAGTCAGTCCGCTCGTTCAGACGAGATGGAACCAGGCACCTTATTATAATGCTCTCTGTCCGTACGATTACTATTATGGCGAGCGCACCGTGACAGGTTGCGTGGCTACGGCCATGGCGCAGATCCTGAAGTATTGGAACCATCCTTCGGTTGGTAGCGGGAGCCATTCCTACTCAACGAATTCATACGGCACGCTGTATGCCAACTTCGGTGGAACCCAATACGACTGGAGCAACATGCCGAATCGTGTCACCAGCACCAACAACGCCGTCGCCACTTTGATGTATCACTGCGGCGTGAGTGTCGACATGAGCTATGGCGTGTCGTCAACTGGTGGCAGCGGCGCTTTTGTCATTTCGAGCTATACCAATACAGAAAACTGCGCTGAATATGCTTTCAAAAACTATTTCGGTTATAAGTCATCGGCTCATGGCGAGATGAAAGACGAGATTGGCGACAGCCAGTGGAGGAGCCTGCTGCGTGCCGACCTCGACGCGTCGAGGCCTGTGATTTATGCGGGTTTCGGTAATGGTGGTCACTGCTTCGTTTGCGATGGTTACGACGACAGCAACAAGTTCCACTTCAATTGGGGCTGGGACGGTCAGAACGACGGTTATTTCTCCCTTTCGGCCTTGAATCCTGGCAGCGGCGGTGCCGGCGGCGGCTCATATAGCTTCACCAACAACCAGCAAGCCATCTTCGGCTTAGAGCCTACCGACGGAGGTGGCGGCGGTGGCGGTGGAGGCGGCGGCGGCGGTGGAGGCGGCGGCAGCACCAACGCCGACTTGCGTCTATACTCCGCATTATCAATAGATAGCCAAATATGGTTCGGAAGCGACATCACAGTTACAGCAAGCATTGGCAATTGGGGCGACGCCACCTTCAGTGGTAGCTTCTGCGCAGCAGCATTCGATGCCGACGGCAACTTCATCGATTTTATTGACCAAGAAACATATAACCTTGATGGCGGCTATTACCACACTTTCGAGTTCTCCACCACCGGCAATATGGTGTTTGTGCCAGGCCAATACCAAGTAGAGTTATTCTACAAGACAAACGGCGAGGATTGGACAATAATTGACAATGGAGACTATAACAACTACGCCACTTTCGAAATCTATTATAATGATGACATCGAGACCTATTCCGAGTTCAACATTCTCAGCAACAGCGGCCGACTGGTACAAGGCTCGACAGCGAGAATCAGCGTGGATGTGGCTAACACAGGGAGCAGCACCTATTACGGTAAATTAAGAGTGAATCTGTCAACATTAGACGGCGAGTGGGTACAAAACATCGAAATCATAAACGTCAACAGCGGTTTAGAGTCAGGATACTATTATAATCTGACTTTCGAAGGGGGGATAACAGCAGAACCAGGCACGTATCACATGGAATTGGCTTATTATGATAATGGTTGGTATTATGCTGGTGCATACTACCATTCGAATCCTGTCACCGTAGTGGTGGTGGCTCCAGAGCTCAACGCCGACCAGTATGAGAACAACAACACCCAAGCGCAAGCCTATAAACTCGTTCCATCGAACTGGTCGAACAGCCAAACATCGGTATACACCACAGGCTCCAATTTGCATGTGGGCAACGACATTGACTATTACAAAATAGAATTGACTACAGGCCGTAACTACATCATCAATGCGCGTCTGCACGACTCATATGACAGCGGCAACGGACAAGAATATACCGTTGACGCGATGTTTGCCTACTCCACTGACGGCCAAAATTATTCAAATGGAATTGACGATGTGATGGATGGTAACATCTCGATGACCGGCGGCACGATCTATTTCATGGTATCACCGTATTTTTCCGGAATGTCTGGCACCTATCTACTTGATATCCATATAAACAGCGGCACAGGTATTGACGAAGAGCATGTGGCGAACCTCGTTCTCTATCCGAATCCTGTGAAAGACATGTTCTATGTAGGATGCGACAATATGCAGCAATATGAGGTCTTCAGCCTTGACGGAAAACTGATAAGATCATCGCAAACTAATGGCAGCGAGGATGTTATTGACTTCAACAACCTCGAAAGCGGTGTCTACATGATTAGGATCACAAGCGATAAAGGCGTCGTGACAAGAAGAATCATCAAGGAATAGTCATCAAGCTGCAACGCAGTAACAAAGAAATCACCGGACCTCAATTCAAATCCGGTGATTTCTTTTTTTTGCCCTTACCTTATTAACTCAGTCCACAAAAGGCAGTATAGACTCGAGATAATGCTGTTGGATACCGTATTGTTTCTTTAGCGTTTCTATCTGCTTCAGAATGGCTTCCTTATCGATGCGGGATTTCGTCTTCCGTCCCACCAAAAGCACGTTCTTCGGCGTATGCTCCATCTCAATGAACTCCATCACCTGGGTCTTGTAGCCAAAGTATTCCAAAACCAAGGCGCGGATGGTGTCGGTGATCATCACCGCCTGGCGTTCCAGAAAGATGCCATAGCGCGTGATGGCGTCGACCTTGCCCGAGCGTTCCATCTCCTGACGGATCTGCTTGTGGCAACACGGCGCGCAGACAATCAGCTCCGCACCAGCGCGAATACCCGAGGCGATGGCATCGTCGGTAGCAGTGTTGCAGGCATGCAGGGCAATCAAAACGTCCAGCTTTTCAGGATGATATGCCTCGATGCTGCTCTCCACAAACTCCAAGCCCTTCAAACCAGAGGTCTTGATGATCTCGTTGATTTTCAGCACCAAGTCGGGCCGAATCTCCACGCCTTTGATGTCCACATCCAAGTTCAGCCGTTGGGTCAGCAGTTCATGCAGGGCAAAAGTGAGATACCCCTTCCCTGCCCCCATGTCAGCGATGTGGACAGTACCTTCAAACTTCATCGGCTTGACAAGGCTCTCCACAATCTCAGCGTACTTGTAGATCTGCTTGAACTTGTGCTGCATGTCAGCGGTAATCTTTCCCTCACGCGTGGTCAGACCAAGCTGATACCACCAAGGATTCGCCGGATTGATGAGACGGACCTTCTGCTTATCGTGCTCCAGGTTCTGCTCGCGGCATTCCTGCACTTTCTTGGTTTGAAGTGTAGCCTTGCCCTTGCTCGAAACCAACAGGGTAACGTCTTCATTCACGGTAAACAGCACCGCATTCAGGAAACGCTGAGGCAGTATCTCTCGAAGCATCTCAAGCATTTGCGCGGCATCGTAGTTCTTCACCTCGTCGCGACGCTCGTAATGATAAGTAAAGGCAAACAAGCGTTTCTCCTTGATCAATACGGGCTTCACATAGACATTGCGGAGCTCGTCGTGCTTCTGGGCAGGCTTGCTCAACGTCATCTTCACCAAGGAACCTTCCTCGACGGATTCGCCGACAAGACTCAAGTATTTTTCGAGATTATCGGACATGAGCGAAATCTTAGGCTAGGGTTGGAAGCTTATTTAGGCAGCTCCACTGCGGGCCAGCCATAATCCTGCACCATGGTGGCCGACAGGTTGTGCTTCTTCACATACTCTGAGGTGAAGCGAAGCCGCTCTTGTTCGCGTTTCTCTTGGAGGCTGCTGATTTCTTGGTAGCAATCGTACTTGTCACCAAAAATCCTCTTGGCGCTTTCCATGTTACCGGCACCATCTTCCACAGCTTCGAAATTAGTCACCTCAAAGCTGTCGCCTGTTTTCTTCAAATGGAGCAGTCCAGGATGGTTGCCTCCCGAAACGGTCTTCAGCGTGTCACCCGAAAGGTTATAGTTGAACACCCAGAAGTCGCCCCACACCTTGACATCATCCAAGTTGCCGTCATCGGTGCTGACGATGAATGGAAAAGGAATGCAAATCTCGCCTTTAGCGTATTGTTTGCCAAGGACATCCACCAGATAGTTGGCAACGGCATCGTGGTAAGCCACGATTTCAGCCGTCCTGTCAACTTCCGTGTTCTTCACCGGCCCATTTTCCTCAGCGTATTTTTCCGGGTTTTCTTCAGGCTTATTGTTGCCGCAACCCACCAAACTTGCGCCGCAGAAAAGGATGGCGGCAAACATCCACAGTTTCATTGTCTTGTTCATATTCAGAATAATTTGTTATTATTTAACATCGAATGTGTATGATCGGAGACTCCTACTCTCCCTTGTTTATTTGACCTTGTAGTAGACTTTGTTGCCGTTTTGGTCGATACGACAGTTTTCGGAATAGGTATAAGTAAACTTTTCGTCGGTCACAGGGCAGCCATCGCCGAAATCGTCATAATGCTTGTAGGTAATCACACGACCGAAATTGTCGTACTCGTAATCGTCCTGATCTCTGACGATAGCGACGTTGTCTTTCTGCATTTCCTTCTTCAACGACGACTTCAGCTTCGACACGCCATTAATGGTCACGTAAGTCTTGCGGGTCTTGTAGACGACAGTCTCGACATTGGGGTTATAATCTGCGTCGGTATGCTCGCGCACACGGGCCGTATTGTTGACGATCAGCGTGTCGTTGCCGTTTTCATCATAATAAGTCTCGGTGACATCCCGAAACACCACTTCCGACAAGGCGCTCTCAGAAACCTCGATGCACTTGTTGCCAACGTAAGAGTATTCAAATTCTCCGCTGTCGGATTCCTCACCGTATTCTCTCTTGAGGATGCGGTTCTGTTCATCGTAACTACGTGTATCCATGCCAATCTCATTACCATCATAAAACGAGGTGATGGTAATGAGATTGCCGTTACCATCATACTCGTAGGTATGATAATACACCGGCTTGTTTTCATAGTAGTCATAATCTGCGATGAGTTTGCCATCGATGCGGTATGCATACTTCTTGATAGTGTCGCCATTGGCTTCGAGTTCGAAAACCGGCATGTCCCAATCCACAGCATCGTTGACTGAAATTTCAGGTTCTACGAGTTGTTCGCTATTCTGAGCATTGGCAGCTGTATTGTTGGAATCTTTCGAGTCGGGCTTGACATTGTTGTTGCATCCCACCATGAAGCAAAAGGCAAGGGCGGACAAGCATACAGAAATGAGGTATTTGTGTGTCATAAGGTGTTATAGTTTGATTTAGCGCGCAAAAATACTGTTTTTTCCAATACGTAATATTTATTACTTGCGACAACTACCAATTGAATAATAATCCAAAAACCATTGATGCCTCCTAGTTTTTTCCTATTTTTGCGGCAATTATTCACTAACAACCTAAACATCAACACAATGAAAAAGACTTTGACCATTGCCCTCGCGGCTCTGATGATGTTCGCCTTCACGCAATGCGGAGGCAACGGGAACAAACAAGAAAACGAAAACAAGAACGAAACCGAGATTACAAACGAGAAAGAAACCTCGAAAGAAAAGGCTCCAACCGCCAAAGGCACCAAGCAATTTACGGAAATGAAGGAAGCTTTTGACGAGGTTGAAAAAATGATTAAAGACGCTAAGGATTGCGAAGAACTGAAAGAAGCTGCTTTTGCCGTGGCACTCGGGGCTCTTGCCATTGAACTAGGTGGCGACGAATATGCCGCTGAAGAGAAGATGACCGAAAAGGAAAAAGAGCAATTCAACAAGATCATCGAAGACCTCAGCGATAAGACTAAAAAGAGAGCTGAACAACTAGGGTGCGACCTTGACTAAGACGATTAAAGCGTCTAAGTCCCAAACGACGGCTGGTCACAATCGTGACCAGCCGTCGTTTTTGCAACTTTTCAAATAGTTTTGTATTTCTCTCAGGTTTTTCCTACTTTTGCAGTCACTAAAAACCAACAAACCAAACACCGACACTGGTTATAATAGGAACTTGAATTCGTTATTGAAATTAACTTAGTACGACATGAAAAAATGCCCTAATTGTAGAAGAGAAATTGAAGAGAATAGCACGTTTTGCGAGTATTGCGGCCATCAAATCAAGCGATCCAAGAAAGGGTTGTGGATTGCCTTGGCGGCAGGCGCCGTGGTGACAGTCGCTGTCATACTCGTGATAAGCCTCTCCGGACGTTCAAATTCTGTTGTGACCAAACATTTCTATGATAGCAAGAAATACTATGCTTTAATCGAAGACCTAATCGATGATGCAAGCACTTGCGATGAATTGGAAAACGCCGCAGACGATCTGGAGGATAGAATTCTTGATGACGTATGGGATTTAGACGAGATAACGGAAAAAGAAAAAGACCAACTCAAGAAGATTGCTGACGACCTCACGAAAAAAGTCAAAAAGAAAGCCGATAAGATGGGGTGCGACGTGTATATCGACGGCTGGGATTATTGGAGCAGCGACAACGATGACTTGGACAGCGGCACCGACTGGGATTCAGATTCGGGCTGGTAGAAATACAAAAAGGCGCAGGACGCGCCCAAGCATCCAAATTACACGGTCGATCACGCGTTGTGGCCGACCGTTTTCTTTTTGTTGCCTTCGTCCACCACACACGACACCGTCATGTCGCCCGTCACATTGACCATGGTGCGCAGCATGTCCAAAGGCCGGTCGATACCTAAGATGAGCGCCATACCCTCAATCGGGATGCCGACCGAATCCAGCACAATCATCAGCATGACGATGCTGCCTCCCGGGATGCCCGGCGTGCCTATCGACGAGATGGTGGCCGTGGCCAAGATGAGCAACA
>CAMYYV010000035.1 GCA_947303625.1 uncultured Bacteroidales bacterium | reverse complement strand
CGATGCTCGCCTTGCCGCCGAAACTCACCGTACCGCTCACCTGCCAGATGCCGCGGGAGCGCTTGCGGTCGTAATGCCCCACATCGCCGAAGCCGATTTTGACCATCGCCCGTTCTATCTTTTCGGGCAACTCCACCTTGCCGTGCAGCTCGCGCAGATACGTGCGGTGCGACACCACCACGGGCAGCTTCAAGGCCGTCTTCAGCGGAAAATAATGGAAATTGAAGCGCAGCGTCTTCGGGATAGAACGGATGATATTAAAGAAATCGAAAGCAGTCATGGCATTTAATTACGGCGCAAAGATAGCAAATTTGTATCATTGAATTAAAAATGTAAAAAGTTGTACTAAAATAAACAAAAACGCATTTGAATTGAAATATTTTCTATTTTTGTCTGGCAAAAGAACTCAAAAGCATGAAAAAGGTCGCATTATTCCTATTGTTTTTCGGTCTCGGCATGACCATTCAAGCCACAGCCCAGGACCGTTCCATCGTGCAGGGCTACTGCAAAGACGAGAACGGAAAGGCCATTGAGAATGTGAGCGTGTATGTGCACGACTCGCTGCTCGTCGCCGTCACTGATGCCCATGGGCGTTTCACTTACACCTTGGCCAAGGCTGGTATGAAGCTCCGCTTTGCCCACATGGTCTTTGAGCCCACCCATTATACCCTCACAAAGAAAGACCTCAACGGCAAGCCGCTGACCATCAACATGAAAACCAAAAAACACGAGCTGCTTGAAGTGGAGGTGACCGCCAATGCGCCCCATATCGCCTACGACAACCCGGTGATGAGCGTCCTCGACTACGTGATCCGTGACGATGGTCTCTATCTGCTCGTCTATCGCCGCCACAACTCGTCGCTACTCCATCTCTCCTTCGACCTTGACACGCTGCACGAGACACCGGTCTCGTCGCAATACAAAGCCATCAATAGGGACGCCTTTGGCGACATCTACGCCCTCGACGACTACCAAGCCAGTCAGGTGGGATTCATGGGCGATGGGGAGAAAGACACGATGGTCCTCTTCCCTCCCATTCCGAAGCTGGAGTTCTACGAGAGATTCTCCACCATCGTGGCTGCCACCAACAACACTTTCGTCACTGGATGGTACCATTTTTTCAACACAGGGCTGAGCTACGACCTCAACAGACTCGGCAGCAACGAAGAGCCGAAACTCCTCCACTACATCGAAGACGAAGAAGCGGCCGGCAGCATCCGACTGCGGCAGGGACAATACGAAGTCGCATTCATCGAACCCGTCTTTGCCCCCGTCTTCGCCGACAACGACAAGTTCTACATCTTCGCCTTCATCAACCATGAGACCCTCGTCTACGACAGCGACGGTAACAGGCTGCAGCGCTACCCTCTCACCTTCCACGAATACCGCAACTGGAACGGCAAGATGGTGCCCGACCGTCGTTGGAAGCAGAACATGCTGATGGACGCAGCCCGTAAGGAGTTTTACACCATCTTCGCCACCGACGGCATCGGCACACTGAAGCGCATCGACCTCGAGACCGGCACCGCCACCGCCGTCATGGACCTCAGCGGCTACCCCTTCGCGCAAAGCGTCAGGGTCCACGATGGGATGCTGTATTTCATCTATACCACAGGCGGAAACCACAGGAAGTCGTTGTACCGAGTAAGGATAGAATAGTTTTTTTAGTGGCAAAGTATATTTTTTTCTACCTTTGCCCATCAAAACCATTCAAATCCATTTCAAAATGAAAAAACTATTCCTCATTATCACCATGGCAACGGTCACATTCGCCATGATGGCCTGTGGCAACACTGGCAGTAACAACAACACACAAAAAACTGACAACAAAGCCGAAACTGAGAACACCGTCGCCACACCCGATCCTTCGGTAGCGTTGGGCAAAACGTATTTGGAGAACTTCTATCAAGGGTTTGAGGAAGCATTCGACCGAGAACAAGAGGAAACCTATCTTTATGTAAACAAACATGTTACCCCAAAAGCCAAACAGACTCTGATAGACGAATACGACTACGACTGTGAGGGAGAATGCCTGGCGATATGGCTCTTCCTTTATCAGGGAGGCGGTGATGTGATCGGCGACTGCCAGCGCACTATTGAACCGGCTGACGGGCTTTCGTACAAGGTTACCAATACCTATTATTATGAAGGCAAAAAAAGCTACGAATATCACGTGAAGCTTGGCCTTGTCAAAGACGGAGACTCTTTCAAGATTGATTCCATCACCCCGGAAGACGAAGCGTATTACGATTAACGAATCATGGCCTCCTTATTCCGATTAAGATACGACAGCCGCTGGGGCGAGGAATTGTTCCTCACGGGAGACATCCCAGAATTAGGGAGTTGGAACCCTGACAAGGCCGTGCCGATGGAATATGTGGGGCCAGGGATTTGGTCTGTTTCCGTAGAGACGCGGCGCGCCACGTCTCTACAAACGGAGGAATACAAATATTTCATCCGTGAAAACGACCAGATCCGTTGGGAAGACGGCCCCAATAGAATTTTTCCCGAGGGCAAAGACCACACATGGGACTGGTTCGGCCTCACCGAACGTCAAACAATGCGGGGCGTGGCAGTGCCCCTGTTCAGCCTGCGCACGAACGACGATTTCGGCATCGGCGAATACACCGACCTGCCGAAACTGGGCGACTGTTGCGTGGCCAACGGGCTGAAAATCATCCAAATCCTGCCCATCAACGACACGACGGCGCATTATGACTGGCACGATTCTTATCCTTATAACGCCATTTCGGCCTTTGCGCTGAACCCGGTTTATTTGAACATTGAGCAATTGGGCGTTTTTCCGCCTATAGATACACTCGCCCTGCAGGCTCGGTATGACATAGGTGGAAAAACGAAAGCATACAAGCGGATGCGGACGATGCTCAACGCAAAAGACTTTGTGGATTACCCCAAGGTGCTGAAAGCCAAATGGAATTATTTCCAAATCGCTTTTGAGCAGCAATGGGACACATTGAAAGAAACCGCTGAATTCCGACAATTTGTCAACGACAATGAAGACTGGCTCCATGATTATGCTAAATTTTGCGCCGAGCGAGATGGCAATGGCACAGAGATTCACCTCTTCCTGCAATACCACTGCGACAAACAACTTCGCGAGGCTGTCAACGCCTTGCACGACAAGGGTTTGCTACTAAAAGGTGACATTCCCATCGGCGTGAATCCTGGAGGCGTGGACGTGAAATCGCATCCCGAGCTGTTCAACCTTGACGTGCAAGTAGGAGCCCCACCTGATGACTTCTCCGCCGAGGGACAGAACTGGGGCTTCCCGTCCTACAACTGGGAGGCGATGGCCAAGGACAATTACGCCTGGTGGCAACGCCGCCTGCAGGTGATGGCCCGCTACTTCGACGCCTACCGCATCGACCATATCCTCGGTTTCTTCCGCATCTGGGAGATACCGAAAACTGCCAAGTCGGGCCTGTTGGGACATTTCAATCCTGCCCTGCCTTTGAGCGAGGAAGAGATTGAAGACCAAGGCTTCCATTTCGTCAAAAGCAAGCATCTGAGAAAAGGCTTGGATACGCTTTTCATCCTTGCACCCAACGAAAAAGACAAATACATCCCACGCATCGAACTGCAGAAAACCAAGGCCTACCAAGCCCTCAACGAGAAACAGAAGCAGGCCATCAATGCCATTTACGAGGACTTCTACTACCGGCGCCATAACGAGTTCTGGAAACAGAAAGCCTTAGAGAAACTGCCCGCGCTCATCAATGCGACCAAGATGGTCGCCTGCGGCGAAGATTTGGGTATGATACCTGCTTGTGTCCCCGAAGTGATGCAGCAATTAGGCATCATGAGCCTTGAGGTGCAGCGTATGCCCAAGGTATTCGGTCACCCATTTGTGCAAACTGAAGACCTGCCCGAGAACTGCGTCTACACCACCGGCACCCACGACATGCCCACGCTGCGCGGCTGGTTGACAGAAGACCGCGTCCGCACCCGCCAGTTCCTTGACAACCTCGACCTCGACGACCGCAAAGTCACCGCCAAGACACTCAAAAAGATCATGGACAAGCACTTGGATAGTCCTTCAAAATGGAACATTTACCCCTTGCAGGACCTCTTGGACTTGGACGAAAAGAATTGGTCGCCCGACCCCACGGACGACCAAATCAACGTTCCGTCAAACGCCAAAAACCAGTGGAAATGGCGGATGAAAGTGAATTTGGAGACTTTATGACCGCCAATCCAACAAAAAGCCTTACCTTTGAAGTCTAAAATCAAACCATCATGAAATTCAAACCCTACAACCATAGCGAAGCTGCGCTCAACGAGCGCATCGCGCTGATCATCAACGCCGAGAAGAAACGCGGCGGCGAAAAGGAAGCCCTGCGCACCATCTTCCAAAGCATCGACTTCACCACCTTGGAAGCCTTCGACAACGAGGCCAAGATCAAGGACTTCTGCGACAAGGCCTTGGCTTTCCCGAAGCAGAAACCGCACCTCAGCGTGCCTGCCATCTGCATCTACAGTCCCTTCGTCCGTCAGGCCAAGCAACAATTAGCTGGCAGCGGCATCCGTGTAGCCACGGTGGCCTGTGCCTTCCCCTCGGGCATGATGCCCTTCGACCTGAAAGTCAAAGAGGTGGAATACTGCGTCAACGAAGGTGCCGATGAGGTCGACATGGTCATCTCGCGTGGCACTTTCCTCGCCGGTCGTTACGACGAGGTCTTCAACGAGATCAAGACCATCAAAGCCACCTGCGGCGACAAGGCCAAGCTGAAAGTCATCCTTGAGACAGGCGAACTGAAGACAGTAGAGAACATCCGCAAGGCCTCGGAGTTGGCCATCCTCGCCGGTGCCGACTTCATCAAGACCTCGACGGGCAAGGTGCCGGTGGCCGCCACGCCACTCGCCGCCATCGTCATGATCGACACCATCAAGGAATACTACGAGGCCACGGGCAAGAAGGTCGGCTTCAAGCCCGCCGGCGGCATGAAGACCCCTGAAGATGCCCTCACCTATTATTATCTGGTGAAAAACATCCTCGGCGACGCTTGGCTCAACCCCAACCTCTTCCGTGTGGGCACTAGCCGATTGGCGGGGCTTATTTTGGAACAAATTAATCATGGTATCGGCTAAAGCCGAGAAATCTGTCAAAAATCAATTAAAAAAATCAATCAATATGCATATCGTTGATTTTGGTTTTAAATAAGATTTTTGAAAGATTTCTTGCGAAGCAATCCCATAAAAACAATCACAGATATGGTAACAATCAAAGGAACATACAAAGGTAATCTCCGTAACGAGATGACCCATGTGCAGTCGGGCAACACCATCCTCACCGACGCACCCACCGACAACCACGGCAAAGGCGAAGCCTTCTCGCCCACCGACCTCGCCTGCGCAGCTTTGGCTGGCTGCATGATGACCATCATGGGTATCAGCGCACAAGGCCACAAGTTCGACATCGACGGCACCACATACTCGGTAAAGAAGACTATGAACGCCGACCCGCGCCGCATCGGCCAGATCGACATCGTGTTCAACTTCCCCGCCAAGGAATACACCGAGAAGCAGAAAGCCTTGCTGTGGACCGCTGCCGAGAGCTGTCCCGTAGGCCGCTCGCTGCACCCCGATGTCATCGTCAACATCACCATGAACTTTCAAGGCTGATGAGATACACCTATCGCACCCAAGGCACCTGCAGCCAGGCCATCGAGTTTGAAATCGAAGATGGCATCCTGAAGAACGTGCAGTTCTATGGCGGCTGCAACGGCAACACGCAAGGCGTGAGCGCCTTAGTGGAAGGCATGAAAATAGAGGAAGTGCTGCAGCGCTTGGAAGGCATCCGCTGCGGCTTCAAGAACACCTCGTGCCCCGACCAGTTGTGCCGTGCCATCCGGCAGGCGATGGCCGAGAGCTGATTTCGCTATTACTTCTTCACGACAAACTGCGCCCCCGTCCATTCCAAACGGAGCGGTTGTTTGTCTTCTATCGGGAAAACAAAATAGTCTTTTCCAAACTGCAGCTCATCGCCCTGATAGGGGAAGAAGAGTTGATGCCCCGAAAGCTGCATCCCTTCCATGACCAAAGGAAGGTGAGTGGCATCACCTGTCGTCAGATTCTTGCCATCAAAGGAATAGATGCCCAAGCAGTCGTCTTCAGGGCTGTGGATGGGAGAATAGGTCAGCACCGTCCAAGAGCCATCGAGGCGTTGGTAGCAGGCGATGGTCTCCGTCTCGTCGAGGTCGACATCCACGGTGGCGATGGTCTTGCCCTGACACTGCAGTCCGTCGAGATATTCCTCGGGGAGCAACTGTTCGGCGACTTTACGCACAATGTCTTCTTTGGGTTCGACATAGGTGTAAGGCTTGAAATCCGATTTCCGCGCATAGTAGGTGAGGCTGTCCTTCACATTGCCTTGGTAGTTGTAATCCGTCCTCGTCTCGGTGCCGTCTGCCATCTGGGAGATGCTGCCGACCAGCAAGCCCTGGCCATTATAGATATTGACGAGTTTATATCCCAGATTATACTTGCCGGGATGTTCCCTGTCCTCGTAGTAGAAGCACTCTTCCGAGACCTTGGGCTCCCCATTGACTTCCGTGTATTTCTTAGTGCTATAGCGGGCAAGATTCAACGGGCTCTCGTCAAAGACTTCCTCTTCCTCGTCATATTCATCCCATGACAGCTCCGCTTCATACTCCTGGCAAAGCGTGTCGTATTTGAAGTCGCTATCCATGAAATAGCACACCTCCTTGACCTTAAAAAAGGAAGGATAGCCCTCGGTGTAGTGGTCACCTCTGCTGATCCTCATATTGTCGGTGTAGGTGTAATCCTCAAAAAACTCACGGGTGTTGCCGGTGAACGAGCTGCCCGTCACACGAGTCAGCCTGCCCCATGCATCATACAAGTAGTCGTTGGAGTATCTGAAGCCGTCCTCCTCTTCCATATTATAAGAAACGAGGTTGCCTAACTCATCATATTTCCAAGTCTCAACCGTGTCGCCTTTTTTGTCAAGCGAGAACAGGGGACGGTCCCAATCAACGTCGTCAAACACATCGAATTGGACCTCGCCTAGATTCTGAGTGTCGTTTTCGGCCACTTGAGGTTCATTGTTTCCTTCTGGTTTTGCCTGATTGCCATTGCCTCCGCAGCCCAACAGCATAAGGGCCAATGCCGAGACTGATAAGAATAGAGATGCTTTCATTTTGTAAGGTTTTAATCGCTGCAAAGATAAAACAATTGTGGCTTGCGACAGGCCATTCCAAAAAAAATGCTACCTTTGCAATTTTAAAAGCAATGTCGCGTTAATTGAAAAACTAAAGAACAAACGAATATGAAGAAACACCTCACATTGGTGGCAGCTTTGGCCCTTGTCGCTACCCTCGCCACCTTCAGCAGTTGCAGAAAGCCACATGCTGAGGACAACACACCGGCCAAAGAAGGCCTTTATCTCGGCATCGTCGGGTTCAACGACCAGCTCTACACCATGCCACTCGGCCTGCTCAACCAGGAAACCAAGCACAACTTCGAGAACTTCGTCGACGGTCTCTCGATGCAAAACGGCACCATCCTCTACCATGCCGTCAACACGGGCCTCAACAGCCTCGCCGCCGCCAAGATCCCGGAGAACCTCATCAACGTCTCGGTAGTGACCTTCACCGATGGCCTCGACCAAGGCTCGTATGTGCTCTCCGATAGCTACAACTCGGGCAGCGAGTATCTGGCTGCCGTCAACTCGAGGATCAACAACGAACTCATCGGCGGCACCAACATCTCGGCCTATTCCATTGGCGTGCGCGGCTCTGACGTGAGCGACATTGAAGGCTTCCGCAACAACCTCAACAAGCTGTCGAGCGACCCTGCCAACAACGTCTTCGAGGTGAGCAACATGAGCGAGGCCTCCGAGCAGTTCGCCCAAATCGCCCAAAAGCTCTACAACCAAAGCACCTTCTATAACGTCACGCTCAAGCTGCCGGCACAAGAGCCCAACACCAAGATCCGTTTCACCTTCGACAACGTGACCGACGTCAACGAGTCGCAATGCTACATCGAAGGCACCTATATCCGCAATGGTGGTAAAGGTCAACTGACTGACATTCAATATGTCGGATTGGTATGCATGTCTGGCGTCGCCGTCACCGCCTCGACCGAGGGCATCTTCGACCTGTTCTCGTTCCAAAACCTCACCGACATGGGAGGCAACCAGATCAGCACCGACTACGTGAAGCAATGGAACTGGCTTGAGTCGACATCGCAATGGCAATACAACAGCGAGTTCACACCCTCAGGCAACACCCAAATCGTCAACGAGTACAAGAGCGCGATGATCATCCTTGTGCTCGACTGCTCCAGCTCGTTGGGTAGCGATTTCATCAACATGAAGACAGCTGCCAACAGTTTTATCGAGACCCTGAGCGGCAACTACAACGGCCGTTGATTTTTGACCATGACCATTGACGATGACCATGACCTCTTAACGAGGTCGTGGTCATTGTCATTTTAATGAGGTCGTGATGATTAAAAGTGGAAACGCTCGCGGTGCACGGCCAACTTCTCCTTGAAATTGGCTAGTCTTGTTCCCGCCGTCGACAAGGAATCTGGCAAGACGTTTCCAACCGTTCCTTCACCCGCATCGCCGCCACGCCAATAGCGCTCAGCAAAAGCCCTTAGGGCATCCAAGTCATCCGATTCCAAGTCTTTCAGATAAAGCCAACCTCCGTTTTTCGAAGCAGATTGTAGGAAGATTTGGCTCGAAGCATCCAAATCTATGAAATCAACATCTTGAACAGACGGAATATCAGCGACAATGTTAATCCAACCATTCGAATATTCCTTTATGATACTGATTTCTTCCTCGCTAAAATCCCCTTGTCCATTCCATTGCAGGTAATTCAATTTATAAAATGCCATCGCATTCAAAATCTTAATCAGGTCTTCGTTTGTCAGTTTTTTGTTATACTTCTCAAGGCTGACACCACGGTAAGGGCATGCCGGCTGATCATAGAAATCTACGTTGGCAATCTTGCCGTCCTCGCCAACGAGCTGTGAAAGTGTGCTTTTCGCCCAAAGGGTATTGCCCGAAATAGTGGCCTTGCCCCGTCGAGTAACGATATGGTACGCATCGGGGTTGTCGAAAGTCTATTTGGCGTTAACCACAGTCTTCCTAAACTTGTAACGCTTTCTAGTATACTGCTGATAATCTTTGGGTTCGGGAATCACATCGGTCTTTGTGTCCACTTCATAATAGCGCACGTAGTCGATACGCAGCGCCACCGGCAACTTAGCCGTGTCGATGGATGGAGAGCGGTCGCGCCCCAACTGGGCATCGAGGATGAGGTAATAGTCTTGCAGGTCAAACGGAAATTGTCCGTCGACGCCGTTGCGGTAACGCGGATAGTTGAGCGTCCGTTTGCCGTTGACGAAAAATACGAGGCTGTCGTGGAAGCGTTCCACACCGTAGGTATTGTATTCGCCCTCGTTATACTTCGGATAGGCTACATGCGACGGGCGGTTGCGCTTGCCGAGGTGGTAGGTGTAATGACTGTGAACCGTGTTGTTTACGTAGGGGTTGTCCCTAAAGTGCTCCATGATGTCGATTTCGCCACCATAAGGCCAGTTGACTGACTGGTTGACGTCGGGCATCATCCAGATGGCGGGCCAGAAGCCTTGCGCCACGTCGAATTTGGCCCTCACCTCCACTCTGCCGAAGCCAAAGGCTTTGCGATTGCGGCTCCACACGCCACCGGTGAGGAAATCGGCGGTGTCATTCGGCAAGAAGTCGTTGACCATGCCGCGCAGCACGAGGTCGCCGTTCTCCATGGCATAAAGCCGCTCGTTCGACGACATGTGGATCATCCAGTCGGCCCTGCCACGCCATATCTTCGACCATACGGTCTTGTCGAATGTCTCTCCTTCAAACTCATCATGCCACATCAAGGCATAACGGCGGTGTTCCTGCGCCGTTGCCACACCCATGAGACAGCAGCATACCATCAAAAGCAAAGTGCACTTTCTCATACCATACCTAATTATTTCAGGGTGTAAAAGTACGTTTTTTCCTTTTCGGTTGGGCTGTTTCAAGTATGTTTCTTACTTTTGCTCCCAAAATCTAACCCCATGGAAAAAAAAGAACTGCGTGCCCACATCAAGGCCTTGAAAAAACAGCATACCAAAGAGCAACTTCTTGAACAGTCGGAAAAGATTCTGGCAAAGTTGGAACAGCACCCCGACTTCGTGAACGCCGAGAGAGTGATGCTCTACAGCGCCTTGCCCGACGAAGTGCAGACCCAAGCCTTCCTCGAAAAATGGCATCTGAAAAAGATTCTCATCCTGCCCACCGTGGTTGGCGACGACATCATCCCCGTAGAATACGGCAAAGACACCGCTTTTGCCGTGGGCGACTTCAACATCTTGGAGCCTCAGAATGAGCCATACACTGGAGATTTCGACCTTATCGTCGTGCCAGGCGTGGCCTTCGACAATACAGGCAACCGCTTGGGACGCGGCAAGGGTTACTATGACCGTTTTCTCTGCCAACACCTCGATGTGAAACGCATCGGCATCTGCTTCGATTTTCAGCGCGTCGATACCATCCCCACCGAGCCTTTCGACATCAAAATGGATGAGGTCATCACCGTCTGATAAACGATTTAAAAGATTTCTTTTCCAAAAGGCCCATTCGTTTTGTATTTTTTCCTATTTTTGACCCCTTAATAGAAACACATCATCACCATGAAAAAACAACTCATATTTACGTTTATCGTCATGCTCGCTGGCATGACCGTGCTGAACGCCCGTCCCGTTGATGCGGCCAAAGCCAAGAACATCGGTCAGAAGTTTGTCTGCGCCAATTTCGACAATAATTTGAAATCCACTGATTTGCAATTGGTCTATACAGGCACATCCGAGCGCAACGAAGTCTGCTTCTATGCCTTCAACGTGGGTCAGGAAGGCTTCGTCATCGTTAGTGCCGACGACCGTTTCCGTCCCATCGTGGGCTATTCCGACGAAGGCCCGTTTGCGACTGAGAACATGTCGCCCGAGTTGGAGTTTTATTTAGGCAAGATCATCGAGGCGCGCACCAGCCGTGCTGCCGTGCTTGACGACCGCACTCCCGAAGAGTGGCAGAGTGTGACAACCACTGGCAAGCTGCTCTCGTTCAATGGAGGCCGTGGCGTCGACTACATCTGCACCACCAAATGGAACCAAGACTCACCCTACAACCTGTATGCCCCCGAAGCCAGCGGCGGTCCCGGCGGCCGTTGCTATGCAGGCTGCGTGGCCACCGCCATGAGTCAGGTGATGAAACGCTGGAACCACCCGCTGCAAGGCTCAAGCAGCCACTCGTATTACTGCTATGGCTATGGCAACCAATCGGCCAACTTCGGTAATACCACCTACGACTGGGAGCACATGCCCGATCGCCTCAGTGGAGCTTCACAACAGGAAATAGAGGCCGTAGCCATGCTGATGTACCACTGCGGCGTAGCCGTCGATATGCAATTCTCGCCTTCGGGCAGCGGTGCCAACTCATGGGACGTGCCCTCGGCCATCCGTCGCTATTTCTCTTATTCAAACAATGCAAGCCTGAAAAGTCGTGACAACTATTCACTCACCAACTGGCAAAACTTGCTCAAGAACCAGTTCGACATCGGCTGGCCCGTCTACTATTCAGGCCAAAGCAACAGTGGCGGCCATGCCTTCGTATGCGACGGCTACGACGACAACAACCTCTTCCACTTCAACTGGGGCTGGGGCGGCAGTAGCGACGGTTGGTTCGTCATCGACGAGATTGACTTTGCCAGCTGGGCACAAGCCGTCATCAACTATGTGCCTGCCGATGTATACGACTACCAACCCTTACAGCCCGACAACCTCACCGTGGAGCCCAGCAACGACTTCGACTATACCGCCACGCTGAGTTGGACCAACCCCACTCAGAACATCCACCTCAACAACCTCTCGTCCATCGACCAGATTGTGGTCACCCGCGACGGTGTCGTCATCCAGACTTTCAACAGCGTGACACCAGGCCAAAACATGACCTTTACCGACCATTACATGCCCGCCATTGTGAGTTATAGCGTGTATGCCATCTCTCACAATGCCATTGGCCTTCCTACCATTGAAGACAATGTGCTTATCGGCCCCACCTGCCGTTGGACAGTGACGATGTCTTCGTCGGACGCCCAAGGATGGCATGATGGCTCCTTGTCGTTCGTCAACGGGGCGGGCAACACAGTAACTACCCTCACCCTCAATTCGTCCAATGCCAACCGCGCCGTCAATTTGCCTCTCGGCCACGTCGAGATCCACTGGAACATTCCCACACAATCCATCGAAAACATGAGTTTCGTTGTCAAAAACGACGATGGCACCACCAAAGCCCACTACCAAGGATCATCGGACAACCTCGTCAAAGGTTTGTTCTATATCCTCAACAACACCTGCAGCGACAAAGATTCTGAGACCGACGGGCCTACCGACCTCACGGCGTCCGTCTCGGGGCAAGACGTCACCCTCAACTGGAACGCTCCCGACATGATCAATCCCATCAATTACCATATCTATCGCGACAACATCCTCTATGCCGTTGCCACCGACACCCATTTCACCGATTCGGAAGCTGCCGACAATTTCCACAACTACTACGTCACCGCCTTTACCGTAGATGGCGAGACCATGGCTTCCAACCACTGCAACGTGCTCCCCGAATCGCCCTGTGCAATACCCACCAACTTCCGTTATGAGATGACGACACCCGTCAGGGTGAGTCTCTCATGGGACGCCCCCGACCCCGCTCCGACCGGCTACATACTCTACCGCCGCGCCAGAGGCGAGGAATTCACTCGCGTCAAGCTGACCTCCGGCACCTCCACTACAGACAACCTCGTCAATCAACCTGACCAGCACTATGACTATGCGGTGGTGGCTTACTACAGGGACGACGATTGCACTTCGGGCTATGCCTCCATCGAAAGCGATCCCGACCTACACTACCTATCGGTCAACAAGACCATCATCCCACAAAACCTCAGGTTCCTCATCCATGAAGGGCGCGTGATCCTGCAATGGGACGAAGCTACGAAAGCCGAAAGATACAGCATCTACCGCGACGGCCAACGCATCGGACACAGTTCCGAAACCGATTTCATCGACTATACGGCCACTTCATCACAGTCGTACCGCTACACCGTGACTGGAACCACAGGCAACCTTGAATCCAATCCATCTAACGAAGTTTATGTCGATTGGACCACAGCCATCGGCGAGACCTCCGAAGCGCAAGCCTCGACCCTCTACCCCAACCCCACCTCAAGCGTTGTCCACATAGAGAGCCAAGGACTGCAAGAAGTCGGCCTCTTCAACCTGATGGGACAAGAGATCGTGCACCAAGCTGCCACCAACAATCAAGTCACCATCGACATGAGTGCCCTTCCTGAAGGCACCTATTTCGTGAAACTGATTGGCAAATGCAACGAAATCAAAAAAGTCGTTAAAATCCAATAAACCAAAATATTATGAATAGAATCCTGAAATTGGCAGCCTTGGTGCTGCTGCTGGCTACGGGCTCAACGCTTTTAGCCCAAGATCCCGTCTATCAAATCACCGAGACCGTCAACGTCAACCATACGCCCGTCGACAACCAAGGCAGCTCTGGCACTTGCTGGTGCTTTGCCGGTGTCGGCTTAGTCGAAGCGGAGATCCTGCGCATCTACGGCAAGGAGTTCAACCTGTCGGAGATGTTTATCGTCCGCAATGCCTGGACCGAAAAAGTGGCGAAATACATCCGCATGCACGGCAACAACACCCTCAGCCAAGGCGGCGAAGTGTGCGATGTGCTTTATATGATCGACAAATACGGCATGATGCCCGAGGCCGACTACAGCGGTAAGGTAATTGGCGAAGACCGCCACATGCACAGCGAGATGAACGAAGTGATCAGCGGCGTGGCACAAGCTATCATCAAGAACGGCAACAAGAAGATCTCGCCTGCAGGCCCCAAGGCGGTGCAAGGCGTCTTGGATGCCTATCTTGGCGAAGTGCCGGAAGAGTTTACTGTGGACGGCAAGAAATACACGCCCAAGTCGTTTGCAGAGAAATACCGCATTGACCCTGCCAATTACATTGAAATCTGCTCCTTCACCAGCGAAGAATACAACAAACCTTGCATGGTCGAAATCCCCGACAACTGGACTTGGACCCCTGCCTACAACATGCCTTTGGACAAGTTGATGGAAGCCGTCGACTATGCTCTTGAGCACGGCTACACCCTCGGCTGGGCACAAGATGTCAGCAACCCTGGCTTCTCACGTAAGGAAGGCGTGGGTATCGTACCTGAAGACCCGAAAGACAAAAAACTCTGGGAAAAGATCGTCCCCGAAAAGCAGGTGACCGATGAAGACCACCAGAAAGCTTACGACAACTGGGATGCAGGCGACGACCATAGCATGCTCGTTGTAGGTATCGCCAAGGACCAGCAAGGCAACAAATACTACAAAATCAAGAACTCATGGGGCGATGCCGGACCCTATAAAGGCTATTGGTACTGCTCGGAACAATACCTGCGCCAATACACCATCTTCTTCACCCTGCACAAAGACGCCCTCCCGAAGGCCCTTCGTAAAGACCTAGGCCTTTAAAGAATCCAGGTGCCTGAGCCTATCGAAGGCCCAACCTTTATTAAAGAAACAACTCAACAATCATCAATCAACAAATAAACAACACCATGAACTTCAAACACATCCTTACCGCAGCTGCTTTGATGCTCAGCATCGGTGCCGTTGCACAACAACCCAAGCTCAAAACCGAAGACAAGAAAGACGAAGGCTTCAAGTTCACCACGGTGAAGGAACTCCCCGTCACCTCCGTCAAAGACCAAAACCAAGCTGGCACCTGCTGGTGCTACAGCTCCTTGGCCTTCTTTGAGGCCGAGCTGCTCCGTATGGGCAAGCCCGAGTACGATTTCTCCGAGATGTACATCGTTTACAAGACTTACCTCGACCGCGCTGAAGCCGCTGTCCGTACCCACGGCGACGTCTCCTTCTCGCAAGGTGGTTCGTTTGGTGACGTGCTGTATGCCATCAAGCACTATGGCCTTATCCCCGACGAGTTGATGCCTGCCGGTGCCATGCACGGCGACTCCCTGTCGAACTTCACCGAGCTCTCCGCTGTCACCGACCCTTATGTGGAAGGTGTCATCAAGAGTCGTAAGATCCAAATGGACAAGGACGGCAACCCGCTTTGGAAGAAAGGCTTGGCCGGCATTTATGACGCCTACCTCGGCGTGCCTCCGACCGAATTCACCTACAAAGGCAAGAAATACACGCCCATGAGCTTCGCCGAATCCACCGGCCTCAACATGGACGACTACATCAACCTGACTTCGTTCACACACCATCCTTTCTACGAGCCCTTCGTCATCGAAGTGCAGGACAACTGGCGCTGGGGCCAGGCTTGGAACCTCCCCATCGACGAACTGATGGAAGTGATGGACAACGCCATTGACAAAGGTTATCCCATCGCTTGGGGTAGCGACGTCAGCGAGGCTGGCTGGCTGCGTGGCCCGATGGCCGGCATAGCTGTGCTGCCCGACCTCGAAGCCAAAAACCGTGACCTGCAAGGCAGCGACATGGCCCACTGGCTGGGCATGAGCGCCGCCGACCGTAAGAAAGAAGCCCAAAACAGCCCCACCCCTCAGAAGTGGGTTACCCAAAAGGAACGTCAAATCGCTTATGACAACTACGAGACGGGCGACGATCACGGCATGCTCATCTACGGTACCGCTAAGGACCAAATCGGCAACGAATATTTCATCGTCAAGAACAGCTGGGGCGAAGCTGGCCAATACAAAGGCATCTGGTACGTCAGCAAGGCCTTCGTGCGCTACAAGACCCTGAACATCGTGGTGCACAAAGACGCCCTGCCGAAGGATATCGCCAAGAAACTTGGTGTCAAATAATCCAACCCATTGAAACAAATGCAATTAAGGGAAAGCTTTTGACTTTCCCTTAATTGTTTTCATAAAACATAATAACATGACGAAAAAGAACTATTTGCTATTGATGCTGATGTGTAGCTTCGCGTCCTGCATCTCACAAAATCCAAAAGATATGAAAACAGAGCGCCTGACTTACTTTAGTTACAACCACCATAACACGATGGCCTGGCATTCCGGAGAGAAATATAATGTCAGTACTGAGAAAGACGGCAGGGTACATATTGTCATCGACGAAGGTTTCCCTGAGGAGAAGGATTTCTACATCGACGACACCACCATTTTCGACGAATTGGATTCCATCATCATGGCATTCAAGATGCACAAATGGAAAGATGATTACAAGCCTAGGATGGAAATCTTCGATGGTGACAGTTGGTCGCTCTATTTCAAATATGGTTCAGACAAAAGCAAGAGCTCTGGCGGTTACATGGCCTGGCCCAACAACTACCACGAGGCTCGCAATGCCATTTCAACGTATTTCCAGAAGTGGAGAGACTACCCCATCCAAGCCAAGGAGATCAACCTCTTCCAGTACACCTGTAAAAACAAACAAGGACGCGACATCGAATATCGCATGGAACGCGGCGAACAGGAAGCCAAGCTTTTCATCCGCAATGCCGAATACGACACGGAAAAGGAGGTCTCTGTCAGCAACGACTATCTAAAAGAGCTACAAGAGTTGGTCAACATGTATCGCCTAAAGGAAGAATACAATCGCACCACCGAAGATGACAGTGCTTCAGTTTACCGCTTCTTCATTTGCTACAACACGGGCGATACTATCGACTTCACGGGCTACTATACCACTTTCGTGAGTGGACAAACGGCTCCTTTTTTGAGCTTTTTCGGCCATTGGTTGCCCCTTCGTGGCAATCTCGTCAGATTTGAATATTATTATAACGTCTCTGACTTTCGCGAAATAAAATACTATGTCACCAAGGATGACGATGGCTTCACTCTCAGTCATTATGATGAGAGGGGACAGCATCGTGAAGGCAAGATGAACAAGGAAGACGTATCTAGATTACAGAAGTTGGTTGAATCGTTCGGCCTCGACAAAGCCAAGGACGAGTTTAAGGGCAATTCCACATGGCATCTCTTCACTGATTACGACTCTAAAGACATAGCCCGTTTAGGCGGTCGGGGCGACGACGATGCCTCGGCAGAAAAAGCGCAACACATTTTCGACGCGCTTACAGCATTCTTTGCACCTTATCTCCAGTAACTCATCGTCTGATTTGCTCAAACCCCTTGCCATAGGCACCCATCACGGTGTTCATCGTCATGAAAGCCCGTGGGTCGATTTCCTTTACGATACGCAGGATCTGCTGCGACTCGCGCTTGTGGGCCACCACCATCACGATGGGACCTTCGTGTTTGGTATACCATCCCGTGCCGTTAATCATCGTCACGCCTCGGTGCATATCGTTGGCGATGCGGTCGGCCACCTTTTCAGGCTCGGAGGTGAAGATAAAAGCCTGCACGCTCTGCTTGTTGCCTGTCAGCACCAAGTCGATGCAATAGCTACACACGCCCATCACGACGAAGCCATAGATGATGGCTTGTATTTTGTCGTTCTCAATAACAAAATAGGAGCAGGAGATGATGACAATGTCGATGAGTAAGATAACGCGACCCTGCGAAATATTGCGGTATTTGCAGATCATCATCGCGATAATGTCGGTGCCGCCCGTGCTGCCGCCTTGGGTGAAGGCCACGCCGATGGCCAGGCCCGCCAAGCCGCCGCCGAGAATGGCCGCCAAGATCTTCTCCTCTACAAAAGGCTTGATTTCGCCCGCCAGCATCGGGTCGGTGATCCATCGTTGAAGGAAGAAGAAGAACACCGACGAAACGATGATGGAATATACCGTCTTGATGCCGAACGACGGGCCCAGCACCTTCAACGAAATGAGCACCAAGATGCCATTGATGACAAACACCGAGATACCCGTCGAGATACCCGTGGCATAGAAAATCAAGGTGGCGATACCGCTGACGCCGCCACCCAGCACATGATTGGGGATGAGGAAGGCCGTCCAGCCGAACACCATCACCAACAACGCCAAGGTGATGACAATGTAACGCTTCACTTCGGACCAAACGTTTTTCTTTGTTGCTTTCATACTGCGATATTTTTATGCTGCAAATGTAGTAACTATTTAAATCCAAAACAAAAAGCCTCCTCAAAACGAAGAGGCTGCTTTTGCGTACCCGAGGCCGGGCTCGAACCGGCACGCCTTTAAAGGGCAAGGGATTTTAA